>JBDTMC010000093.1:0-20005 GCA_039934475.1 Bryobacteraceae bacterium | reverse complement strand
TGGTTCGTTACTCTTACCTCCAGTTGCTGGACTTGCTAACCACCGTCGCCTTTCTGCTCTACGGAGTGAGGGAGGGCAACCCTGTGGTGCGATCTGCTATGCAGATTACCGGCTCGCCCTTGGCCGGAGTGTTGATAATAAAACTGATGGCTCTGGGGATCGGTGTCTTCTGCTGGCGCACACAGCGTTTCCGCGTACTGAGCCGCGTTAACATTTTCTACGCCGTCGTGATCGCCTGGAACCTTTGTGCTCTTCTCCTCGCGGCCTTGTAATAGCAGCAATATAAATTCACATCTGGCCACCGCTTGCATGCGCTAAAATTGCTGCGGCTTGCTGCGCATTGGCGAATCCATAGAAACGCCACTGGAGAAAGTAAATCAATGAACCTCACTCGTACATTGGGCTCGCGGCTTTGGATAGCCGCCGTTGTAGCGTTCCTATTCGGAGCGGTTGGGCTAAATGCTCAGGCTGTGAACGCGCTGCCGCCGATCGGCACTCCTTTCGCGGGTGATCCGCGCCTGGAACCGCTACCCTCCACGCCGCTCAACATGGTGGACTTGCCGGCCTGGGCTAACGGCTCCGCAATCACCATGCAGTTCCCGCCGCGCGTGAACGGCCAGGCGCAGTCAGACGGCGACGGCAATGCCGACATGTACGTTCTCTTCTACAACGACAATGGCGACCGCGTACCCCAACCCGTGATTCTGGAAGCGGTCCCCTATGGCGCCGCGGCAGGTGTGACAGACTTGATCGCGCGCCTCTTCAGCCCCGTGTGGCGGCTGCGGGCGGTACTGGTTTCGCGCGCCTACGATCCGAACAATGTTCCGGCGCGGCTGGATTCAATAGGCAAATTGACCGCCTCCAGCCTGGTGACGAACGTTTATGGAACCAACGTCTATGTGAGCGCGTTTGTGGTTCCACCGGGCTCGACGTTGACACCTCAAACCACCCCCATCAGCGGCTTCTTTCAAGGGCAGACAGTCCAACTCGGAGCGACGTTCGTCAACGATGGCGTATCTCCCCCGCAGACGCTGTTCAAGTTTGTAGACTCTCAGGGCAAAGTGCTGCCGTCGCTCACCAACCCGCAACTAGTGGCTTCCCGAGCCGCGGGAAATAGCTTTTTCAGCACAGTCTGGGAGCTGTGGACGGTGAGGGTTCCGGCGGGCATGGACGTGACCACGTTGAAATCCCGATCGCAATTCTTGAATTCCGTCGGCGTACCGTTGGCAGGCTTCAAGGTCTCTGCTTCGGGTATTCGCATCAACGCTCCCGTGACCGCAGTGAATGGCACCCCGGTCGCGTTCGAGGACGCGTTCAGCGTAATCACCGACACCAACGGTCGCTTCACTACGGCGAAGTTCCCAGTCGATCTGGCGCAAACCGCCTTCTTCCCGCAGCGGACCGCGTTGATCGCGGAGACCGGATTCCCCGTGATCGCCTCATCGCCGGGCAGCTTTCCCCTCGTCGATCCGCTGGGAAAAGGCAACGTCGTACCGGTGCTTTTGCAGAATCCGTTCCAGACCGTGACCAGCGGGCCTAACACCACCGGGCCGCGCATTCGCATCAACCAGGCTGACTTGGATTCCGCCGCGCAGAATAGCCCGCCGCTGCTGCCCTCAGCCGTGGAAACGAATATCGCCAATCTCATCTCCGCGGGTCTGCTGAACTCCACGTGGGCCCCCGGAGTTCTTCCGTATCAGAGCCGACTGGCGCTGCTCGGCCGCGCCATCAACGAGTTCGTGTATCAGCCTTTCGACGGCGCCAATTCCAAAGACGTTACCAGCTGCAATGCGTGTCACTCGCGCTCTCGTGTGGGCGGCACTGCGCGTTCCCTGTTTAACCTGCCAACGAATGGCACCGAACGCAACGCGGGCAGCTTTTGGGGTTCAGGCGCAGCCGAGCTTCTGAATGCCCAAGAACGGGCCGCCGGCATTCCCGGACTTACGTTCGCGCACGGTTCCATGGGTACCAGCGAGACTCTGCGCAGTTTCTCTGTCATCGCGCCTAACACGCACTTTGGCTTGCAGTCCGCGGAATTCGTCGCCAACCAGACGGGCCATCCGGGCGGTTTCGACGCAACTACCGACTTCGATCATGACGGTATCTCCAATGAGAAATCGGTGGGCGAGGTGACGGCGGAGACCGCCTGGATGATGACGCTGCCCGTGCCCGACCAGGCATCGGCGGCGTTGTTGCAGGTCCTTGGTCTCGACGCGGCCTCAGTCAGCGAAGGGAAGCGGCGGTTCCGCTCCAGCATCGACAACGGCGGTGGGGGCTGTTTCACTTGCCACAAGGTCTTCCATCCGATGAGCTCAAACGTGTTTCAACTGAAGAACCCCGAAACTGCCGCGGTGACCAACCTCTCGCTGACCACACACTTCGCCGACGCCGACGACGTCTCCGACGGTTTGGCGCAGTTCGTCGGCCAGACGGGCCTGCGTCTCTACGGCGATTTCAAGAAGCACAAGATGGGATCGCTGATGGCCGCCAGCGGTACGGATACGATGAAAACCGCTGAGGTGTGGGATGCCGGCATCTCGTTCCCCTACCAAAGGGCGGGCGATGGCGGGGCCGACTTACATCAGGTGATTCTGGATCATGAGGGCATCAACCTAAGTAACATCACGGTTGTACGAGCCCGCCAGCAGAACACCACTTCGGGCGGTGTGAACATCAGTAACCAGGCGATTCAGATCAAGAACAACGGAGCGATCACAATCCCCGCCAGTGCCAGCCAACCGATCCGCGTGATCCTTGAGGGGACTGTTACTTCGGGAGTGACGGCTCGCAACTCCGGGGCAGCTCCCGATGGGACTAAACGCCAAGGCGCGTTCTGGAACATTACGACACCGATCGCGCCTGGTGGCACGGCGACACTCCAACTGTCCTTTGTGAATCCAGTGTTCGCCGCGCTGCAGTACGATCTGGCGGTGCAGAAGTTTACCGACTATTCGGAGGCGGCCTTCAGCGCCCGCGGGTTCCGCGATCTCTCCCCTGCTTTGCAGCAGAACATCGTGGACTTCCTGCGCGCGCAGGTGGTTGCCGATGCGGTGGAGCAAAAGTAGACGTCAGATCGCGTCGAGAAAGGCCTCGAGCACGCGCTGTATGGGTTGGATGTCTTTCTGGTCCTTCAGCGACGCGTAGATGTCGCCACCGAGATCGGCGGGCATCTTGGAGCCTGATTCGCGGATGATCAGTACGTTCCGCTTGCCCTTGGCGCCGATGAAATACCCGGCCTCGAAGACCACATTGTCGCGAGGCGCGGCCATCTGGCCGTCGGCCATGTCGTCGTCCTTAGTGAACAGGAAGATGCCGCCGACGGACCGCGCGGCTGCTTCTTCAATCTGGCCCAGGATCGTACGGCCGGGGATAAAATCGCTCTGCCAGTCGAGCACGCGCGCGCCTTTGCTCTGCAGAAACGTGCGCACCGCCTCGGCGGTAGAGGCGGATTTGCTCGAGTAACCGAGGAACACGTCACGCCGCTCCTCCAGCATATCCACCCAGTAGCCGAAGGGGACCTTGAATTCCGGGCAGTGGAGCCACGGCACATCGGCAGTGGGAGAGAATTCAGCAAGGTAGCCGCCAAAGTGCTGGTCGAAGACTACGCGCCGCAGAACGTCCGACTGCACCAGTACGAGCGTGGGCAAGCAAAGTGTACGCGCAAGTGCACCTTCGTAATGGTTGAATTCGGTGGGCAGTAAAGCGGGATCGCCTTTTGTGTCCTGAAACTTCCACCGCGCCATACCGATAATGACGGCTCCGCAACAGCGGCGGGCGATTTCATCGGCGTCACGCGGATGCCAGGACCGTGCCGACGCCAGAGTATGGACGCCTCGTGGATTCGTGAAAATCTCCGGGGTATAACCCAGTTTCTGGATCTCCTCGACAATGCCCCACTTGAGATCGTTGAGGTTCTTCGGCAACCAATTATCGGCCGGTAAACTAACGTAAATACGGCGAGTTACGGGCATACTAGCACCTACCTGCGACGCGGGTATCATATCACAGGGTCGCAGGTCCGAAGCGCTCGCAGATGGTTAGCGGCGTGCGGCGTGGTAGCATCAAAGATTACCCGCCATGATTCGCGCCTATCGGGGAGTAGTTCCCAAAGTAGCATCTTCCGCCTACATCGACCGCAGTGCCCAGGTGATCGGAGACGTGACTCTGGGCGAGCGTTCGTCCATCTGGTGCAACACCTCCATCCGCGGTGATGTGAACAGCATCACCATCGGCGAAGAGAGCAACGTGCAGGACAACACGGTGATGCACGGCGAACTGAACGTTTTCCCAGTGGTCGTGGGCAACCGCGTCACCATTGGCCATTCCGCGGTGATCCATGGGTGCGTGATTGAAGACGACTGCCTCATCGGCATTGGCGCCATCATTTTGAACGGCGCCCTCATTGGGAAGGGTTCCGTGGTTGCGGCTGGCGCGCTGGTGCCGGAGGGCATGCAGGTGCCGCCGAACAGTATGGTGATGGGCGTGCCGGCGAAGGTCAGGCGCGAGGTGACAGACGACGAACACGCGCGGTTTGCAGAAAATGCCCAACGCTACATCCGCTATCGCGAAGCGTATCGGGAAGAGCCGTCGTGATCCGCGCCGTTAAGGGGACGCGCGACATTCTGCCGCCTTCCAGCGCGGTTTGGAACGCGGCGGAGACGGTGGCGCGGGAAGTCTTTCGCACCTACAACTATCACGAGATCCGCACGCCCATCCTCGAAGAGAAGGCGTTGTTTTCACGCGGCGTGGGCGAAGAGACCGACATTGTTTCCAAGGAGATGTACTCCTTTGAGGACCGTGACGGGAGCGTGTTGGTGCTGCGCCCTGAGAACACCGCGTCGGTGATGCGGGCCTACATCGAGCACCGCCTGGACCAGCAGCCTGGCCTGCAAAAGCTCTACTACATCGGCCCGATGTTTCGCCGCGAACGTCCGCAGAAGGGCCGCTACCGCCAGTTCTTCCAGATCGGCGCTGAGGCCATTGGATCGGAGTCTCCCGCTATCGACGTCGAAGTGATTGAGATGGTGGTGGAGTTCTTCGACCGTTTGGGACTGAAGGGTTTCCAGATCCTGCTGAACTCGGTGGGTTGTTCCGATTGCCGTCCGATTTTTGTGGCTGCCTTGAAGGCGCGGCTGGCCGAAGTGAAGGACCAGCTATGCACAGACTGCCAGCGGCGGGCCGACACCAACCCGTTGCGCGTGTTGGATTGCAAGGTGCCGGAAGACCAGCCGATCATTGAAACGCTGCCTTCCATCCACGACTATTTGTGTGAAAACTGCAAGCCACACTTCGCGACGGTGCGCCAGTATCTGGACGACCGCGGAATCGGCTACGAAGTGAAACCGCGACTGGTACGCGGTCTGGATTACTACATGCGGACGACGTTTGAGATCGTCCACGGATCGCTGGGCGCGCAGAACTCCGTGCTGGGCGGGGGCCGCTATGATGGCTTGGCGGAATCGCTGGGGTCGAAGGTTCCGGCACCTGGGATTGGGTTCTCCATCGGCGAGGACCGCTTGGTGATGACGCTCGAGGAGAGCGACCCGGCCCGGCTGACCAAGACTTTGGACCTATACATCGCGCCGCTGGGCGCCGAGGCGCTACGCCATGCGGGGTTGCTGGCGCGTGAATTGCGGCGTACCGGCCTATGCGTGGAAGTGGGCGCGGACGCCAAACTGAAGCGGTCTTTGGAAGTGGCCAATAAGTTGGGCGCGCGCTACGCCCTGCTGATCGGCGAAACTGAAATGAACTCCGGCAGCTACCTGTTGAAGGAAATGGCCGCCGGAACGCAGCGCAACGTCAACCGGGAGGAGCTGCTAGCCGGCCTTGCCTCCCCCGTCAATCCGTAAAGAATTACCACATGCCTGAAAGTCCTGAAAAACAGACCTCGGTCCCTCTCGACCTGCTTGGCGAACTCCGCCGCACTCATTCCTGTGGGCAGCTCCGCGCGGCCGACGCCGGCCAGCGCGCCCTCCTGATGGGCTGGGTATATCGCCGCCGCGACTTGGGCGGTGTGCTCTTCATCCATCTTCGCGACCGCGATGGCGTCACGCAGATTGTGTTCCGCAGCGAAGTCGCGCCGGAAGTCCACGACAAGGCCGACATGCTGCGTTCGGAGTTCGTGATCGCGGTGGAAGGCCACGTTGAACTGCGCTCGAAAGAGACCATCAATCCGGCGATCGCTACAGGAGAAGTGGAAGTGGTGGCCGACCGGATCTGGATACTGAACGATTCGAAGACACCGCCGTTCCCGATGGAAGAGCACGTAGACGTGGGCGAGGACACGCGCCTGAAGTATCGCTATGTGGATTTGCGCCGTCCGCACATGCAGCGCAATATCATCCTGCGTTCGAAGATGTCGTTCGCCGTTCGCGAGTATATGTACGGGCGCGGCTTCCATGAGATTGAGACGCCGTTTCTGACGCGTTCCACGCCCGAGGGCGCGCGTGACTTCCTGGTGCCGTGCCGCGTGCAAGGCGGGACGTTCTACGCGCTGCCGCAATCGCCGCAGATCTTCAAGCAGCTGCTGATGGTGAGCGGATTCGATAAGTACTTTCAGATTGTGCGTTGCTTCCGCGACGAAGACCTGCGCGCGGATCGCCAGTACGAGTTCACGCAGATCGACATCGAAATGTCGTTCCCGCAACAGGAGACCATCTTCGACGTTGTGGAACCGATGGTGAAACGGATCTGTGAAGTGGCCGGATTTCAGGTGTCCACGCCGTTCCCGCGGCTGACCTACGCGCAGGCGATGCGAGCTTATGGAATCGACAAGCCGGACATGCGCATTCCGCCTTTTTATCCGGTGGAGGATCTGTTTCCGGCCGAGGCGAATCTGACCACAGCCGGGCTGCCACTGGTAGCGATCCATATTCCGAGGACGGGCGCGCCGAGCCGCAAGGAACGCGACGAAATGAAGGCGTACGGCGTGGAACGCGGGCTGCGGGTGTATGACGATGCCAAGCGTTTGGATCGGGATTACCCCGAAGCGATGGCAAAGGTGCGCGAGCGCGCCGGCGCGGCCGAAGACGACCTCTTGATACTGGCGGGTTGGCCCACAGAACCGAAGGGACACCGTCCCGAGGAGACTGTTTTCCAGGCCTGTGGCCAGTTGCGCTTATTCGCCGCGCAGAAGTATAACGACCGGCACAAGCTGCTGGACCCCACCGTGTTCAAGTTCCTGTGGGTAGTGGATTTCCCGATGTTCGAATGGGATGAAGAGGAGCGGCGCTGGATGGCCGCCCATCATCCGTTCACTTCGGTGCATGACGAGGATTTGGAGAAGCTGACGGCCAACCCGGCGCGGTGCCGTGCGAAGTCCTATGACATTGTGCTGAACGGCGTGGAGTTGGGTTCGGGGTCCATCCGTATCCACCGGCGCGACATTCAGGCGCAGGTGTTTGCCGCGCTTGGGTTGAGCGATGAGGAAGCGCGGGCGAAGTTCGGCTTCCTGTTGGATGCGCTGGAGTACGGAGCTCCACCACACGGCGGCGTGGCGCTTGGGTTGGATCGCCTGGTGATGATCCTGGCGGGGGAGACGTCCATTCGCGACGTGATTCCCTTCCCCAAGACGGCTCGCGGAACGGATCTGATGTCCGAAGCCCCGTCCACTGTGTCGGACCGCGCTTTGCGTGAGCTCGGGATTGCTTTGCGCACGAAGAGCTAACTCCGATAGACCTCCACCACTGGCCGCGACAAAAGGCTTGGGTCGAGCGGTGATCGTCGCAGCCAGCGGGTGCGCCCCCGCATTTCCGGAAGCATTCCTTCACGCCTGCAAGTATCGCCTCACTATCGATCAACCCTTCGAGGTCACTCGCGGGTGGTACTCGACACTGCTACCTGGACCCCATCGAGAGAGGCTGGCGGGCAGTTTAGGACCACAGCGATTCGAAGTCGTTTAGCGACTAAAACTATTGTAGATAATCGGGCCCTTTCCTCCGGTGATCGGATTGTGGCCTTGCTGGTCCGTATCGACGATCATTCCCGTATGGCCGTCTCCGAATACTCAAAGGCGCTCTATCTAGTCCAGTAAATCCCAGTAATTCAGCCCCAAACCCGTTTTGGGATAACCCATAAATGGTTCTATCCTCAATCACGAGCCCGACAACGTGGGGAATGAAGCGTATCAGCGATTCCGTGAACTCCTCGTCGAGGCCCGAACGTCTTCCGGCCTTACTCAACAACAACTCTCGGCCAAGCTCAAGCGTCCTCAATCGTTCGTTTCGAAGTATGAGCGCGGGGAGCGGAGGCTTGACGTGATTGAATTTCAATCCGTTGCCCTTGCCCTCGGCGTCGACCCGCTGCGTTTCCTGCAACGGCTCTACAAGGATACGGAATGAAGATTGTGCACGTCGAGACGCTCGTCAATTGTGGCCCGGTCTCAAAGTCAAAACACTGGAAGAGAGCACGGGCGGTCCTTCATGAGGCAATCGTCAAGTGTGCCTGGCCTCCTGGTAGCAGAAACTTCACCATCTACCCCGAGAGTGGCAAGAAGCGCTATGAAGGCAACGGTGTCATTCCCATTAAGATGGAGTTCGTCAATCACCTCCGGGCGGAAGGCTGGACAATCGAGGGACGTGCGAAGAATCAGCTCGGCCAACAACTGGGGGATTTCGACGCGGTATTGTCACGGCCGGAGGGAATTTTCGTGGCTGAATGGGAGACGGGTAACATCTCCTCAAGCCACCGCTCCATGAACAAACTGACGATGCTCATCGCGGATGGGGAGATCTCAGCCGGAACGCTGGTGATCCCCTCCCGGAAGCTCTACAAGTTCTTGACTGACCGAATCGGCAACGACAAAGAACTTGAGCCCTACTACCGGCTATGGCGGTCAGTCCCCTGCGCGAACGGCGTTCTCGAAGTGGTCGTGATTGAACACGACGCCACGAGCACAAGCGTTCCCCGAATCCCGAAGATTTCAGCCGGTCGGGCGCTCGGCTAGTCTTCGACGTAATCGTCGTTCTTATGCTGACAAATGTCGTCACAGGAGAGGCGATCTGCAATATCCGCAGCGAAGTCGATTTCGCTCCCCATCCAATGGCGTCCCTTCTTCTCGCACACGGCGAAAGTAGTGCCGGAGCCGCCGAACGGGTCGATCACCAAGTCGCCGGGGGCCGTTGATATTTCAACCACGCGGTCTAGAATCTTCGTCGATAAAGCGTTTGCGCGTCGGCCCTTCGATTTGAACTTCCAGTGCCGGACAGGTGGGATATCGCTCCAAACGTCCTTCAGATTTACACCTCTCGGGTTCATCGCGTCCCGGTGTCCGCCATAGTCCTTAACTTCCTTTCCACAATGCCGGCAAATCTGGATCGGCGTTCGGATACGTTTGAAGGTTTTCGGCTTGCCCTTCGTATAGTAGAGGAGGCTGTAGTGGCTGGGGTGGAGCCGACCCGGAATCGGCAGGCAGGCCGAAATCTCAACAGCAATCCAGTGCCGGAACTCCATGCCCAGCGCGTTCAGATGGGCTCCCAATAGGACGTTCCACCTCGGTAGGTTGTACAAAAAAAAGGCGCCGCCGGGCTTCAGCGTGCGCACGCATTCATCAATCCACTGGTAGCACCATCTAATGTATTCGTCGTCCGGGAGGTTGTCGTTGGAGTTCTTGCCATATTCCTTGCTCAGATTGAAGGGCGGATCGGCAAAGACGGTATCGACCACGCTGTTTTTAATCTCGGGCAAGAACTTCAGGCAGTCCCCATCGAAGAGTGCTCCAAGGGTGCTCACGAAGAATGGCGTTGGGGCACCTTCCTTCAGCATAGGCGCGGGGTCAAACACGCCATCTTCCCACTGCATCCGTGACTGTCTAGCCGGAACCATAGCTTTTCTCCAGTGTACTCGGCACGATCGATTCGCACCTCCAGGATATCCCAACATGGGTTTCTGAGGCCGCAAAAGTACCACTATCTCTTCCACGTTCGATCACACACACAGCTTATCGGCAGTTCCGAATCGTTCCCGCCAGTCAGATAGCTTTTGTTTCCATATCGGGTACCTGTCTCCACGACGACGCGGAGTCCTTGGCGTGAGAAGAATCCCGTGTCCACCAAGCCGAGTTTGTGCTTGGCGATGACCGCGACCACTCCTTGCATCCGCTGAGGTCGGGCATCTTGAACGCACAGGTCGAGTTAACGCCGCGCCGCAGCCTTGTACCGTTGATTTCCCGACCACCTACAGGCAGGGGTGACCGTGTACCGCGGAGCGACTGGTAACCCTGAAGCTGGGGTTTACTCATCGCACAGAAAAAGCCGACGTCATTCACGTTCGATTCATTCATGTCGATGATTTCGAGAGCGGGAATCACCTGCGTCATACTCCAGTGGCGGAACCGGCGCAAGTGTTACTGGAGAGGCTTGCCGATCTCCCAATGGTGGCCATAGGGATCGACGAGCCGGCCGAGGCGCCAGCCATACTCTTCTTTGACCGGCCACACCACCGTGGCTCCAGCAGCGATGGCGCGAGCGAAGACAGCGTCCGGATCGTCAACGGTCATGACGATGCGAATGGTTCCACCGCCAAGCGTTTCTGGGCTGAAATTCTTGTGTTCTGGAGATTCGTCGGCGACCCAGAAATTCGCGGCTCCGACAGAGAGTTGGGCTACTACGGAACCGTCCTCGGCATCCATGCGGAATAGCGCTTCCGCTCCGAAGGCAGCTTTGTAAAAATCAACCGCCATCGCCCCTTTGCGAACGGAAAGCATCGGGGCGATGGCGGTGTTCATTGCGTTACGCCTTTACTGGCTTGTCGACGATCTTCCAGTTGTGATCGTCGAAGTAGACGACCTTACCGGAACGGTAGCTCTGCACCGCCATCGTGATGACGGCCTGGGCGCGAGCGGCGGTGTCGACATCCAGAGTCGGCTTCTGGCGACTGCGGATGCAATCCAGGTAGTTGCCGACGTGGACGGCCATGGTGTCAGTTTCCTTCACCGGGATGCGCACATCAGCTGTGCCCCACTTGGCCTTGTACTCTTCGTTCACCACGCCGCCTTCGGGGCGCACCGTGACAAACGGCGAATAGCGTTCAAACTGGCCATGCTCCACCATAACGATGGTGCCGTTGTGACCGCGGATGAGGCCCGGAACGTGCTGGCTGTTGGCCATCGATGAACTGAGAACCACGGAGTGGCCCTTGGCGTACTCGGCGATGAAGTGGAACGTATCCGGCACTTCGCGCTCATCCTTGAACACGTAGATGCCGCCGCCCGCCATCACTTTGTGGGGGAACTGCGGTTCGCTCCAGCAAATGTTCATTGGCGCCATGACGTGGAAGAACAAGTCAGTGGCGATGCCGCCGGAGTAGTCCCAATACTTGCGGAAGCGGAAGAAGCGATCGGCATTGTAGGGGCGCTTGGGCGCATTGCCGAGCCACATCTTCCAGTCGATGAAATCTTCGCCTGTCTTGTCGGGACCGGCATTGGCGTCGATCGGCCAGTTCCATTCCCCTTCGCTTGAGTTGCGATGGTAAGAGCCCTGGCTCATGATCATTTCGCCGATCATGCCGTCGGCAATGGCCTTCTTTGCCTGCCACCATTGGTCGCCCGAGGTGGTCTGCGAACCCACTTGCAGGACGCGCTTGGTTTCCCGCACCGTGTCGGAGAGCTTCTTCGCCTCTTCGATGGTGTGGCACATCGGCTTCTCGAGGTAGACGTCTTTACCGGCGTCCATCGCGGCCAGTGCGATGGTGGCGTGCCAGTGATCCGGAGTCGCCACGAGGACCGCATCTACGTCGCTACGCGCGATCACTTCACGGTAATCGAGCGTGCTGAATTCCACCTTCAAGCGCTGCTTGTTTTCGGTGACACGCTTCTGATAAACGTCGCAAACAGCCGTAATCTGAGCGTTCTTTTCCTGGCCGAGGCGTTCAAAAACCTTGGCGACATAAGAGCCGCGTCCACCGCAGCCGATAACGCCGACGTTGATGCGATCATTGGCGCCGATGACACGGCCGCCGGACATTTTTGCGCTGGTTCCCGGGCTTGCAGCTTTGGCAGAGGCTGCTAAACCAAGGCTGGCGCCAACGGCGGTGGCGCTTTTTAAGAATTCACGGCGATTAGATTCGTTTACAGACATCGAAATACCTTTAAAACTCCCCCCCTAGTTTACTCCAAGCAACGCCAGGTGGCGCCCGGTGTGGGAGCCTGGGATGGCTGCAATTTGGTCGGGCGTGCCTTCGGCAATGACGCGGCCACCGCCGTCTCCACCTTCGGGACCAAGGTCGATGATCCAGTCGGCGGCGCGGATCACGTCCAGGTTGTGTTCGATGATGAGCAGACTGGCGCCGCTGACGATCAAGCGGCGGAAGGCGTCGAGCAGTTTGGCGATGTCGTCGAAGTGGAGGCCCGTGGTCGGCTCATCGAAAATGTAGAGCGCGCCTTCGGAGGTGGATTGCATTAGGTGCGCGGCCAGCTTCACGCGCTGGGCTTCGCCGCCGGAAAGAGTAGTTGCCGATTGGCCGAGCCGCAGATAGCCCAGGCCGACATCCTGCAGCACCTTCAAGCGATTCACCAGACGGGGCACGTCGGCGAAGAACGTGATCGCCTCGTGGACGGTGAGTTGCAGTACCTCATGGATGTTGAGGCCGCGATGGCGAATCTCCAGAATGCCGCTCTTGTAGCGCGTGCCTTTGCACTCCTCGCACACCAGTTCCACGTCAGCCAGGAATTGCATCTCGACGGTGACAGTTCCGTCTCCCTGGCAGGTTTCGCAGCGGCCACCGGGTATGTTGAAAGAGAAGTGACCGGACGTGTAGCCGCGGCGCTCGGCTTCCGGCGTGGACGAAAAAACATCGCGGATGATATCGAAGGCCTTGATGTAGGTGACCGGGTTGGAGCGGGGCGTGCGGCCGATGGGCGATTGATCTACCAGCACGATCTCGCGCACCAGTTCGGAGCGCTCCATGCGGGTGCAGGTTTGGCGCGCGGCCTGTTCGGGGAGGGCGTCTTCGGCCTGCTCCGCCGGCGTCTGCTTGTGGCGCGCCTCGAGCGACTTATAAATGACGTCGTGAACCAGGGTGGATTTACCGGAACCGGAGACTCCTGTGACCACCACCATCATGTCCAGCGGAATGGTGACGTCGATGCCTTTCAGGTTGTTGGCTCGCGCACCGTAGAACTTCAGCGTGCGTTTGGGATGGATGCGTCGCGGCTTCGTGATTTCGCCTGTTGTGGTCAACTCGCCGCGGAGGTAGCGGCCAGTGAGCGAGTGATTCTTCGGCGACAGGACCTGAGCGAAGGTGCCTTCGAAGACAACTTGGCCGCCGTTTTCGCCCGCGCCCGGTCCGAGGTCGAGGATGTGATCGGCGGCGCGCATGACATCGGCATCATGCTCCACGACGATGATGGTGTTGCCGAGTTCGCGCAGATCGTGAAGGATGCGGATCAGACGGCCAGTGTCACGCGGGTGGAGGCCCACTGACGGTTCATCGAGAACATAGATGGCGCCCACGAGGCGTGAGCCGAGGCAGGTGGCGAGTTGGATGCGCTGTGCTTCGCCTCCGGAGAGCGTCGCCGAAAGACGATCGAGCGTGAGGTACTCGAGGCCGACGTCGTTTAGGAACTGGAGACGTTGGCGGATCTCAACCAGCACCTTGCCCGCGATCGCTTGTTCTTCGGTAGAGAGTTCGAGCGTCTCGAAGAACTCTTTGGCGCGGCCGATGTTCTTGCGCGAGACATCGGCAATGTTCGCATCGCCCACTCTGATATTGAGCGCATCCTGGCGGAGGCGGGAGCCCTTGCAATCCGGGCACGTGGTGTAACCCCGATAGCGGCTGAGGAACACGCGGACGTGCACCTTGTACTTCTTGGTCTCCACTTCATTGAAGAACTTGCGCACGCCGGCTGTGACCACATCGCGTTCGGCGGCAGTGAGGTCGCAGTACGGCACGTCGAGACGCACTTTGCCACGCGCCATGCGACGGAATTCTTCCTGGAACCACTCGTACTGCGGCTTGGTCCACGGAGTGACGGCGCCGCCGCTGATCGACAACGATTGATCGGGGACGACGAGACCCATGTCGAAATCGATGGTGTTGCCGAAGCCCTGGCAGCGCGGGCAAGCTCCGAACGGGTTGTTGAAGCTGAAGAGGCGCGGCTCCGGGTCCATGAACTCGGTGCCGCAAGTTTTACAGGCGAACTTCTCGCTAAATCGCAGGCGCCGAGGGTTGGCTTCGCCGGCTTGCTCAAAGATGACTTCGCCCGCTTCGCGATAACAGATTTCGAGCGAATCGACGATCCGCTGGTGCAGGTCGGCTTGGATGGAGATGCGGTCAACCAAGGCGTAGAGCGGCTGGCTGAAGTCGATGTCGAGCAGCGATTCGGGGGTGGAGAATTCGAAGGTCCGGCCGGTCTGGTAGAGGCGGTTGAAGCCCTTGGCGCGCAGTTCGAACAAGTGATCGCGGAGGGTGTTAGCCTGCTTTTCGACGATGGGAAAGAGGACGTACCAGCGCGAGCCAAGCGGCTCCTGCAGCATGCGCGCGGCCACGGGGTCTACGGTGTCGCGTTCCACTCGCTTACCGCATGTCGGGCAGAACGTCCTGCCGACACGGGCGAAAAGCAGTCTCAGAAAATCATAGATCTCCGTGGAGGTGGCGACCGTCGACCGGGGGTTGCGCGTCGTATTCTTTTGACGGATGGCAATGGGCGGGGCGATGCCATCGATCTCATCGACGAGTGGCTTTTCCACGCGATCGAGAAACTGACGGGCGTAGGCCGAAAGGGATTCCACATAACGGCGCTGACCCTCGGCGTAGATGGTGTCGAAGACGAGCGAAGACTTGCCCGAACCGGACACGCCCGTCACTACGGTGAGCTTGTCGTGCGGGAGATCCACCGACACGTTCTTCAGATTGTGGACCCTGGCGCCGCGGATACGGATGGATTGTTCGCTCACGAGAGGTGGTATGTCTTAAGTATACCAACCACGTCTCAAATCCCTTCTTTTCGGCGCGCTCTCACCGAGTGGTACCGCCATGCGCATCGCAAGCTGCCGTGGCGCGAGACGAGCGATCCGTATCGCGTCTGGCTCTCAGAGATCATGCTGCAGCAGACTCGCGTGGCGGCTGCGCTGCCGTACTACCAACGGTTTCTGGAACGGTTCCCCACCGTAGACACGTTGGCGTCTGCGCCGGAGCAGGACTTGCTGGCGGCGTGGAGCGGGCTGGGCTATTACAGCCGGGCGCGCAATATGCAGCGGTCAGCGCGCGAGATCGTGAAACAAGGCGGGTTTCCGCGCGACCACGAGGGCATCCTACGGTTACCGGGCATTGGCGACTACACAGCGGCGGCCATCGCCAGCATCTGCTTCGATCTGCCCTATGCGGTTGTGGATGGCAACGTCCTGCGCGTGATTAGCCGGCTGACCAACGATGCGGGCGACATTCAATCAACCGTGGTCCGGAGGAGGATGAAGCAGGAGGCCGACGCACTGCTGGACGCCAGGCAACCGTCGGTATTCAACCAGGCCATGATGGAACTGGGCGCGCTGGTATGCTTGCCGAAATCGCCGCAGTGTTTGCTCTGCCCAGTGCGGGAGTTCTGCCAGGCATCGGCCGCCGGTACCGAGGCGGATCTCCCGGTGAAGCTGCGGCGGACTGAGCCGGTGGCGATTGAAAAGGTGCTGCTTCTGATTGAGAGCGATGGCGCACTCGTGCTGTGGCAGCGTGGCGAGGACAGTAGCCGCATGGCTGGTTTCTGGGAGCTGCCGGAACGTGAGCATTTGCCGGAGGCGCGCCTGACGGGTCCTCCCGTTGGCACTGTGCGGCACAGCATCACACACCATCGCTACACGTTCACGGTGCAACGGGCATGTGTGACGGCGTTGCCGGAAGGATTCGAGTGGGTGCGACGCGATGCCCTGGACGAGCGGCCATTGAGCACCATCGCGCGGAAGGCGCTGCGGTTGGTATCTTAATGACGTGCTTGACCTGACGGAACATCCTCACCGCCGGTACAACCCGCTCTCGCGTGAGTGGGTTCTGGTTTCCCCGCATCGAACAAAACGCCCGTGGCAGGGCCAGGTGGAGAAGACGGCGCGGGAGGAGAAGCCTTCATACGATCCGACGTGTTATCTGTGTCCGGGGAATCCGCGGGCGGGTGGCGCGAAGAATCCGCAGTACACCAGCACGTTCGTGTTCACCAATGACTTCGCGGCGCTGCTCCCGGAGGTACCGCAGGAGGAGTTGCGCGTGGACGATTTGCTGATCGCCCGTGGCGAGCCGGGGATCTGCCGGGTGGTGTGCTTTTCGCCGCGTCACGACTTAACTGTCGCGGGGATGGATTTGGCGGATATCCGCACTGTGGTGGATGTTTGGGTGGAGCAGTACTTGGAACTGGGCGGGATTCCGTGGATCAATTCCGTGCAGATCTTTGAGAACCGTGGCGACATGATGGGGGCAAGCAACCCGCATCCCCACTGCCAGATCTGGTCCAACGCAACGCTGCCCAACGAGCTGGCACGGGAGCAGGATTCACTGCTGTCTTATCAGGCGAAGCATGGACGGTGCCTGTTGTGCGACTATGTGGCGAAAGAGGCGGCGCTCGGGGAGCGCGTGGTTTGCCAGAACGAGGAGTTCCTGGCGGTGGTGCCATTTTGGGCGGTTTGGCCGTTTGAGACGCTGGTTCTGAGCCGGCGGCATCTGACGGCGATGGACCAGTTGACCGATGCCGAGCGAACGTCGCTGGCGGCGATCATGAAGAGCCTGACCTCGCGGTATGACCGCCTGTTCGACGTATCCTTCCCCTACAGCATGGGGTTTCACCAGCGGCCTACTGACGGCGAGGCTCATGGCGAGCATCACTTCCACGCGCACTACTATCCGCCACTGTTGCGGTCGGCGACTGTGCGAAAGTTCCTCGTCGGCTATGAGATGCTGGCGACGCCGCAACGTGACATCACACCGGAATCGGCGGCAGCGCGCCTGCGCGCGGTGATTTAGAGGAAGCGCTTGAGGAAGGCCATCACTTCGGCGCGGCCTTCGGGCGTTTCTTCGTGGGCCACTTCGTAGCGCAGCAGCTTCCAGTGATCGGAGTGGCCGGCCTTCGCGTAGACTTCTTTGAGTTCGCGGTCGATGCGATCGAGGCCGGCGGTTGGGGTCAGCCTATCGAGGTTGCCGGCGAGGGCGAGGTGCGGACGAGGGGCAATGAGGGCGTTGATCTGAGACGTGGTGAAGTGCTTCAAGAGCGACGGGACGTAGTAGTAAACGCCGTGTCCGTTGAGGCCGTGCGCTTCGATGAGGGCCTGGAAGTCGGTTAAACAGCAGATGTCAATGCAGACCTTAAGACGCTCGTCGAGAGCGGCGGCCCACCAGGCCATTGTGCTGCCCATCGACATACCGAGGGTGGCGATTCGTTTAGGGTCCACTTCGGGCCGGGTGACCAGATAGTCGAGCGCTTGAAGCGTATCGTAGACCATCATCCCCCACATCACTTGACCCTTCCAGAGCATGTCTTTGAAGCACTCGAGCTCAGTGCGGGTGGAGCGCTCGCCGAAGATCCAATGGTCGATGCAGAGGGCGCTGTAGCCGGCTTGCGCGATCGATTCGGCATAAGACACGATGCCCTTCTTGGGCCGTAGCATCTCGTCCTTACCGAGCTTGTATTCGCCGCCGTGCCAGTGGTTGAAGAGGATGGAGGGCGCGCCGCGCAGACCCTCGTGCGGAGTGACGAAGTAGGCAGGAACGGGTTCGATGCCATTGAGGTCCAGCACCAGGCGCTCAAGGCGGTAACCGTTGCGCTGTTCCACGCCGAGCGACTTCCCAGAGACGGGGCGATGGCGCGGCGGGAGGTCGCCCATGAGGGCATAGAGTTCCTCGCGGCGGTTGCTACTGGGGGGTGTGGCGCCGAGCATCGCGCCGGCGGGGATTGCGTTCATGAAGGTCCGTCGCCTCATGACCGTCTATGGTATGACATCGAGCGAAACGGGGTCGTGGTCAGAGAGCGGGACGTCGCGGCCTTCGCGGAATTCGTGGAGGACGGTGGGGGTTTGGACGTGCAGTCCGCGAGTAGCGAACCAGTCGATTTTCAGAGGGCAGCGGCCGTTGTGATTGCGCAGCGACCAGCGTAAGAAGGGGAAGCACCAGGTGGGCACCCATTCGAGCAGGCTGCCATGCGCACGCGGGTCGTTGACGTCGTAGCAGATGGTGGGTTCGCCGAGAACGTTGGCGTTTTTGTAGTCGAACCCGCGCGCTTCCAGCAGTTCGAACAGTTCGCGTTCGAAGCGCCGGTAGGGATAGAGGTAATGGTTGCGCATGACATGATCGACGCCCATCATGACTCGGAGCCAGAAGCCGAGAATGGCGTCGAGCGCGGACGAAGAATCGTAGGTGGTGGTGTTCCAATCGCCGCCGATGATGACGGGCCGTTTGGTATCGAGGGCATCGAGGACGGTTCGCATCTGCTCGAAGCGATGGTGCTGGGTGGAGTGCGCGTCGAGGTGGATGGAGGCGGCCGTCACGGGCATGTTGGGAATGTCGATGTCGGCGAGAATGACAGTCTGGGTGCCGAGGCGCTTCTCGCGGGCGGCGAACTTGTCGATGCCGTTTTCGAGCGGCACGGCACGCACGCGGCTAAGCGGATACCGGCTAAGAATCGCATCGCCGTGGAGGCCGAGTTCGTTGTCGCCTTCGACATAACGCTCCACTCCGGAGCCGCGGACGAGGCTGATGTAGCAGGGGACAAACGCGTAGTGAAAGCCGAGTTCTTCGGCGAGCGCGCGGGCGACGTCGCGGTTGGCGGAACGGGCCATGCCGATGTCAGTCTCAGTGAGCAGCAGGACATCGGCATCGCGGAGGTGAGCGTGTGTGCGGAACGCGTTCAACTGACCGTCGAGCTGACTGCCGCGCTCAATGTTCCAGGCGACGAAGCGATAGCGGGACTTCGCGGCAGCAGGGGTGGACGCGGTGGAGGACACTTGCGGCGTCTCCAGAACCCGCTTCAGCCGGCTTTCCAAGCGGCGATACGTAGGGTTGGCGAGGAGAGCCTCTGTGTCGCGGATGCCTTCGAACTCCTTGAGGTGCGGTCGGATGTCATCGCGGACAATGGCATGGAGAGATTCGATGGAGGGGTCTAACGTACGTTCCTGTGATGGCATGGGCTGCGCAGAAGGGTTACTCCTCATCATAGAATACGGTGAGAGTGCTACAGCATGATTGACACACGGAAACGAATTGTATTGACGCTGGCCGCGGCGGCGATGTTGATGGCGGCGGGTTGTTCGACGAAACCGGAGCCGCCGAAGGAGACTCCGGCGCCCGCAGTGACACCACCTCCGGCGGAGACGCCAAAGGAGACACCACCTCCGGCTCCTGAGACGAAGAAGGCTCCGGCACCGGAGAAGAAGGCCGAGGCCAAGAAGCCCGAGGCGAAGAAGGCCGCCCCGCTAGGAAACACGGCGCCGGCCGAGTTCCAGGTGAAGATGACCACGACGGCCGGGACGATTACCATCGCCGTGCATAAGGCATGGGCGCCGATCGGAGCCCAGCGGTTTTACGAACTGGTGAAGTCGGGGTATTACGACAATACGGGGTTCTTCAGGGTAGTGCCGAACTTCGTGGTGCAATTTGGGTTGGCGGCGGACCCGGCGATCACGAAGAAGTGGGACAAGAAGATTCAGGACGACCCGGTGACTCATACCAATAAGACGGGGAACCTGGTGTTTGCGACGGCGGGCCCGAATACCCGGACGACACAGTTGTTCATCAACTTGAAGAGCAATCAGTTCCTGGATTCGCAGGGATTTGCTCCGTTCGCGGAAGTCACTGACGGGATGGATGTGGTGACTAAGATCTATGCCGGGTATGGGGAGCAGCCGGACCAGCATGCGATCGAGACGCAGGGCGACGCGTATGTGAAGTCCAAGTTCCCGGACATGACGATGATCAAGACGGCGAAGATTATGTAGGTTAGAGGCCGCATCCGATTGGGCAAAGCAGGACAGGCACGAATTTCGCAAAGGCGGCGAAATTCAAGCCAGTCCCGGTTTGCGCAGTTTAGTATAGACGCAAAAAA
>JBDTMC010000092.1:0-20234 GCA_039934475.1 Bryobacteraceae bacterium | reverse complement strand
CGATGGAGTGCGCGCGGCCTGGAGCGATGCGCTCCGTCGCGGTTCGTATTGTGGACAGCGGCATGGGCGGCGGTGCTGGCATTTGGCGTATACAGCTCCTATTTGTGCCTGGCGCGAGGGTTGAACCAGACGAACATGGACAACCGGTTCGCGTTCGGCTTATGGATTTTCGTGGATCTTTCCATCATCGCGCTGGGGGCCGGCGCGTTCTTCACAGGCTTCCTGCTCTACATACTGAAGTGGCGCGACTTGAAGGCCGTGATTAATAGCGCGGTGGTCATTGGGTTCATCTGTTACTCGGGTGCGGTGACGGCATTACTAATCGACGTGGGACAGCCGCTAAGGGCGTGGTTCACCTTCTGGCATCCGAATACTCATTCGATGTTGACCGAAGTTACCTTCTGCATTAGTTGTTACCTGCTGGTTCTGGCATTGGAATACATCCCTCTGGTTTTGAAGAACCGGCGACTGCGGCAGCATGCTTCGGTGGTAGTGTTTGGGTTCGAACTGCACAAGGTGATGGCCGTGATGGCAGGCGTTGGAACGTTCCTGTCTTTCTTCCATCAAGGATCTCTGGGTGGGTTGTACGGGGTGCTGCGAGGGCATCCGTTCGCGTTCCGCGAAGGCTTCGGCATCTGGCCGACTACGTTCTTCCTGTTCATCCTGTCGGCGATGGCGGTGGGACCGAGTTTTCTGATCCTGGTGACCGCGGCGGTGCAGGCGATCTCAGGCCGCAAACTTGTCAAGGCCGGTGTCTTCGACACGCTGGCGAAGACGTCCGGGGTGCTGTTATCGGTATACGTGCTGGCGAAGGCAGTGGACACGCTGGTGTGGCTGAACAGCACGTCGCGAGCGGCCGGATTTCTGCCTTGGGAATATTACACATGGAAGCCGTTCGGCGAGTGGATTTTGTTCGCCGAACTGGCGCTGTGCGGGTTTCTTCCGGCCGCCCTGTTAGTCAGCCGAAGGGCAAGATCGCACCGGCCC
Organism: Bryobacteraceae bacterium; assembly: GCA_039934475.1. Classification (GTDB taxonomy): domain Bacteria; phylum Acidobacteriota; class Terriglobia; order Bryobacterales; family Bryobacteraceae; genus JBDTMC01. The sequence continues at coordinate 19,247 of JBDTMC010000092.1, read as the reverse complement.
GTATTACTAGTGGCGGCAGCGCTGGCCTGCTGCGGCGTGATTTTGAACCGCTTTGTGCTCACCATTCAGACGCTGGCACTGCCAACGCTGCCGTTTGACGAATTTCTGACGTATTGGCCGAGCTGGCAGGAGACGGGAACGTTTCTCGGCGTGATTGCCTATGGAGTGCTGGTCTATTCGTTCTCCTTCCGGTTTTTGAATCTGTTCCCGCAAGAACGCGAATTGAAGGTAGCCCCTGAGGAGGTGGAGTATGTTTCCGGGCGTTGACGGTTTTCATTGGACGGTACAGCACGTGGTTTTTCTGTCCTTGTTCTTCTGCGTGCTGGCGACGATAGGAGCGACGGTGATAGTGGCATGGGTGAGGGCAGCGCGACAGCAGAACCCGGAGAGCGTGCGGTGGCACTCGGAGTTCGAAGACCTGCCGGCGCGCGATCGGAAATGCCGCCAGGTGCTGCGCGGCGATATGAAGGCTCGCACCTGCCCAAATGGATTCGATTGCGGCCAGTGCCATGAGTTCCGTCCGGCGGCGGACAAGGCCATGGGAAGCACCTACGGGCTGGTGTATCCGGAGAACCGGCTGTACCATCGCGGCCACACGTGGGTAGAACCACAGGCGGACGGGACGGCACTGGTGGGTCTGGATGACTTTGCGCGACGTGTGATGGGCGTGCCCGAGAGCGTAGAGTTGCCCGCCGTGGGCACACGCCTGACGCGAAACGGCGCCGCGTGGAAGGTGCGCCAAGGCGGAACCGTCGTTCGGATACTGGCGCCGCTGGATGGGGAGGTGGTGGCAGTGGGGGATGCGGGCAGCGAGTGGGTACTGCGAGTGAAGGCAGAGAAGTTGGAGACAACGCATCTGCTGCGCGGCGCCGAAGTCAGCGGCTGGCTGCGCGACGAGTTGGAACGGCTCCAGATTCTGCTGACGCCGGCTGGCGCGACTCCCACGCTGGCCGACGGCGGTGTACTGGTAGAGGATCTGCATCGTGCCTTGCCCGAGGCGAACTGGGATGCGGTATTGAGTGAACTTACTTTGCAGGCGTAGTCAGCGGGCGACTTCGTAGCGCTTGATCCTTTCGTAGAGCGTGGAACGGTCGATGCCGAGGACAGCAGCCGCTTCCTTTACATTGCCGTTAGTACGGCTGAGCGTGACTTCGATGGCGCGTTTTTCGATCTCATCGAGTGTCGTGTTGGCGGGGATGGTCCAATGGTCGCCATTGCGTCCGTTGCGAAGCAGAAACTCGAAATCTTCGGCCAGCAGCACGTGGCCGTGGCAGGTGACCATGGCCCTTTCAATGGCGTTCTCCAGTTCCCGCACATTCCCTGGCCATTCGTGGTCGATGAGGGTTTTCAGGGCGCCTTCGGAGATGCCGGTGATCTCCTTGCCGAGTTCGTGAGCCAGACGCTCCACCATGTGGCCGGCGAGGAGGCGAATGTCTTCCCGCCGCTCGCGTAACGGGGGCAAATTGATTTCGATGACATTGAGGCGATAGTAGAGGTCGTCACGGAATCGGCCTTCGTGCACTTCCAGTCGCAGATCCTTGTTGGTGGCGGCTATCACCCGGACATCGACGCGAACCTCTTCCTTGCCGCCAAGGCGATAGAAGCAGCGCTCTTGTAGGACGCGGAGTAAGTCGGCTTGTAGCTTCGGTGAGATGTCGCCAATTTCGTCGAGGAAGATAGTGCCGCCGTCGGCAAGTTCGAACTTTCCTTTAGCGCGGGCATCGGCGCCCGTGAACGATCCTTTCTCGTAACCGAAGAGCTCGGATTCGAGCAGCGTTTCGGCCAGCGCGGCGCAGGAAACGGCGACAAACGGCTTCTGCGCGCGGGCGCCGGAATAATGGATCGCACGGGCGATCAGCTCCTTGCCAGTGCCGCTTTCCCCGCGGATCAGCACGGTACTCCTGAGGCTGGCCACGTCTTGCGCCAGTTGCAGGATCTGCTGCATACGAGGGTTTTTCGTAATGACGTCGCGCGTCTCGTACTGCCGGGTGAGTTTCTTGCGCAGAATGGCGTTCTCACGTTGCAGGCTCTTCACCTTGATGACGCGCTGGACGACGAGGGAGATCTCCTCGGGATTGCATGGTTTGACGATGTATTCAACCGCGCCTTCCTTCATTGCCGTGATGGCGGTATCCACCGTGGCGTAGGCGGTGATGATGATGACGGAGGCTTCCGGGTGAAGGCGGCGGACTTCCATCATCGCCTCAATCCCGTCCATACCGCCGGGCATTTTGAGATCGATGAAGTAGATGGCGTAGTCCTTCAGACGGGCGAGTTCGACGGCCTGTGCGCCGGACATTGCGGTGTCTACCGTGTAGCCGTCCTCACGCAGCCATGCGGAGAGCGACAGGCACATCACCTCCTCGTCATCTACGATCAGGATGTTCCAGTGAGTTTTCATTGGTTCTTTGCAGTTCCCCCAACTGTGCGGCACAGTCCGGGCAGTAGGCGTCGCGTTTGAGATCGACGTGCTGGATGCCCGTGGAAAGGCTCATCACGCACGTAGAATCGGAGCAGTGAACCAGGCCGAAAGTATGTCCCACTTCGTGGAGCAATTCCTTGGCAGCCCGGTTGAGGAGAAGGGGCAAATCGGCCGGCATGCCGTAGAAACGCGGGTCGAGGCGGGCCGTGGAAACCAGCGCCAGTCGGCCTTCGAACTGAGCCTGTCCGAAGACGAACGTCAGCATGGGGATGCAGAGGTCGAGCGAGGTGATTCCAATGAAGCGATCGACGCCAGGCGGGCAGGCGGCGGACAGCGCCTTGAGGAAGACAACCGAATCGTATTGGTCCCGTGCCGGAATGTGCGCCAAGGCGGGTAAAGGGAGCGCGGGCATGCGGCGCACCTGCACGTTGAGACAGTCTTCGAGAACTGGAGCGAGGGCGTCGAGGACGAGCGGTTCGAGCGGACCGATCGGCGCCACGCAGATGAGCGTCACTGATGCGGACCCGCATGGATCACCTCCACCGGCGATGGTTCCGACGTCCGGTTGGCTGGGTGGAGCGGCAGTGTGACGACGAAGACCGAGCCTTCGCCAACGCGGCTGGTGACTTCCACTTCACCTTCGTGCGCGCGAACGATGCCATAGAGCACGGCCAGCCCGAGGCCGACGCCTTTGCCCTCAGGTTTGGTGGTGAAGAACGGATCGAAGATTTTGCCGAGGTTCTCAGGAGCGATTCCGTCGCCGTTGTCGTCTATGATCAGTTCCACGGCGTGGGCGTCTACGGAGAGGCGAGTGGCCACGCGAACGCGGCGATACTCCTTGTTTAGCGTTGCCTCCGTCGCGTTCATGACAAGAGTAACTACCACTTGTTGAATCTGGGACGCGTCGCAAAAGACGGTAGGCAGGGCGGGAGTAAGGTTGAGTTCGCACTCGACATTGGCGAGCTTCATCTTGTGACGGATGAGCGGGATGGTGTCGTTGACGATCTTATTCAGATCGGCATTGGCGCGCTGGGGTTTGGAGCGCCGGGAGAAGGCGAGAAGGTCAGAGACAATACGGCCCACGCGCGACGTCTCAGTGACGATTTGTCCGAGATAAGAGCGAAACTCAGCTTCGCGTCCGGCGGGAATGCCGTTTTCCTTCATGATGCGCTGCATCAGCATGGCGAGGTTGAGAACGCCGCCGACGGGATTGTTGATCTCATGGGCCACGCTGGCAGAGAGTTGCCCGAGGGAAGCGAGGCGGTCAGTGTGGAGCAGTTTCTGGTGCGCGACTTTCAGTTGCTCCGTACGTTCAGCGACCTTCGTTTCCAGCTTCGCGGCGAAGTCATTGAGGTCCGCAATCGCGGTACGCAGGCGGACTCGCATGGCGTTGAACGAATCGACAAGCGCGTCAATTTCGCGGCTGCGGTTGCGAATCACAATGGGCCGGTTGAGGTCCATTTCACTGACAGCCTTTGTGCCGGCGATCAGTTCACGGATAGGCCGGGAGACAAAGCGGCGCGTGAAGGAGAAGATGAACAGCACCATGATCGCGATCTCACTCAGCGTGGTGGTGAGTACCTGTGCGCGGATGCTGGCCGATTCGGCGTCTAATTGATCGACGCCCAGAGCCACGTCGAGCACGCCGACGACACGAATGGAGGAGGGGTGGGCGTGGCAGGCGGCTTGGCTGCACGACGGCTCGTTGTAGATGGGAGTCACCATGCTCAGGGTGTGGTGGCCCTGCGGATTGTCACTGAGGCGGTAGCGGAGCGCATCCGGTATGCGGGTCTTCACGGCAGTTCCGGTGTGGCAGGAGGCGCAGAGTTCCGGGCGGCGATTCAAAGCCTGGTCGGGATCGGAATCGCGGGTGGTAAACATGAGGCGGCCTTCGCGATTGAAGATGCGAATTCCGTCCACGCCCTGCTTTTGGGCGATGACTCGCATGATGTCATAGGCCCCCTCGCGGCTATCGTCGAGCATGGCGTGCCAGGTGGCGCTGGTGATGCTTTTGGAAAGTTGGCCTGCGCCAAGCACGAGGTTGTCGAGAGAGCGCTGGTTCTGGGTGCGCACCAGAACTACGCCATAGGCGCCGCTGACGAGGATGACGATCGTACTGAGCGCCGCCGCGAGTTTTAAGTCCAGGCGGGACGTCATCGAAAGAGAGAAAGCACGCCAGGAACCAAAGTGTAACTAGTTGAATTTGTTGCTTTCAGTCCCGACGGACCGATCCGGAGGTGGGTGCTTTGGCGCGTCGCTTGGGTGGAAGGGCGCGGTGGTGTCATGATATTCGTAGTGAGCACTGGCATGTCCCTTCGACTCTTCTTCCTGCTTGGCGTCTCGGCCGGCATCGCGGGTGCGGCCGAACCAACGTTCAGCCGCGACGTCGCGCCCATCCTCTACAAGCATTGCGTGGCCTGTCATCGCGAAGGCGATATCGCGCCCATGTCCCTGCTCACCTACAAAGAGGCGCGCCCGTGGGCGGCCGCGATTCGACAGGCGGTGCTGGCGCGCAAGATGCCCCCATGGAAGGCCGACCCGCGGTATGGGGAATGGTCTAACGATCCACGGCTTTCCGCGGCAGACATCGCCACCATCAAAGCGTGGGCGGATGGGACCAAGCCGGAAGGCGACCCGAAGCAGATGCCGGCAGCGCCGGACTTTCACGATGGCTGGAAGATCGGGAAACCGGATCTGGTACTTTCCATCCCGCAACAGAAACTGGAAGCCACCGGACCGGACGGCTATGTCTATATCGACATCCCGACCAATTTCAAGGAAGACCGGTGGGTGGTGGCGACGGAGTTACGGCCGGGCAACCGCAAGGTGGTCCACCACGCCCATGTCTTCGTGAAAGAGGACTCCGGCAAGAAGGCCGTGGAGGCGAAAGACCCGGTCTCGGAGTATGCCAAATGGTTGATCGTGACGGAAGGCACGTTGCAGTGGATGCGCCCTGAGGCGCCAGTGATCGACAACGGCTGTGCGGTGGATGGCAACGGTTTCGTGCCTGGGCGAAAGGTAACCGCCATGGGCAACTTACTCAGTTCGTACCTGCCGGGGCGGGATGCCGAAGCGTTTCCCGAAGGAACGGCGCGCAAGATTCCGGCTGGGGCGACGTTGAATTTTCAAATTCACTACGCCAGAACCACGGGCAAGCCGGAAACCGACGCCACCAGCGTGGGTCTGATCTTCGCCAAACAACCGCCGCAACGGGTCTTGTATTACACCTACCTCTCCAACCAGATGTTCCGCATTCCCGCCGGCGATCCCGATCACCAGGTAACGGATTGCCACACCATCGATAAGGACCTGCAAGTGATGAGTCTTACGCCGCATATGCACCTGCGCGGCAAGGCCATGCGCTACATCGCGCACTACCCGGACGGCCGCGTCGAGACCCTTTTGTACGTGCCCGCTTACAACTTCAACTGGCAGTTTACCTACCATGCGAAGGAGCCCATTCGCTTGCCGAAAGGCACGCGCATCGAAGTGATTGGCGAATTCGATAACTCCGCCAACAATCCGCTGAATCCCGATCCCAGCAAGGTGATTCGTTGGGGCGCGGCCAGCGAGATGGAAATGATGGACGGGTGGATGGAGTACGTGGAAACCCGCTAACGAGCCTTTCGCAAGGCCTCGTCTAACAACAGGTGGAAATGGTGGACGCCGTTCTCTCGTTGCGGAGAGAATCGTCCCGTCTGATACGTTCGGGATCCCAAACCTTTTTGCACCGCCTCGCAGATGCGGATGTCTTCCTGCTGAATCTCGTCGCTGAAATCGATGGTGGAATCCTTCACTCCCGCGCCGCCGTAGCCGAACCACTCGAAGATCGTCAGCGTCTGATTGTGTCCCACTGGCAGAATGATGTTACTCGACAGATTGTCCGGATAGATGTTGAGCATGAAATTCGGAAACACCCAGAAGTAGAGTGCCCGATTGCCCGCACTTGAATCGTCATACTGCCGCTTCTCTCCGGCCCGCGCCGCGGCGCGAATGGGCGCGTACTGCGAGGAATACCAGCGGTACGTATCCACGCGGTAGGCGCCATAATCCAGCTCGCGGAATAACCCGGGGTGAGCCGTGGGCAGGTGATACCCTTCCAGGTAGTTATCGACGTACACCTTCCAGTTACAGTTGATGAGATAGTCGCGGCGATAGGAGAACTGCAACTGCTGGATGGGACAGCCGATCTCCGCCGTCTGCTGCGGGATGGTTCCCATCACCTCTGCCAGCGGGGGCGCGGCGCCGTCCACATTGACGAATACAAACGGTCCCCACTCTTCCACCCGGTACTCCGGCAGTCGCACGTCGGCACGATTCCAATTCTCCGCACCGTCAAACTCCGGCGCTCCCAGCAGCCGCCCGTCCAACTGATACGTCCAACCGTGGTAGGGGCACTTCAAGACATTAGCGCAACCTGGCTCACTGACGATGGCCGCGGCGCGATGCCGGCACACATTGGCAAATGCCCGCAGAACGCCATCCTTGCCGCGCACCACCACGATCGGTTCGCCTGACACCTCGCAGGAGAAATACTGTCCCGCGTCGGCCACCTTGGCCGCATGCCCCACCACCTGCCATGTGCCCCAGAATACTCGCTGCCGCTCGAGTTCCAGAAAGGCCGGATCCGTGTACCAGCGGGCCGGCAGCGTGGTCGCCGCGGCGAGGTTCGAAGTGGGCTGGTAGTCATCTAAATTCATCGACACGATCATAGCTGATAGACTACACCGCATCTTGACGTCTGCCATCCCGAATGCCCGCCTTCATCGCGTCCTCGGCGTTGCTTTCGGCCTCGCCGTCACGGTAGGCGGCACCATCGGAGCGGGCATCCTGCGCCGCCCCGGCGCTATCGCCGAATGGCTGCGCGATCCGGCGCTCATCCTCGGCATCTGGGTAGCGGGCGGCCTCTATGCCCTGCTCGGCGCGCTCAACTCCGCTGAGCTTGGCGCCATGATTCCGAAAGCCGGCGGCTTCTTCGTATGGACCGAACGCGCCTTTGGACGCGGGCCTGGGTTTGCCGTCGGCTGGTGCGATTTTCTCGGCAACAGCGCCTCACTGGCCTTCGCCGCCATGACGCTAGTGGAACTCGCCGCTGCGCTGCATCCGCCATCGAAGCCCTACACTGCCGGACTCGCCATCATTCTCATCCTGGTGTTTGCGGCCATCCAGGCGGTCGGCATCAAAGCCGGGGCGCGCACGCAGGAGCTTACCACGGTTGTCCTCGCCGTCACATTTCTGTCCCTGGTCGGAGCCGGGTTCCTGTTAGGGGGACAATCCCGGGGCGTGCAGATCGCCCTGCCTCCGCCGTCGCGCGGTTGGTTCGCCGCATTGATCCTCGCTTTCCAGTCCACGGTGGTTTCCTACGATGGCTGGTACGAAGTCGCTTACTTCGTGGAAGAGGATTCAAACCCGGGCCGCGACTTACCGCGCTCCATGATTGGCGGCGTGCTCAGCGTGACGCTGATTTATCTCGCCATCAATGCGGCGCTGCTCTACGTCCTGCCCATGCACACGCTGGCCGGCGCGGACTTCCCTGCCTCGGATGCCGCCCAGGTTCTGTTTGGATCGCGCGGCGCTACCCTCGTCACGATCCTGTCGATCTGTGCGCTGCCATCGCTGATTAATGCGTCGATGTTGGGTGGAAGCCGCATCTTGTTCGCACTCGGTCGCGCGCGGCTCTTCTGGCCCAGGGCCACGGCGGTGAATCGCGGCGGCACTCCGTGGATCGCGCTGGCGTGCACCACGGCCGCCGGAGTGCTCCTCGTCCTCACCGGCAGCTTCGACCGCCTGCTCGCCATGGCTGGCATCTTCTACGTGGTGCTCTATTGCTCGGCATTCGCGTCGCTGCTGTACCTGCGCCACAAAGAGCCCGATACGCCGCGTCCGTGCCGGGCCTGGGGTTACCCTTGGTCCACGCTCATCGTACTCACGGGCAGCGTCGGGTTCCTCATTGGCGCGTTCTTCACCGATACGTCCAACAGCCTGCAGGGACTGGCTTGTCTCGCGCTGAGCATTCCTATTTACTGGCTGGTGACGCGCGCCATCAAATAAGTCACTTCACCAACTCAAGCTCGCCAAACGCGGCCGGGACATGGAAGGATCGCTCTCCTGTGGGACGCCAAGCGAAGTAAATGCGATTCGGTTCCTTGTCTTCAATCCGGTAAAAGTTGATGCGCAGCTTCGTGCCAGGGGCGGCCTTGGCAACCGGGATCGACTTCAGCGGGATGGCCATTTCGCTCACCCACACCTTCGCGCTCTTGTCGATGCTGACATGGTGCGTAAAATCGGAATTCCATTTCCAATCGGTTTGCTCACCCTTGCGTTCCCGGTCCACTTCCAGATCCACCCAGTCGTTCTGCGGTGAAACTTCGAACTCTTTGTACCGGCCGATGTGCTGGTAGTCGGAGCCGACGAAGACCTCGGTGACATCGTAGTCCCACAAGCCGAAGGTTTCCGTTGCGGGGTCCGGTTTGTCGCGCAGGTGCATCGATCGGAAGGGGCACTTGAACCGGACGTATAAGTGGGTATCGCTCCACAGCGTCCGTACTTCAGTGGGAGCGAGGGGAGACACTTCGCCGCGAGGCCCGCGATCAAGCATCACCTTGGCAGCCTTGTCCCAATCGCCGGGAGTTGGCTCGCCTTTCACGTGGCGGCACAGAAGAGGCTCAGCCGCAGTCGCGGTCGACAACAGAAGAAGAGACGAAATCAGGAGTCGCATCACAAGTGATCATGACAGACTAAGCCGGCGCCTTTCCGTAGTCCTTGATCTTCATCGGCTCGCCACCCTTCAGGGCGGATTGGTGCGCGACGATGCCGGGAGCCGTGTACGCAATCGCCTCCCATACATTCACCGTTGGATGCCGGTCTTCGGCAATCGCGCTGATGAACTCGTTGGTGAGGAAGGTGTGCGATCCACCGTGGCCGCTCTGCACGCGCAGTGATTCCGGCAGCTTCTCGAAGTGGTTCGGTTGTTGGTAGGCCTCGATCTTAACGTCGCCTTCGGGGTAACCATTGGCATCGATCACCGTCTTACCGTCCTTGGTGATGGTGACCACCGTATTGGGCGATTTCTCCGGGCGTTCCATGATGTATGACATGCGGTCGCCGTAGATACTGCCCCGCTCCGTGCCGCCTGAAGCAACGTGCCAAAACACGGAGATGCGGCTGGAATGCCCACCTGAGGTCTTGAAGAATCCGGTAGTATTCCAGAACGGATTCTTGTACTGGTTGGTTTGCAGAACTTCATGCCCATCACCCCAGCCGACAGCCTGAACCTCAGTCAGGCGCTCGCCGGTGATGGGGATGACGATTCCGGTGGAGTGCGTCGGATAGTGCATCGGCGGAAACCCGTAACGCCACGTGGGGAAGCCGCGGTCGTCATACATCAAGGGGATAAGACCTTCGTGGTGATACTCAGCTTCGGTATAGAAGATGGTCCCGAACTTACCCTGCTGTGACCATTCGCGGCACGTAATGACCTCGGGCCGGTAGTAACTCGTCTCAGCCATCATGTAACGCAAGCCCGTTCGCTTCACGGTTTCCAGCAGCCGCTCCAGCTCTTCGAGGGACATCCCCGCCGGCACCGCGCTGATCACGTGCTTGCCGGCCTTCAATGCCTCAATGTCCATCCAGACATGAAGTGGCGCCGGCGTGAACACGGCCACGGCATCCAGTTGGGGATGCTTCAACATGTCGCGGTAGTTCTTAAATGTATTCCCGCAGCGATAGACTTCGGAGAGCCTCTGCAGCCGGTCAGGCCGAATGTCGCAGACCGCCGTCACCTGGCAATTGGGATGTAGGTGCCACTGGAAGGAGGACCCGAAGCCTCCGCCTACCACACCAATGCGCACGGGTTTGCCGCCCGCGCCCGGCAGAGCCGCAGCGCCAAGGGCGAAGGCTCCAATGCCTTGCAATAAACTTCGCCGACTGAGTTCGTTCGCCATCTTCATTCGCTCCTATAATCCGCCGCCACTCGTACCCGCTCGCCAGGGGCCAGCTTCACCTTCTTCGACCACACACCGAGGGTCACCTTGGGTCCGTTCTTCGGTGTCCAACTCACGGTGGTGCGCTCGGCCAATTCCCGCGGAAAGCGGTTCACAACGCCCACGGAGTGCCATTCTCCATCGGGCACATCGGCGTTAACCAGTGTCTCCGACCCGTTCGGCAACTCCGCCGGCGCAATCAGCAACCGATTCACTTCGGAGCCTCCCGTAGCACGATAACTCACGCCGGCGCGGTCGATGTCTGCCGGCTCCAGCTCCGCCCGTGTTTGCAGAACCACGTCCAACGGATCTTGGCCGCCATTCTCGGCCCACGCCTCTGTCCGCACCCAGTCGCCGTCCAGCCGGATGCGCCGTTCCATTTTCACACCATTGGTGCACACACCTTCCAGCACCACTTCCGTGGGCGATGCGGAAACGCTTTTCCATTCCACGTCCCAAGGCCGCAGAGGGAAGTCCGGGTACGCCTGCACCACCTGCCCGCCCGTATTCGGCGTGAGCGCTTCGCCCGGCCAGGGCACGTGCAGCAGTTCGCGTCCAATCTTGCGGTCAGTCATGCGCACCACGCGTCCCGCTAGCTCAGGCGCCACCGCCACACGCCACTTGTCGTTTTCCAGCCACGTCAGCCGGTAAGAGGTCATAGCGGCAGCCCATTTTTCGTCTTCTTCCAAAGTCCGTCCTTCGCGAATGCTAGTAATTCCGAAGCTTCGCATAGAGGCCAGAAACTCGCTGAACCGCGTCTTCCATTTCGCCAAATCGCGGGGCGAATACAAATCGCCGTCAATGACGTACTGCCGCGCCGCAGTCATCTCCATGTACTCCAGAGGCAATCGCGCCTTCGCGACCCTTCGCCGCACGCTCGAATCCTCGGCAGCCTGCAGCGCGCGTTCGAAGATAGCCTTCGCCCGCGGGAGAAAGTCCGCCGAATAGGAAGGAATGCTGTGAACCCAGAGGTGCTGGCCTAACCCGCTAGGGGGAAGTCTTACTTCCCGCTGCAGTAAGTCCAGATACTCGCGCATCGGCTGGGCCGCGCGCCCATAGACCGCATTCACAAACTCCGCGATATCCCGGTTCACGTCGGTCTGCGGGTTCCACAGCAGCCGCGCCATCACATATGACCGCAGTTCCCCGTTTTCGCTGCCGCCTCCCGGAGGATAGGCTCCTTCGAGGAACACGCCCACCACGCCGTTCCTCTGATACAGCGGCATGTCCGCGGCCAGTTCGTCGAAATCGGGGAACGGCGCCAGGTAATGTGCGAAGTCAGTGTTGTAGTGCCAGATATACAATTGATTCGTGATCGCAGACCACGCCTTCAAGTTCTTCACAAAGTAGGTGCTGCGCGGACACAGTTCATACGGATGAGCGACGCAAACGCCGATGGGGCACAGACGGATTCGCACATTCGGCCGCGGACGCACCTTCGCTGGCGGATTCTCGCTATACCAATAGGCGAGGGTGTCGATCAGTTTGTCCGGGTTCGTCTTTTCGATTTCCGCCGCCACGGCATTCACAAATCGCAGCATCGGCCCGGAATGCTGCCCGCCCTCTTCCTGTTCCACGCGCTTGCACCGGTCGCACTCGCACCAGCCTTCCCAATCGTTTTGGGAAACGGAGATGATCTTTGCAGTCGGATGCTCCGCGATCCATTCGCGCACGCGCGCCACGGTCAAGCGCAGCACATCGGGATTGGTGAGGCACAGTTGCGTCTTCTCCGCCCGCCGCGCCCCATCGATCAACGAGAAGTATTCGGGGTGATCCTTGAAATATTGCTGCGGCGGAATGAGGCTCTCGAAGCTGTGGACGAAGGGGAAATACTCCACCTTCCCGCCAGTGGACTCGTCCAATTTCGAGAAAGCGCCGTTGGTGCGGTTGCGCGCGGCCCAGTCTTTATCGAAGGCTTCGGTGAAGTACGGTTCGCGGTATTCAAACGCCGGCTTCCCCGTTTCATCCAGAGGTCCAATCTCAATCGTCGGCAGTTTCGGAATTCTGCTGACGTCCACAGTGAACCAGCGGCAGCCAAGTTTCTCGAGCAGTGCGTAGGCGCCATACATGGTGCCGCGCAGATGCCCGCCTTCAATCAATAGGTCGCGGCCTGAAGTACGCAGCCGGTACTCTTCCGGGCCGAACGCACCGCCGCCACCCACCCGCACGAACGGTCCCCGTCCCCCACATTTATCGAGCAGGGGCAACCGCGCGCCGGACATGCCGGCAATGAATCGCTGCAGTTCCTCCGCGGCCCGCCGCTCTGAGGGCGAGGCGTCTGGGGCAAGGCAAATGGAATGATCACTGCGACCGTTCTTCACCAAGGTCACTGCGCCCAGCGGCAAGCACGTCAACAACAGCCAACTGATCGTCTTCACATGGCAATTGTATGCCTCACGACGTCACACGAGCGGCGATCCGCTGAAACGGCCCTTCCTGGTAGCCACCGGGCGCGCCTTCGCTGAACGGGACCTTACCGCCGAGGAGTATGAACAGGTCTTCGGCTTCCTCTACGATCTGTCGAAGACGGTTCCCTTCGACATCAAGACGACCGAAGCGCAGCATTATCGCCGCTACGTAGCGCATCGCCGTAAGGCGGAAGGCGGCGCACAGGCAGCGGCCGGCGCCTCCTACTTTGCGGCAGGTGGGGGTGGCGTGTTTTTAATCATGGTGAGCAGCATGACGACGTCGGTCACCGCTTTGATGCCATGCTCCAGGTTGGGGCGCATATGGACAAAAGTCCCTTCTGTCGCCTCCTGCTCTTCCGTCCCGAGTTTGAGATGGGCATCGCCCTTCAGGAAGATCAACGTCGCCGGATAGGGCGCGGTGTGTGCGGAGAGTTCCTGTCCCGGCGCGAAACCGAATAGGATCACTTTGGTTCGGTCGTCGTTCTGCAAGGTCTGGGTCAGAATGCCGTTTTCGGGTACCTTCGCCTGCAGCCGCAAGTCTTTCACGTACACGTAATCGCTGTTCATACCGTTTGCTCCTCGAGCGGTGATTGCACCGGGACACTTCCGTCTGTCAGCCTCGACAGCAATCTGTCGATGACGTCGGCGGCGCTGTATACGCCACCCGAAACAGGCAGGAAGTCGGCCAGTTCGGTGAGGTCGTTGCCGGACGTGATGAGACCCTGTTCGATGTAGGTGCCGGCGCGCACTTGCTGGTACCCGACGTTGGCCATCAGCGCATTGCAGAGACACTTGCGGCCGGCGGTATTTTCCGGCTTGCCACCCTTGGCGGCATAGACGGTGACGGGCTCGGCGGCACAGCGGTAACCGACCACACCGTCTGCGTCCCGGTAGGCTTCGCGCAGATAGCCCAAATCGCAGATGCGGGGCCGGTCTTCGTAAACATCGGACTCTGAGAGTGAACCAGGCACGGGCACCACTTTGAAGGGGAAGTTGGTGGGTGAAGCCAGCGGGTCAGTCACCACACGGGCCTCGCCGGAAACAATGCGGCTGAGGACGGCCTGTTTGTATTCGGTGCTGAAACCAGATTCCACGGTGAATGCGAAGGCAGTTCCCACTTGAACGCCGGCGGCGCCGGAAGCCAGGGCCTCGGCGACTTGTTCCGGCTTGCCGAAGCCGCCGGCCAACCAGAAGGGTACGTTCAGTTCGCGTAGCTTTGCCAGGTCCACCCGGTCGCGGTCTCCGTAAATGGGTTCGCCCAGTTCGTTGAACTGCGCCTGGCCGCGGGGAGGCGCGTTGTGTCCGCCCGCGGTGGGACCTTCCACTACAAAGCCATCCACCCGGCCATTGGCGCGCTTCATCATCGTTGTCGCCAGCGTGTTGGAGGCAATGATCGCGAGGAAATACGGCCGGTGGAGCGGAGGCAGATCGTGTTCCATGTAGGAACGGGGCGAAAAGGTGAGGGTAGTATCCGCGCCCTGCGCTCCCGAAATCTGGAGAGGGTAGCTGGCGGGTTCGTGCAGGGCCAGGGTGTCAATCACACCCGGTATCTTCAGCGGAATGCCCGCGCCAATCAGAATGTATTCCACTCCCGCCAGCATCGCGCCATAGATAGAAGGGAGATGAGGCAGTTGGACCTTTTCCAGATAGTTGATGCCAACGGCGTTGTTGTGACCATGACGCGCGAGGAACACCTCGGCGAAATTCGCGATGATGCACAGTTCATGAACGTCACGCGGCCCATCCGGAGTGTGCATGGCCATCCTGCGATAGGAGTCGGCCGCGCTCTTGCCGCCGGGCACAAACCACGTCTTCCAAATCCGCTCCCCCATTGCTGCAAAGGGGAAGTGATCCAAGGCCAAACGCATGTGGCCGCCCGGATCGCCATCCTGCAGGCGCCTGGCGAAGGCCTGGTCGAGAGCCGTCCCGGATACGACGCCCAGTTGACCGAGGCGTGATACGGCGCGGGCTAGTCTCCAATTGGAGACCGCGACTCCCATGCCGCCCTGAATAATGATGGGGTGAGTGCGGGACACACCCTATTCTTTCATGATAATCCGACCCGAAATGTCAGATTTTGGTAATAGATGCCTGGCAGGCCGCTAGAGCCATCACCGGAAAGTACTGACGGTAAAGGTGATAGGTGAGATAAAAGACGTTGGGGAACCCGGTGCCGGTGGTGAATTTCTCAGACCACGTTCCTTCGGCGGTTTGGGTCCGGGCAAGGTAGTTGATGCCGCGCACGGTGGCTCCGGCGCGGGGGGCGCCAGCGGCGGCCAAGCCCAAGAGGGCCCAAGCCGTCTGCGATGCCGTGCTGGGTCCGGCGACAAACTTGTGAACGTCGTAGCTGGCGCAGGTTTCCCCCCAGCCTCCGTCCGCATTTTTGACCGATTGGATCCAGCGCTCCGCTTTTTCGATCGCCGCGCGGGCGTCCGGCGCCTTACTTGCCGCAAGCCCGCGCAGCGCGAGAAAGGTGCCGTAAAGATAGTTCACGCCCCAACGGCCATACCAGCTTCCATCGGGTTTCTGATTGTCGAGTAAGTAGTTGATACCCTTGCGAATGGCGGGATGCTCGGAGTTGTAGCCGCGGCGGCAAAGGGCTTCCAGAACCCGCCCGGTGATGTCCGGGCAAGTAGGATCGAGCATCGCGTTGTGATCGGCGAAAGGCACTTTATTCAGTAACTGCCAGTTATTGTCCACGTCGAACGCGGCCCACCCTCCATCGGACGACTGCATTCCAAACAACCAGTTGATGGCGCGCCGTTCGGCCCGTTCCTGCTTTACCGGATCGGAAGCTTTGGCATATAGGAACGCCAGCAGGACCATCGCCGTGTCATCGATATCGGGGTAAAACTCGTTGGCGAACTCGAACGCCCATCCACTTGGGGCCAGGTCGGGACGCTTCACTGACCAATCGCCTTTGCGCCGGATCTCGCGCGCCAGCAGCCAGTCCGCGCACTTCGTCATCGCTTCGGGAGCGGCGTGCCCTAGTTCGCCTAAAGCGAACGCGGCGATAGCCGTGTCCCAGACGGGCGAGAAACAGGGCTGGAACTGAAGGCGGTCGTCGGTCTCCAGAATCAGGTTTTCAAAGTGGCGAATGGCTTCCAGCAGGTCCGGATGATCGCGTTCGTAGCCGAGCGCTTCCATCGCCATGATGCTGTACATCATCGACGGGTAGATGGCGCCGAGCCCCTCGGTATAGCGCATGCGGTCCAGCATCCAGTGTTCGGCTTCGCGAATGGCGCTTTTACGAACGTCTTTGAGGCCTCTGCGCTCCCACACCTTCACCAGCCGGTCGGCCTGGTTGAAGAGCACGGAAAGGCCTTCGCGCTTTGGCATGGCAAGTCGTTTTTGCGGGTAGTAGAGCTCCTCGACGGTGATTCCGCAAGGCACGGGGCGAGTGCCGCCAAGTGCCTGGACGATGGACAAAGGGACGATGATGGCACGCGTCCAGGAAGACATTTCGTACAACAGGCCGCCGGGGACGAGTAACAGTTCGGGCGGAATGCTAGGAGCGTACTGGCGCGGGAAAAGTCCGAAGAGGCTGAGGTTGATCTTGGTGTAACTGTTGCAGGACTGCAGGCCGCCCAGCGCGAGAACCTTGTACCGGGCGCGAACCATCGGCGCGGAATTGGGGTCGGCGCCGGCGAGTTTCATCGCGACGTAGGCGCGCGCGGTGGCGTTGATCTCAGAGGGCCCACCCTCATAAATAGGCCAGCCGCCATCGGGCAGTTGGCGGCTAAGGATGGTGCGCATCGCCTTATCCAGGCGCGCCTTGGAGCGGGGATTCCAGCGGCCCTCCGCATCGGGAGGATTCATCCACAGCTCCAGCAGGACCCAATCGGATTCCAGAGTCGTGTCGGCAGTGAGGTGACCGGACCAGTAGCCGTCATCAAACTGCAGTCCGAGGAGTGCTTCTGCGCCCTTCACCGCAGTGCTGTGAACTCGGTTGTCCAGTTCCTGCACTTCCAGACGAGCGATCGCATGGGCGCCCTCCGGAGTCTGCGCCGCGGACGGAGCGGGATCGAATAGTTCTCTCATTGCCGGGTTCTCATTGCCTGGTTCTCATTGCCGGGTTCTAATTGACTACTTGTAGTTTGCCGCAATTTAGTAGTTGAACGTTTGGCAGGCATCCAAGTATGCTCAGTTAGACTCTGGAGGTGCGACGGTGAGATGGATTGAAACACTGTTCGGGTCATCGCCGGATGGCGGCAATGGCGTCTTGGAGCTGATGCTGCTGATGCTGCCGGTGATGGTAGCGGCCGCGGCAATGTGGTGGACGAGGCGGGCTCGCACCTAGTCAGCTGAATAGCCTTGCTTGGCGCGAACCTTCGCATCCTTGCGCCCCTTCACAACCACGTCGATCTGGTGCCAGGCCGCCTGCGCTTCCGGTGGGGCGTACGAAAGCAGGTAGACCGCTTTCAATTCAGCAGAAATATGTGTGAAGACCTTGGCCATTTCCGATCCGGACCGGATGGGAAAGCAGATGCCGCCCGTGGCCGTCGAAAGACTTTTCAGCGTATCGATGAGTTTGGCGTTCCGGCCGCTTGCGCCGAAACCGATCGCGTAGATGGGCAGGCCATTGCGGCGGGCGCGGGCGACGGCCGATTGTGAGTTCAGCAAGCTGGCGTTGTCTTCGCCGTCCGTAAAGACCACCATTGCCTTCTTGCCCGGGCGTTTTTCCATTTCCAGGCTAAGGCGGCTGATGGCATCAAACAGCGCCGTTTGCCCGGCCGCGCGGAGGCCGAAGATGGAACGTTTGGCAGCGCTCTTATCGCGCGTGGCAGGCTGCAATTCGCGTATGCGCTCGGCAAAGGAGTGGATGGAGACGGAATCATTCGGGCGGAGTTCGTCGATGAAGGTGGAGACAGCGTTCTTCAGCGCCGGCAGAGACGTCATCATGCTGCCTGTGGTATCCAGCAGCAGCGCGCAGTGAAGGTCCGTGGCCGTCTCTTCAAACGATGCAATGGACTGCGGACGGCCGTTGTCACGCACTTCGAAGTCGTCCCGCGTGAGACCGAACAAGTGCCGGCCGCCGGAGTCCAGCACGGCCGCGGGCACCTCCACAAGCCGGGTTTCCACGCGAAACTTAGGCGCCTCTTGTGCACAGACCGTACCGATAAAGGCGGCGCAGAGTGCGAGTTTAAGGTTCATGGCGGGCAGACTCCAGTGCAGCTTGAACATCGGACTGGTTCAGTTCGCGTAAGGCCGCTTGGATACTCGGCCAGTCGTCTTTGTCTCGCATTCTGAGACGGCTCAGAAAGAGGGTCGTCAGTGGTTCGGCGGCATCGGCCAGGCTGGCGGGCGCAATCGCGTTCTCCTCCAGTATCAAGGCCACACGGGCCTTCAGTTCTGCGGTCCGTTCCGCGAACTTATTCGCGAACATCTGGCGCGTATAGCTTTCGTACGGGTTGTAGCGGCTCCAATGCGGATGCTGGCAGCCACTCAGATACACCGGGACGACACCCAGGACATCAGGCGCGTCCTTCCAATCATCGGGCGCCGCTCTCAGCGCCACAGCCACAGGGCTCGGCCAAAGGTCCTTACCATAGTGCCTTTCGGCTGCTTCCCCGAGCCAGTAAAGATCAGAGAGCGTGAGGCACTCCCAGACCTCGAGCCACTTGCGGGCGGCAAGGGCGTCGAACATGTGGCCTCGCCGCGAGAGGGAGAGCAGACCGAGGGTTTCTTCAGCCAGAAGAGTAGAGCGCTCAGGGTTCCCGGCCGCTTCCACAATCCATTCCCTGCCCAGGCGCACACGGAGCGCGAAAACACGGATCTGTTCCTCTCGAAGAAGGCGCCAGTCAGTGGAACGGACGGCGGCCCAGGCGCTGACTCCGACCGACTGCGACAAACGATTGTTCCCGCCCTGGCCACGTTCCGTAGCGATTCCCATCGCGTATTCGACGCCGCCGAAGCCGCCGATAAAGCGGCTGCCGGCCCCTTCCGACGAGATGTGAAAATCTAGATCGGGGAAGGCCTTCAAGTCACGCGAAGCTTCTTTGCTTCCGATGAATGTGTGTTTGCGCACCAGCAGTGGATCGTCGGAGATGGCCGCATCCGAGGGCCGCAGGTAAAGAGCGTAAATGGAACCCGTGAGTGCCAGCACGACCTGCGGCCGCAGGCGGTCCAGCAGGACAGAAGCATGCTCTTTGATCGATTTCGGATTGGGCTTCTTGCGGCCGGTTTGTTGCTGCAGGTCGCGAATCGGGCCGGCGAGGTCAGAAGGGCTCCAGGACTGCAGAATCTTTTGATCCGGGGCGGGTAGTTTCTTCGGGACTTCCACCGCTTTGATTTCGGCGGCAGCGGCTAACCCGGTGAGCGCCGCGCGGTAGTCGATGGTGTCTGAGAGAAACAGCCGCGCCGCATCGAACAGCCGGAACAGCGTTTCGAGCGAGGGAATCTTTTGATCGGCCAGCACTTTGCGGTAGGCGGCGG
>JBDTMC010000091.1:0-20293 GCA_039934475.1 Bryobacteraceae bacterium | reverse complement strand
AAGAACCAATTCAACCTCAGGAGACTCAACCTAATGAGAGTATGCAGCATTTTCTCGCAGGTGTTGAAGCTGTTTTCGCGCGCCGAGTTCGAAAAGGCCGTCAAGGAGCACAAGGCAGAACGCCACGCCCGGGGCTTCACCAGTTGGGGCCAGTTCGTGGCGATGCTGTTTTGCCAAGTGGGGCGTGCGCATTCGTTGCGTGAGATTTGCGGTGGTCTGGCGTGCTGCGAGGGACAGTTGAAGCATCTGGGCGTGCCCGTGGCGCCCAAGAAGTCGACCTTGGCGTATGCCAATGAGAAACGGCCGTGGGAATTGTATCAAACGGTGTTCCAGCAGACCCTGATCAAATGCCAGGAACTGGTGAGCAGGCAGGGTGCTGGTAAGAAGTTCCGATTCAAGAATAAGCTGATGAGCCTGGACGGGAGCATCATCGACCTGTCGCTGAGCATGTTCGATTGGGCGAAATTTCGAAGGACCAAGGGTGCGATCAAGTTGCACCTGCTGCTGGACCATGACGGCTACTTGCCGGCGTTCGCGGTGGTGACCGAGGGCAAGACCAGCGAGATCAAGGTGGCGCGCACGCTGCGGTTCGATCCAGGCACGATTCTGGCGATTGACCGCGGCTACAACGACTTCGAGTGGTTCCTGGAACTCACGCAGAAGGGCGTGTTCTTCGTGACGCGGATGAAAGCCAACACTGTCTATACGGTGCTGGAAGAGTGCGAGGTCGCGGCAAATGGAAAGGTATTGAAAGACCAGATCGTCTCGTTGCCGGCGCTGGCGAAAGACGGGGAGAAGCCGGTGCTGTTCCGTCGCATCGAATACTGGAACGAGGAAAAGCCGGAAGTCCTGGTGTTCTTCAGTAACCTCTTGCACCTGGCAGCCTCGACGATTGCGGCGATCTACAAGGATCGCTGGAAGGTGGAGTTATTTTTCGATAACTCGACATGGTGCACTCCTTCGGATGTCTATGGAATTTCAAGGTTCAATTGCGCCGACTCCAGCGTTGGTGGGGTCGCTGGATGGCTACGACGTTCGGCCACGCATCGCTCGACGTCAGCGCGACGCAGAATCCAGGGTGCGCCCCCACAGGCGTGCGTCGCCGGCAACTGCTTCAGCCGAATCAACCGCAAAACACTGGTCGGCGTGACCCCGAGGGCGGAAGCGGCATCGCTCACCGACATCTCGCCGCGGGCCTGTCGCTCTCCCTCACGGTAAACCGGTATCGCGTGGTTGTTGCGCAGTGAGCAGATGCGCCTTGCAGTCCATGTCTGTTGGTGGGCCGTTCGGCGTTGATTGCGATTGAGAATCGAAGCGATCCGTGCATCCGATTCGATCCGCGCCAGCCCGCGAACGATTTCCACTAGATCGTCGCCGGTGACATACCGATGCCGGCCGGTGCGAATCTTTTCAAACTCCACCTGCGTATGATCTCCTCCTTGCCAATGTAATACCAGGCGTATCGTCTCGCCTTCACACGTGGCGATGATCTCTTTTAACGCGATCCGAAGAAGACGTTTCTTGTGTTCCGGCAAACTATGTGGATCGTCCCAGGGCTTCGGAAGATCCCGCGCGAAAGACAATAACTCTCGCTTTACTTCCTCGCTAATAGGCTCTTCTCGATACTCTTGTAATGTTACTAACTCAGCCTCCAGTTGCGCCTCCGTAGTCAGTGCGTGGTTCCAGCGGCGTTCCAGTTCCGCCGCCACAAGCCGATTCGACGGGTCCACCGCATCGTACTGGCGCCGGGCGCGTGTCACTTCATAGCGCGCCTGCTCTAATGCCAGTGTCCTTTGCTGAATCCGCCCGTCGCCGGCGTTTTTGAGGTTTTCGATCGCCTCGATGGCTGCTTCCATACCCATGGGCGCCAGCGATTGCATGAGTTGCTCCAACACGAACCGATCCGCACGCAGCCCACCGAACATGACGCAACACGCCCGATCGCGATTGAGGAGATATCCCGAGCACTGATACCGAATCACACCGCGGCGCGGATATTGCGCCAGTAATTTGGCGCCACAATGACCGCACCGCAGCAGACCGGCGAGCAGCGCCTCCCCCTGTTTGATCGCGCCGCGCACCGCGCTCCCTTTCGCATTGTCGTTCTGGGCAATCATCGTTTGATTGCTCTCAAAGACCTCCCAGTCAATGTAACCCTCGTGATGATCCCGAATCAATACCTTCCAGTCCTCGCGACGGCGCTGCACCTGCCGACGGACACGCTTGTGCCCGCCCTCCAGTCCGATTATGGTCTTGCTGCGCCCATACACGTATCCGCCCGCGTAGATCGGATTCTTCAGCACGCTTAACACCGCGTGATACCGAGCAGGCTGCCAGACGATCTCCTGCGTCGCTTCTGGCCCTCTGGCGATGGGCAACGGAATCTGCTGCCGGTCCAGCCAGAAAAAGACCTGTCGCACGCTGCCCAACTCCGCAAATTTACAGAAGATCAGATTGATGGCGGCCCGGATCCTGGCATCCGGATCCTTCTCGATGCGGTCCTCGGTTCCTTTGATATATCCGATCGGAACCCGTCGCACCAAGGCGCCCCGTTGCGCCTTCTGCAGAATCGCCGCCTGGGCGCGCTCGCGAAAGCTCGCCACCTCCATCTCACTAATGGTGCCCTTCATGCCTAACAACAACCGATCATTAGTAAGTCTGGGGTCATACACCGCTTCGCCATCGATCAGTAGGACACCGACGATGTTACAAAACTCCAGCAGCGTATGCCACTCCCGGTTGGTCCGCGCCAGTCGCGACGCCTCGATGCTAAAGACGGCGCCGACTCGTTCATCGCACACCGCGGACAACAGACGTTCAAAACCGGGGCGACGGATTCCGGATCCCGAGACTCCCAGATCGTCGTCGATGACGTCGATATCTTGCCAGCCCAGGGCGCGTGCGCGGTCGACGAGGCCATACTGGCGGCGCTTACTTTCCAGATTGTGCCGCACCTGTTCTGGCGTGGACTGACGGATATACACACAAGCCCGCCGGGCCAGATGATCAGCGGTGATCTTGTTCATCGCTGGCCTCCTCGCGCATCCTCTTCGCCACTGCCTGCAACCACTGCACCAGCGCCTGGCGCAGTAGCTCTTGCACGTCCCGAGGAAATCGCGCCGTGGGAACGGCTCGCGTCTCCTCGAACAGTTGTCGTTGGTATTTTGCTCGCGGCTGCTGCATCGTGATCCTCCTCCCGCCCATTCTGCACACTGGTGGACCGATGTGTGACAGCCATACGCCGCAATTCACGTAGCACACCTAGCGGCAGGCGCGCGGTGGAGACCATGTTGACGTACGCGGCTTCGGGATCCGTCATCCAGCCCGGCACGGCTAACGGCGAGCCGTCAGTCTGTCGCACCACATAGTGGACCGAGCTGTGAAACTCGTACAGCCTAACGACGGAAAGGGTCTGTCCGCGCAACGGGTGGTAAGGGTAATAGATCGTCACTTCAGCGGGACGTTGTTGATGGGCAGTATGTCGCTCAGTTGTTCAAGGCGCTGAAACAAACAGCGAAGATCAAGACGTTTGTGGGGACCAGCGCCAATGCGGTTCGGACCCAGGTGTGGACGGCGCTGATCGCGATGCTGGTGCTGAAGTACCTGCAAATGAAATCGCAGTTCGCCTGGTCGTTATCCACGTTGGCGGCTTTGCTGCGGCAGCAGTTGTTCTTCTATCGCGATCTATGGGCGTGGTTGGACGACCCTTTTGGTGCCCCACCGGCGCTGGCCGGAGTGCATGACGACGCGCAGCAGCTTGAAATCACGTGGTAGGAACAGTTGGACAGCAGAAAGCCGATTCAAAGTGACAGCATTGATTCCCAGAGAGATGTGAGCGGATAACTCGGACAGCAGAACGACAAGATAGTGGGAGGCAGTTATTCCGGTCGGGCAGAATGCGCGAATGCCCGATCTGGGTCAGAGCGGAGCTGCGCCCAATGTTCTCAACACGGAAAAAGCACTCAAAGACTAATTTGGACGGGAGTGGACCTGTCCTCGAACCTGGTGGTGTCCGGCCTATCCAACATGGAGACGTGACCACCGGCAAATCTCAGCGTAAACGGGACGCTCTATGCAAACTACATGCGAAGGGCTCAATTTCGTACCAGTTTGGTGTTCTACGATGTTCCGGGCAATGGGCGATATGTCAGCGGCGTTTTCCAGCGGAGGAGAAACAGGAACGAGTTCTTTGATGTCTCAGTCCTGGAATTACCGTTCTAAACTGAACTGATGCGCGATCAACTCACAAGACGCCTCGCCGAATTGAAGGTGGAGTACGAGACCGGCCAGAAGGCACTCTCGGATATGGAGGCGCGGGTTACGGATTTGCGTCATACCCTGCTGCGGATCAGCGGGGCGATCCAGGTGATTGAGGAAGAGCTGAGCAGGGGACAGTTGGAGACATCATGATTACCCGCTTGCTGGATCAGATCACCAAGATGAAACCTGGCGGCTTCCCGGATATCACGGTGGGCGCCATGGCGGGCGGCGTGCCTCCGCAAGTCGCGCTCTATCCGGGCGACCTCACGGCGACGCGAGGAGATCTGTCGAGCGAAGTGCGACCACGGGCGATCCAACTGGAGATCCCGACCGTAAAAGGGGCAAAGAGTTATCCGTTGGACCGGACTCCACTGGCCGGCACTGTGCAATGCAGGGCGATTTACGACGCCGGCAAACCGGAAGAGCGACGAGCGAGCCTGGTGGAGGGGGACGATTACTCCCTGGACGCAAAGGCTCCGGCGATCGCACTGACGACGCAAGGGACAAGCAAACTCGATACCGCAAGTTTGCTACGCGTCGATTACAGTTTCGGCGGCATCTACGGGACGCAGGAGTTCACTCAAGCCTTTTTTGCCGATGTGCTGGCGGCGACGCCGGCTGACGCCGAGCGGTGGTCATCCCTATTGCTGGCGATGGTTCTGATGAGCGCGGGGAAGCTTGTTGAGACGTTCAACGCCGCATCGATTGCCGTCTCAGCGGGGGACTTCGGCACCCGGTCTGAACTCTCCCGCATCGCTTTTGCAGGCAGTTCGACGAACCTTGCCGGCGGCACGGCAATGGTGCACCTCACATTCCAGGCAGCGGGGCGACTGGAACTAACAATGGAGCCGCGGGATCCCGTCTCGGTGATCGACAAGGTGGCGAGCGTCGAGATGCTGGGCACGGCAGCGCCAGTCGCACTGGGAGCAAGCGTTGGCGAATAGCTACTTGCGGCCGGCAACGACGAGGTAGAGCGGGTCCTCCTTATCCGGAAGATCGAGAGCTGCGCGGAGGAGGTCGGGCTCAAACTTGCCGAGTGTGATTACCCCTAAGTCGAGGCAAGTTGCCTGAAGACAGAAGTTTTGCGCGGCATGGCCGGCCTCAAGAAGGGCGAGGCGGGGGGCGGCGGCGCCGAATTCGCGGCTGGATTGAAAGTAATTCGCCGCAAACAAGACAGCGAGGGCTGCCTCGCGGGCGCATTGCTGGTTCATGGCGGCAAGGGCCAGACTGTCGCGGCGGTCGCCGAGGCCGACGGTCTTGAGGGTGTGGCTATCCGGCTGGTAACGATATATGCCGGCGGGTAGGGCTTCGATGTTGCCTGCGATCAGGTAAGTGCGGAGCGGGTAGAGGGCTCCGGCGGAGGGAGCGGTGCGCAAGCCACCGAGTCCGGTGACGCCTTGGGAAGCCCAGAGGAGTTGGGCGGTCTCAACGAGTGAGATGGGGGCAGCGGAGTAGTCTCTCCTGGAGCGGCGGGCGAGGAGGCAGGCCTCGAGCGAGTGGTGACTGCTTAAGTTGGGCGTGGGCAGAACGATCTCTGGCCCGGGGTTGAACGGAATGGTGACCGGCGGCGTGGAGCGGTCGGCGGTTGTCTTTTTCATGTTCCAGCCTTCGGTTCACAGTATAACAGGGCCTTCTTATCCTTAACTACTTTTGCCGGCGGGCGAATTGGTGACTGCCGCGGTCCAAACCCTCGCGAGCAAGAATTCTACGCGCCGGCTTGGGTGTCTGACCCGAGGCGTACGGCGAGCATTGAGATAGAACCACCCTCGATGCCTTCAATCGGGAAGCTGATGGCGTCGCCCGGGGCGGCGGCTCCGAGTACGTAGAGGAGAGGCAAATAATGGTCTGGCGTGGGGATGGAGAGAGCCGCGCTAGTGCCAAGTTTTCCATACGCAATCAGCGGGGCGTAGTCGGAGGCAAGGAGTAGTTGACGGGCACGATCTTCAAACTCGACGGCCCAGGGGTAGGGTTCCACCGGTTTGCCCCAGCCGTAGGCGCGCAGATTGTGGACGAGGTTGCCACTGCCAAGGATGAGGACGCCTTCCTCGCGCAGCACGGCGAGGCGACGGCCGATTTCATAGTGGTAGCTGGCGGTGCGTGTGTAGTCGATACTGACCTGGACAACGGGGATATCGGCGGCGGGAAAAAGATGGCACAAGACGGACCATGTCCCGTGGTCGAGTCCCCATTCCTCTGAGAGATCGACTGCGATCGGAGCAAGTAAGTGCTGGATGCGGCGCGCAAGGACGGGATCGCCCGGCGCGGGGTATTGCACGCGGTACAGCTCTTCGGGAAAGCCTCCGAAGTCGTGGATGGTGCGGGGCGCGGTATTGATAGTGACGGCTGCGCCGGCGACATACCAGTGCGCGGAAATCGATAGGATTGCCTTGGGACGAGGCAGGGAAAGTCCCAGTGCTGCCCATCCCTCGCTGTATGCGTTTCGCAGCAGCGCATTCATCGGATTTCCATGCCCCAGGAAGAGGGCGGGCATCAAGAGAGACATTTAGCGATGGGAATAGGGCCGCCCACAGGGGAACGGCCCTTCCGGAGAGAGTTACACCCACCAGGCCGCGGCGGCCTGTTCCTTGATAATGATGCTATTGAGGAAGGTGGCGGCCTTGGTGAGGCCTTCTTCGGGCGACATCAGAGAGTCTTCGTGTTCAATGGAGAGGACGTAGTCATAGTTGTACATGCGGAGGGTGGAGATGAATTCCTTCCACCATTCGGCGTCGTGACCGTAGCCGCAGGTGCGGAAGATCCAGGCGCGGTTCTTTTCGTCGGTGTACTTCTTGGTGTCGAGAACGCCCGTGCGAGGCAGGTTGTAGTCGTAGATCTGAGTGTCTTTAGCGTGAACGTGGAAGATGGAATCGCCGAGGACACGGATCGCTTTGATCGGATCGATTCCTTGCCAGAACATGTGACTGGGATCGTAGTTACAACCGACGGCGGATCCGCCGATGTCGCGCAACTGGAGCATGGTCTCCGGACTGTAGGCGATGAAGCCGGGGTGCATTTCCACGGCGACTTTCACACCGTGGTCAGCGGCGAACTTGCCGTGCTCGCTCCAATAGGGAGTGGCCACTTTCTCCCACTGCCAGGCCAACACATCGAGATACTCGGGCGGCCACGGGCAGGTAACCCAGTTCGGATATTTTGCGGTTTCGCAGTCACCAGGGCAACCGGAGAAATCGATGACCATAGGCACGCCGAGCTTTTGAGCGAGGCGGATAGTCTTCTTGGACGTTTCCTGATAGGCCTTGGCTACCGCCTTGTCCGGGTGGAGCGGGTTGCCATGACTGGAGAGAGCGGAGATGGACACGCCATAGTCGCTGAGGAGATTCTGGAAGGCCTCAAGTTCGGCCGGGTTGTCGAGCATGGAGAGCTTGCAGTGGGGATCGCCGGGATAATTGCCGGTGCCAAGTTCCACGGTGCTGATGCCCAGCGTCTTGAGTTTGTCGAGAACCTTTTCCAAGGGGAGTTGCGAAAGCAACGGGGTGAATACGCCAACACGCACGGTTGTAAATCCTCCTAGATCGGGGGGTGAAGTATCGATTGCCAGTCAAAGGATATCACGAGCGATATCTTCTAGCGGACGGCGTACAGCCCGCGCTCGTGAATGTAGTCCAGAACGGGTGGAGGGAGTTCGTGAACAGGCTCCCCGGCAGCCAGTTTTTCGCGGATCTCAGACGACGACACGGGCAGCGCCAGGGTATTGAGGCGATGAACGCGGGCGCCGGACGGGGTGGCGTAGGTATGGCCGGGACGGGTGACGACGATAAACTCTACCGATTCGATGACCTGTAGCGCACGGTACCAGGTGCCGATTTCGGCGAAGGCATCGGCCCCAATGAGGAAGAAGAGGCGATCGTCGAGGGCGAGTTTCGCTTTCACCCGTTCGATGGTGTCGAAGGAATAGCTCTTGCGGTTACCGGCTTCAATGCGCGAAGCCTCAAAGTGCGGTTCGCCGGCGCAGGCCAATTCCACCATTGCCATGCGATCGTCAAACGAGGTTCCGGTTCCGGATTTGTGGGGCGGTTGGGAAGCCGTGACGAAGAGGACTTTGTCGAGAGAGAAGTGGGCGGCGGCTTCGCGTCCGACGATGAGGTGGGCGTTGTGGATGGGGTCGAAGGTACCGCCGAAGATGGCTAGGCGCACGGGCTTTTTGTTTGCTCCCGAGCCGCGGTGGTGGCCAGTTCATCGCAGCGGTTGTTGTCGGAGTGATCGGCGTGGCCTTTCGTCCAGACCCACTCCGCCTTATGGCGGCGCACTTCGCTATCCAGTTCCTCCCACAGGTCCTTATTAAGGACGGGCTTGCCATCGGCGCGCTTCCAGCCTTTGCGCTTCCAGCCGTGGATCCACTGCGTGATGCCGTTCTTGACGTATTCCGAGTCAGTCACCACCTCCACCTCGCAGGCCACCTTGAGGGCCCGAAGCCCTTCCAACGCGGCGGTGAGTTCCATGCGGTTGTTAGTGGTGGTCGGTTCGGAACCAAAACACTCGCGGGCTTGTTCCTTGTAGCGGAGGATAAAGGCCCAACCTCCGGGCCCGGGATTGCCAAGACAGGCACCGTCGGTAATCAACTGAACTTTCTTCATGGATGCGATGAGGTCAGGCGGGGATCTTCAGTTCCAGCTCATTCTGGAAGAAGTTGTCCACCAGGTTGAGAATCTGGTGCGGCTCGCGCGCATGATAAATGGCGACACGAAGCTTGGTACCGTTGCGGATGCCGTGCGTGAAATAGGTGGCGAACTGTTTCATCTTGCCGGCCACGTCGAGCGGACGCCGTTCGATGAGCATGGAGTAGTAAGTCCGCATGATATCGTAACGGTCTTCCTGGGTGGGAACGAAGAAGGCGCCAGTTTCAACGTACTCGGCGATCTGGCGGAAGATCCACGGATTCGAGGACGCCGCCCGGCCAATCATCACGGCATCACAGCCGGTTTCTGCCACCATACGAACCGCATCCTGCGGCGTGTTGACATCGCCGTTGCCGATGACCGGGATTCTAACGGCGGCTTTGATATCCGCGATGCGCGTCCAATCGGCGGCGCCGGCGTAGCCTTGTTCGCGCGTGCGTGGATGGAGAGCGATTGCGTTGAGACCACAATCCTCGGCCATCTTTGCCATCTGAACGTGGACGAGTTCGCGATCATTCCAGCCGGAGCGGAATTTCATCGTGAGCGGCACAGTGATGGCGGCGCGGACTGACCGCAAGATGCGCTCGACCAGAGGCAGATCGCGCAAGCAACCGGAGCCGCCATTGCACGTAACCACTTTCTTCACCGGGCAGCCGAAGTTGATATCCACGGCGTCGAAACCGAGTTCCTCGCAGACGCGAGCCGCTTCGGCCATGATCTGCGGATCAGACCCGAACAACTGGGCGGAGATCGGGTGTTCCTCAGGCTCGAAGTAGAGATAGTCGAAGGCTTTCTTGCTCATCTGGCGTTTCTTGACTACGCCATGAGAGCTGGTGAACTCGGTCATGATTAGTCCGCAACCGCCCTGGTTACGGATTAGCCGGCGGAAGACCGTGTCCGTGACGCCAGCCATCGGTGCAAGCACGGTGGCAGGGCGCACGGAGACAGGGCCAATGCTCAAAATTTGGGGGAAAGCCGTCATCTCTCTTCTCTACATGGTACCAACGCCGGCGAGCGGGCCGCTGAAACGCGACGACAGCGGAAGACGTATGTTGAAGTATAGAGAACGGGAGGAGTTATGAAGACTCTCATTGGCTTTCTGGCGGGCTTGGTGCTGGCCGGAGGGATCGCCTTTTTTGTAGTGAAACGGCAGAGCGGACCCGCGACGGAGGTTGCTCAAGTACAGAACCCGGTGACGGAGACCGCCAGCGCGCCGCCTTCGGAAGTAGTAGAGACCCCGAAGGCCGCCGAGCCTGAACCGGTGATCGAACGGCCCCAGTCCGCGCCGGTGAAACAGCACTCGACTCCCTCCAAGACGGTGGCAAAGAACGATACTCCCGCACCGGCCGCTGGCACTCCTGTGGAGCAAAGGCCGGCCGAGACAACGGTGGCGAAGAACGAGCCTCCTCCGGCGCCAGAAGCGCCAGCTTATCAGCCGCCTCCCCCGCCGCCGCAGCAGCCGAACACGGTGACCATTCCGGAGGGGACAGTGATCAATGTCAGGATGCAGGAGGCGTTGTCGAGCGATAAGAACTCAACCGGCGATGCGTTCTCCGCTGTTTTGGACAAGCCGCTGGTTGTGCAGGGGTTTGTGATCGCCGAGAGGGGAGCGAGAGTAGAAGGCCGGATTGTGGCCGCGAAGGAGGCTGGACGGATCAAGGGATTGTCGAACCTTGCGGTTGAATTGCTGAGTCTACACACCGCCGATGGTCAAACGCTAAGGCTGGTGACCGATTCGTGGGAGAAGTCCGGGGAATCCGGAGCAAAGGGCGATGCTGCGAAGGTCGGCGCTGCAGCGGGAATCGGCGCGGCGATCGGCGCGATTGCGGGCGGCGGCAAGGGCGCCGCGATTGGTGCGGTGCTAGGCGGCGGCGCTGGAACAGGTGGCGTTTTGGCTACTCGCGGCAAGGCGGTTAAGATTCCAGTGGAAACGCGGATTCCGTTCCGTTTGAGGGAACCAGTGACGCTAACCGAGAAGTTGTAACAGCCCCGCGAGGGCTGGCGTTTAGGCGTTTTTAGTATATTCACGAATTATTTACGTCCCATTCAATTCGAATTGATGGGGTTCGGGTATTCAGGAGTATATGCGCCAGGATCGTGAGTACAAGCCGACTGCCCTCTTCTCGCGGGAGTTGCAGCGGTTGATTCCCCCCACCGTGCCCGTACCCCTCGCGGACGCGATTCAGAAGGTCCTCTCGCTCAATCGCATGGATGAGCTATACGCGGCCATTCACGGCTCCCCAGGCGACCAGTCATTCTGCGAGAAGCTCCTGGCGAGTCTAAATGTCGAGATGAAGCTGGACGAGAGGGACCGCGAACGCATTCCTGCGAAGGGACCCGTGGTGGTAGTAGCGAACCACCCGTTCGGGATGATCGAGGGTGCCGTGCTGGCAACCCTGCTGATGAGTGTGCGGCCCGATGTGAAGTTTATGGCCAACCAGATGCTGGCCATCATTCCCGAACTGCGCGAGCACTTAATCATGGTGGATCCGTTTGGAACGGAGGACTCCACGCGCGCGAATCTGCGAGGGCTGAAGGACACGCTGAAGCACTTACAGGCGGGTGGCATGGTGGTGGTTTTCCCCGCTGGCGAGGTATCGCACTTAGATATGAACCGGCGGTCGATCACGGACCCGATGTGGAGCCGGACGATCGGTCGGATACTGCGAATTTCGAAAGCGGCGGCGCTCCCCATCTACTTCCGCGGCGGCAACAGCCCCTTGTTTCACCTGGCAGGTATGATCCACCCGCGGTTGCGAACGGCGATGCTGCCGCACGAGCTGTTGAACAAACAAGACAGCACGCTGCGGTTCTCCATTGGTAGCGCCATCTCCGCCAAACGAATCGATGAGTTTGAAACTGACGAGGGGGTAACCGACTATCTGCGGCGTCGGACTTACCTGCTAGCCAATCGCGAGCAGAAGGCGCACTTCCCCGTGTCGCTGCCGTTGCTGCGGCCGGCCGGGAAAATGGTGATTCAAGCGGTTGCTGTGGAGTTATTGGAAAGCGATATCGCCGCCCTGCCGCCAGAGGGGCGATTACTCAGTTCAGGAGAATTCGACGTACTGGTGGGCACGATGCCGCAGTTGCCAAACGTGATGCGCGAGATCGCGCGACTGCGGGAGATCTCGTTCCGGCAAGCGGGTGAGGGCACGGGGAAGGCGCTGGATATGGATGCGTTTGACGCGCACTACCTGCACCTCTTTCTGTGGAATCGGGAATCACGGGAGATCGCGGGAGCATACCGTTTGGGGGCTACCGACCGCATCCGGCGGCAGCATGGCAATAGGGGTCTCTATACGACCAGTCTGTTCTCGTATGGCGACGAATTCCTCGATCGGTTGGGTAATGCTTTGGAGATGGGACGGTCGTTTATCCGGCCTGAGTATCAGAAGAGTTACAACCCGTTGTTATTGCTTTGGAAAGGCATTGCGGCGTACGTGGTGCAGAACCCTCGCTACCATGTGTTATTTGGTCCGGTTAGTATCAGTAACGACTATACCGGAGCGTCGCGGCAGCTGATTGTGCAGTATCTGAAGGAGCAATTGCAGCGAACCGATGTGGCGGAGATGGTGAAGCCTCGCACTCCGTTCCGGCGGCAGAAGGTGAAAGGCTGGGAAGAAGCGGCAGCGGCCCCCAGCGTATGCAGTATCGACGAGTTGTCGGCAATGGTGGCCGATATCGAGACAGACCAGAAGGGCGTGCCAGTGCTGTTGCGGCAGTATCTGAAGCTGGGTGGGAAACTAGCCGGATTCAATGTGGACGGGGCGTTCTCAAAGGTTCTGGATGGGCTGATCATTGTGGATTTACGCGAAACCGACACCAAGGTGTTGGAGCGGTATATGGGAAAGGAAGGGTTCGCGGCGTTCCGGCGCGCGAACCCTGTCACGGCTCCTCTACCGAGTTAACACCAGCCTCAGCCGATCGATCTGCCAACGGATCCGCTGCTCTTCGGTGACGTCCGCCGGCTTCAGCCGCTTCAGATCTTCCTGGAGCTTAGCCATGCGATCCTGAAGCTCCTGCTGGCGGCCGGGCTTGTCTCGTTCCGTGTCGATGTTGAGAAGCATGTTCTTGATACCACCCACTTCGTAGTATCGCCACTGTTCGAAGCCTTCGCTGGGGTGACTTTCTATCTCGTCCGGCGGACCGAAGGCGATGTAATAGCGGCCTCTTTCTGTCTTCCATCCTGGCTCATGCCCGCGAAAACGCTCGTTGGAATAGGCAATGCGGCGGTAGAATTCCGTTTTGAAGGCGTTCCCCGGTGAGTTTGGTGTGGGGTTGCGAAGTTCCCAGAACTGCACAATGAACCGATCCCGTTCGGCATCGGAAGTCAGCGCGTTGAATGCCACCCACTCTCGCCGTTCGATGAGATAGCGCACGTCCTCGTTGAGCCATTTCTTATATTGCGTTGGCATCGCGGGATCCAAAGGGGGCCAGGGAGCACCCTTGCCTTCACCAATAGTTCCCATCACCGGGAATGGCGTCGTCCTTGGCAAAGAAACGGGGCCGGGATGGGCTTCCGGATTAGGACGCGGCGCGACTACGGCCGGTTGCGGCGCCTTCTGCGCAGTCAGGGTGTGGGCGCATATGGCGGCTAGGGCAGCCACCATAACAGTCGCCAGCAACGCGGGCAGAGGGTTGCGCGGCGTGTCGTGCGACGGCGTCAAGAGACGAGCGATGCGGGCGCGCAGGTCAGAACCGCGAATCGAAAGGGCGAACGCCTCGTTCGGTGAGCGAGACTCCTCGAGGGCAAGGAGCGCGCTTGCGTAAATGCCCGGTGCAGGTGAACAAGCTGCCGCCAGATCGTCGCAGCAGTTCTCACGTTCGGCGCGGATCCGATGAGAGAGCCACCACACGGCAGGATGATAGAAGAGCACGGTTTCCACGATGCTTTGTAGCAGATTCACCAGCGGGTCTCGACGGAGGATGTGAGCCACCTCGTGGGCAAGAATGGCTTCGATTTGTTCAACCGGCAGGTGCGCCAGTGCTGCAGCGGGAAACAGGACAACCGGACGAACATAACCTGCTACCAACGGCACCTCGATTCGTGGCGAGGCGAGAATCCGCAGGATTCCATCGAAACCCAGCCGCTGAGCCGCGCGCTGAGCCATTGCTTGCCACGGCGCGCCCGCTGGCCTCGCAGACTTGATCAGGCGACCGGTCAGCATCCAGCCGCCGGCAAGGCGCACAGAAAGCACGGCGACCCCGGCAGCCCACATCCAAACGACCGCCCTGAGCCAGGGTAACGCAGTCGCATCAAAAGGAGCGGCACCGGAATTCGACATCGCAGGTCGTGACAGAAGGTCCGAAAGTGCAAGCGTAGTGAACCTGCTCATTGGCGCGTCAGTAAGCAGCGCGAACGTGATAAGCGGGGCCGCCGACATCGCCAGAAGACCACAGCAGAAGACCGCATACCGCGATCGAGCCTCCCGCCACGTTGAGGCAAAGGCCCACGACAGACCGGCAATGGCCGCACCTTGCCACAGGAAATGGATAAGGGTCCAACCGAGTCGGGTCATTTTGCTTCTCCTTCGTAAGTTGCGATCATGCGGCGAATCTCAGCCAGTTCTTCTTTGCTGGCGGATTTGCGTGAAAGGGCGCGCAGGACGAGGTCTGCCGCAGACCCACCGAAAGCCTTGTCCATCAATTCGTCCACAAGCCGTCGCTGCGTCTCTTCCTGTCCCACCGCTGGACGATACAGATGGGCGCGCTGAGAATCGTCCCGCTCCACCAGGCCCTTCGCGGCCATGATCTGCATGAACTTGAGAGTAGTGGTGTAAGCGGCCTCGGGATTACCGAGCGCCTCGTAGACGGCGCGCACGGTGGAGGGACCGCGTTGCCACAGGACTCGGAGGATGTCGAGTTCGGCGGCGGTAGGCTTGGGAAGTGCCTTCTTTTGTTTCACGAGAATCAGAATATACGAAGCTGTTCGTACATGTCAACGAATATCTTCGTACTTCTACTAGCGCTTGGCTGCGCCTGTAACTGCCACGACGCGAGAGTCAGTTTGAAACCGCCGGTAATTGTTGCATTCGGCGGACGCCTCCACGTCGAGCTTTTTCAAGAGAGCGAGACGGCCTGTCGCCTTGATATGAAAGGTTTTGGGAAGCCACACTTCGTTGTTGATTCGCGTCTCTTCAAACGACACGACGGTCCCTTTACCGATGCGGGCTAGAAGTAGACCGACAGAAACGGTGTCTAGCGCTTCGGCTTCCACACGCGCCCAGTGTAGATCCTGCTTGTCGATAAATAGGCGGGCGCGGATATTGCGCAGCAGGAACGCATACTTGCCGTCGTACCCGGGCTTAGGATCCGCAGTCACTTCGTAGGCGGCTCGACCGTTGATGATCCGGTACCCGACAAGCGTGAACTGGAAGGCATCGGGCACGTAGCGCAAGCGCTCCAATTCTTTGGCCTCACGTTCGGCGGCCTCTCTTTCGCGCTTCAGCCGTTCGCTCTCATCCATGCGGGCCGCCTTATCGAGTCGCTCCTGCTCCTTCCTCTGCTCGTCGGCGGAAAGGGGATGGCCGTTCTTTTCGAGCAGACGGCGATACTCTTTACCGCCGATATAGAGGACGTCGAACAGCTTTGCGCCCTCATTCGAGACCTCGTGTTGTTGCCAGGTGTATTGGCGCCGTAGCGGGAGTTCGCGCTGCGCGAGAGCGGCATCAACCGAGCGGCGCACAATGTCGAGTGCGGTCTGGGCGGATGCCAGAGACACGCAGGCCAGAATGAGGGTCGTGACTAGGAGCCGTTTCATTAAAGTCGCAGTTACTAGACGGGCCAGCCATCAAGGCGGTTTCAGAAGGGCATGAGTGTGCGGCCACCCACCAGGCCCGTACCGCCATCGCAGGGGAACACGGCTCCGGTGATGTACGCCGCCGCGTCGGAACAGAGGAACAGGGCGAGGTCGGCGATCTCGGATTTTTCAGCGAAGCGGCGAAGTGGAATTCCCGCGGCAACCTTCTTGCGAATTTCCTCGGTGGGAGCGAGGCGGCGCATTCCCTCTGTATCATCGACCGGTCCAGGCGCGATAACGTTGACGCGAACCCCAAGAGGCCCCCATTCCAACGCCAATACGCGGTTGAGTTGATCTACCCCTGCCTTCGCGGCGCAGACGTGGGCCTGGAAGGCATAAGGCACGGAGGCGTGATTGGCGGAGATACTGATGATGGAAGCACCGGGCTTGCGCAGATGTTGGAACGCGGCACGGCAGGTATTGAACGTGCCCAGCAGGTCGATATCGACGACGGCCTTGAAGCCGTTCGCAGACATTCCCGTGACGGGCGCGGGAAAGTTGCCGGCGGCGCCGCAGAGGACGATGTCGATAGTGCCCCATTCGTCATGAGTCTTCTCGAGCGCGGCTTCGAGCGCCGCGTAATCACGGACATCGGCAGCAATGCCCATCGCAGTGCCTCCAGCCGCGGCAATGCCGGCGCAGGCGTTGTCCAACTTCTCCTGTGTGCGGCCAACCAGAGTGACCTTGGCTCCGTGCTGGGCGAAACGTTCCGCAATGGCGAGGTTGATGCCGCTGCCTCCGCCGGTGATGAAGCCGACGCGGTCTTTGAGAAGGTGGTCTTGGAAGATGCCGGGCATGTGGTTTGAACATACCAATTTCCGGCTATGATTGGCCATGCTTGGAATCCAATGCGCCCTGGTCCTGGCGCTGCTGACCCCCTCCCTGTTATCAGCCCAAAGTGACGACTACTACATGCTCTTTCTTCGCCCCAGGCCCGACCGCAAGCCGCTGGCCAAGGAAGAAGGAGAGCGGATTCAGGCCGCGCACATGGACAACATCCGCGGCATGGCTAAGCGCGGCGTGTTGGTGGCCGCGGGTCCGTTCGACGACACCCCGCATACCATCAGCGGAGTCTTCCTGTTCCGTGTAGCGTCACTCGAAGAAGCGAAGCGGATCGCCGCCGAGGACCCCACGGTAGTAGAGCATCGCAACAATGTTGAGGTGTATAGGTGGCGGGCACCGAAGGGTATCGGCGAAGAGTACGTGCGTCTGCACACGGCCGATCCAAAGACGCCGGAGGACATGGGCGTGCAGCCGTTCTGTCTGTTGTATCGCGTGCGCGAGCTATCGGTGGAACAGAAGCAGGGTCACGCCGCGTATCTGAAGAAGTTGGCGAGCGAAGGGAAGTTGGCGGCGGCGGGACCGGTGGCAGGTGGCGGCGAGCTAGAAGACATCGTGGTATTCGACCGCATGGGCGACGAAGCGGCGCAGAAGCTGATCAACGACGATCCGGCAGTGAAAGCTGGCGCGCTGCGGCTGGAGTATCACCATTGGTGGTGCTCAGCGCATGTGTTGCCCGGCGGCACGGGATACTAACGGAATACACTGAGGTGATGCCCCCGACGATTACGCGCGTGCGCTTGCGAGACTATCGCAGTATTGCGGCGTGCGACGTCAGGCTTGAACCGCTGACGCTGCTGGTTGGCCCAAACGGATCGGGCAAGAGCAATTTCCTGGATAGTCTGCGCTTCATAACGCACTGCATGCACGCGCCACTTGAGCAGGTCGTCGAAGCTCGCTCCGGCATCCATTCAATCCTACGCAAGCAATCGAACTTGAGATACGCCAAGGAGTTCTCAATCCAAGTGGAGTTCGCGTTCCCGGAGGGGACTGAGGGAAGGTATTTCCTTCGGATTGGGGAGGGGCCCGACAACGCGGCTGTAATCGAAGAGGAAGAATGCCGCGTCGGACTCAGAAGTTTTAAGGCGCACCGAGGAAGGATCGAGTACGACGCACCAATCCCGGCATCGACAGGTGACAGGCCAGCGTTGGTCACACTTGGGTCGCTCCCCGAGTTCTCGTCGGCCTTCCAACTAATAGCCAATTTGGGGTTTTACGCTCCGTCTCCGGAGAGGATGCGAAGGCCGGCACCGCCAGGAGCGGGGAGAGTGCTTTCACGCCACGGCGCGAATGCCGCAGACGTTCTTTGGGCAATTAAGAAGAGCCGTCCAGAAGCTCTTGGGCGGATCTGCCAGTATCTCGCCACGATCAGCCCTGAATTCAAGAACGTTGAACCTAGAGGAATCGGGGACTTCCGCTGGCTTGAATTTACCCCTGCGGCCCAACCTACTGGTTGGCTCCTTAGCAGTGCCGACGTATCTGACGGAACGCTCCGGGCCGTAGCAATCCTCCTAGCAGTCTTCCAGACACAGATGCCGGACTCGCCCCTTCATTTGATCGGATTGGAAGAGCCAGAGAGTAACCTGCACCCGGCCGCGGCAGGAGTACTCCTCGATGCACTGCTCGAGGCTAGTCGCA
Source organism: Bryobacteraceae bacterium (assembly GCA_039934475.1). GTDB lineage: Bacteria > Acidobacteriota > Terriglobia > Bryobacterales > Bryobacteraceae > JBDTMC01. The sequence continues at coordinate 2,119 of JBDTMC010000091.1, read as the reverse complement.
CGGTTCCCATCATCGCCTCCACCCACTCCGCCGATCTGTTGGATCGCCCGGACCTCCCGGAAAACGCACTGATCACTGTCTACATGCAAGACGGTGTGACCGTGCTCGCACCAGTCGATGAGAGCACGAAGTCAATTCTCCGTCGAAGACTGTATACCGCTGGCGAGTTGCTCAGGAGTAATCAACTGGGCCCGTCCCTTGGCGCGATGCACGAATGAATCTCATCCGCATCGTTCCACTCGTGGAAGGTGACGGCGAAGTCCAGGCCGTCCCAGTCCTCATAAGGCGCCTCTGCGCTACGATTAACCCCGCGATCAGAGTGGAGGTTCGCCAGGGGTTCCGACATCCTTCGGGAAGACTCATGCGAGCGGGCGGCTTGGAACGCGCTATCGAAGCTGTTGCGACGAAATATCCGGGGCACTATATCCTTATCCTCATCGATTGCGACGATGATTGCCCAAAAGAACTCGGGCCTGCCCTGCTGGAAAGGGCCACCAAAGCAAGACCCGATATCGGTATTCACGTCGTGTTAGCTCATCGAGAATACGAAGCATGGTTTCTGGCTGCGGCCGAGTCTCTGCTTGAGGTCCCCCCTCCTCCAGAGCCCGAGACAATCAGAGATGCGAAAGGTTGGCTGACTAAGCATTTGCCGGAGCGGTCAACATACAGCCCGACGCAAGATCAAGCTGCGTGGAGCCAGCGATTTGACATGGGAGCGGCGAGACAGCAATGCAGGTCGTTCCAGAAGTTATGGTCCGACGTTGAGCGCATCCTCAACGCCGCAGCATCGCGGCGATAAGTCCATCCGTCGTGTAAGGCACTGCTTCCACTGCCACGTCCAAACCGTGCTTGCGGACCGTCTGGGAAGTGATAGGCCCGATGGAGGCGATCTTCACACCATCCAGCGCCTCTCGTCCGGCAAGAACCAGGAAGTTCTTCACTGTCGATGAACTCGTGAACGTCATCCATTGCGGCTTATGCGCCGGCGCGAAGATCTCTTTGGCGAGCCCTTCGCTGGTCTGAGGCACGACGGTGCGGTACACCTCCACCACATCGATATGAGCGCCACGTCGCGCGAATTCCGTTGGGATCAAATCGCGTGCCACCGCGGCGCGTGGTAAGAGCACCCGCTTTCCAGCAAGGTCTTCGTTCGAGAACGATGCAAGCAGACTCTCTGCTACGTACTCGTCGGGAGTAATATCCACTTTCAGGTGCAACTCCTCGACAGCGCGTCGAGTGGCTGGGCCGATGGCGCAAATGTGGGCGCGCAAGCGGCGGAGGTCGAACGGCGAATGGTCAAGAAACTGAAGGAAGTGACGAACCCCATTCACACTGGTGAAGAGCAGCCAGTCGTAGGAATCCAGTTGAGCGATCGCGCGCTGGATGGGCGCGGGGTCCTGCGGAGGGCAGATAGCGATGGTGGGGAACTCAACGACATCCGCGCCCAGCGCCGTCAGCTTCGCACTGAATTCCTCGGCCTGTCCTTGCGCTCGGGTGACCACAACGCGTTGACCAAAAAGCGGTAGTTTCTCAAACCAGTTCAACTTGTCGCGGAGAGCAACAACTTCCCCGATGACGATGGTGGCCGGCGGTTTCATGCCTGCTGCCTCAACGCGATCGGCGAGGTCAGCCAGGGTGCCGGCGACAGTCTGCTGATCCGGACGGGTGGCCCAGCGCACAGCCAACGCCGGCGTCTGCGGCGAACGGCCTCGCGCCACAATCTCTAGCGCGATCTGACGGAGATGCGTCAGCCCCATGAACACCACCAGCGTTTCCGCGCCACCCACCTTGTCCCAATCGATAGCATCCACCGAATGTCCGGTAACAAAAGTAACTACCGAAGTGTGGGTGCGATGAGTCAAAGGTACGCCGCAATAGGCAGCCAAACCGAGAGGCGTGGTTACTCCCGGCACGACTTCAAAAGGGATGCCCGCGTCGGCGAGAGCTTCGATCTCTTCCCCGCCCCGTCCAAAGATGAATGGGTCGCCACCCTTTAACCGCACCACGGTGAGTCCACGGCGAGCGCGATCAATCAGCATGCCGGAAATTTCTTCCTGGGTGAACGCGTGGTCGGAACGCTTCTTACCGACATAGATACGTTCCGCGGCAGCCGGCACGT
>JBDTMC010000090.1:0-20491 GCA_039934475.1 Bryobacteraceae bacterium | reverse complement strand
TCTCGTGTTGGAAACGAACCTTGGCTTCAGGCTCATCTCGTATTAGACAAGACTAAAGGTCTGAACTCTTCCATCGCCGTGTTACCATAAGGTGGTTATGTCAATCCCGAACGTAAAGCGTTATCGCATTTCTGGTCCCGAGGGACAAGTGGCTAGTCTAATGGCCTGCATCCCGAAAGAAACCAGTGTGGACGTCTACCTCGCGGATGCTTCCAAGCGGTTTGACTGGAAGGCTTGGACTGATCAGCAGAACAAGACCTTCAAGGTCCGCGTCGGTCAGCAGAAGCAGAAGAAGGCGAAGTAAGTACCCTCAATCTTCTGAAAGGGGCGCCGGCAACGGTGCCCCTTTCGTGCGTTTACAGCCGTGCTTTCAGAGTCTGCATCGCGCGCAAACCTTCTTGCGAGACAGTCAGATCTCCGTCTTTCGACAACCGCTCCAGATACAGCACTGAGTTCCTGTCCCCGCTCCGCGCCAGCACGTGGGCGATGCCTACTTTCTCGTCGCTTGTCGCACGATCCAAAGCCCGGTACAACGCCTCCCGCACTTCCGGCTTCCGCGAAAGTTCCACCAGATACGGCTCCGCCACGCCTTTGAATGACTTCGAATTCAGCGTGTTCACCAGGTACTGCAAAGGGCTAAACTCGGAGACGTCGGTCTTCCCGGCCGACACCGCGGCAAACGCCAGTGCCAGGCGCGGCCCCGGCCTTCGCTCGCCCTCAAAGGCCTTCTCCACCATCTCCAGGTCTTTGGCGTCACTTAGCCGCGCAATGCCCTCCACCGCCGCCGCCCGGATTCCGTCGTCCTTCTCGTTGAAATACTGCATATAGAGGGCGCGGCTGCTTTCGTCGGGAACCATCGCGATGGCGCCCAACGCCGCCCGCTGAATTTTCTTGTTGCGGGCATGATCGAAGGCATCGCGCAGCGCCGGAAGAGCCTCTTTATTGCGCAACAGTCCCTGCGTCTCGATCGCCGTGATTTGCACTTTCTCGTCCAGGTCGCGCAGCAGGAACGACACTCGCGGAGCCACCTCGGGGTCGTGAATCTTCTGCAGCGCGATCAGGCTCTCGTAAATCACCTGCGAATCCTTCGACCGCAGCGCCTCCAACAGATCGGGTATGGCCGCTTTGCCCCGCAGAATACCTACCGCCCGCGCCCCATTGGCTCGCGACTCCAGGCTGGAACCACCTCGCGCCACCTTCCCCAGCGCCGCGATCACTTCCGGCCGCACCTGGAGAAACGGTTCAATCACCTGGTCGTTGGTGTCGCTGAACATGCCCTTAAACGCCGAGCCGGCCCGCCGCAAGTGCGCGCTCAGTCCCGTCTTGACGTAGCCCGGCAAGTAGAAATTCACCAATCCGTCCGTAGCCCGGATCTGAATCTCCGGATCGCTGTCCCGGCAGGCGGCAATCAGCGGATCCAGACTGTATTGGGTCCCGATATCCACCAGACCCTTCACCACCTCCACCCGCACTTCGATGGACCCATCGGCGAACATGGCCTGTAGGTTGGGGATCGCCTCGGTGCCCTGCTTGCCCAACTCACGGGCCGCTTTCACTCGATCCTTATCGTCCTGGGCACAGAGCAGCGGCACACTGATGGCTACCGCCAGAAGCAGGGAAAGATAACGCATGTCTTTATTTTAGCTGTGTGCGGACCCGCCAGTCGCTACTAGCGGACGAATTCGAGCTCAACGCGGTTCGGGATCATCCCGGCTTCAAACCCCAGATCCAGCAGCTTTTGCGCCGCTCTCGGGATTAGTTCGCCGCAGTCCACCGTGTAGTGGTTCACGTACATGCCGACAAATTTCTCTGCCAGGGCCGGCTCCATGTCGCGAGCAAATTGCAGGGCGTAATTGAGCGCTTCCTCGTGATTGTCCAGAGCGTACTGAATGCTCTCTCGCATCAGCCGCGTGCACTCCGTCTTTACATCCGGAGCCAGATTGCGGCGTAATGCGTTTGCTCCCAGCGGCAGGGGCAGGCCGTACGTCTTCTTCCACCACTTGCCCAGCTCCAGCACGTTGTGGAACCCGCTTTTCCCATACGTAAGCTGCGCCTCGTGAATAATCAGCCCGGCGTCCACTGACCGATCTTTTACCGCGTCCAGAATATGGTCGAACGCGACCGGAACCGCCTCGAAATCAGGCTCGAATATCTTCAAAGCCAGATAAGCAGTGGTCAATTTCCCGGGAATCGCAATTCGCTTCCCCTTCAGATCTTCCGGCGCCATCGGATGCTGCGCCACCACCATCGGACCGTATCCGTCGCCAACACTCGATCCGCTGGCCATCAACGCGTATTTGTCCGCTACGTACGGATAGGCGTGATAGGAGATCGCCGTCAATTCGTAGACCCCTTCCATCGCCTTACGATTCAGGGTCTCAATGTCTTCCAGAACATGACGAAAAGAGACAAGCCGCGAACGGATTTTCTTCGTCGCCAACCCGTAAAACATAAACGCGTCGTCAGAGTCCGGGCTGTGGGCGCAGATAACTTCCGCTTCGGGGGAGGGTGTCATACCGAATCGACCACTATAGCAAAGGCAACCTACCCCTGTCGCACTTTACCCTGGTCCGGCTTCTGCCAAACCGCTTGGGTCGCCCGCCGCCAGAGCCTCCAAGGCCGGCTTCAGTTCCTTTAGTTCGTGCTCCAGCATTTCAAATAGTTCATCGCCGCCTTCGGTGGAGCCGGCGCGGCCCAACATCTCCAGTGCCAGTGCCGCTCGCACCACGCTCCTGGCACCGAAGTTGCTCACTGACCCCTTCAAGCTGTGGGCCGCATGCTCCAACTCCTGAGGCGACTTGCCCTGCAACGCTTTCCCGATGGCGGCCAGCATTCCCGGATACTCATCCAGGAAAAGCTGCGCCACTTCCTGAAGCAGTTCTACATCGCCCCCCACCCGTTCCAGGGCCGCCTCATGGTCCACCGGGCCGGGGTCAGGAAGGCGGTCGGCTCCCGCGTACACCCTCAGGGCAGTCGCCTCATATACAGCCCGCAGCAGCTCTGGAGACTGTACAGGTTTGCTCAGATAACCGTCCATTCCGGCAGCTAAACATTGCTCCCGGTCACCCGGCATCGCGTGTGCCGTCATTGCAAGAATCGGCACATGCCCCCCTTCTTGCTTCTCTATTTCCCTGATTCCGCCCGTTGCTTCCAAACCGTCCATTTCAGGCATTTGTACATCCATTAGTACTAAATCGTATTTGCTCTCACGGAACTTCCGTACCGCTTCTTCGCCAGTCTGCGCGACGTCCACCGCGTGACCTTCCCGCTCCAAGAGCCTCCGAACGAGTATCTGGTTGGTAACGCTGTCCTCAGCAACCAGAACGCGCAAACGCCCCTGCCAGCGTGGCGCCTTCCTGGCCGTTACATCGACCGCCGTTGGCCCACCCTCAGCCCGCGGCAAGTGAATAATCGTGGCAAACGTAGTCCCTTCGCCGGGCCGGCTGCTGACATAAAGGCGCCCACCCATCATTTCGACAAGTTTCGCCGAAATCGATAGGCCTAATCCCGTACCGCCGTAGCGCCGCGTCATCGAGCCGTCCGCCTGAGTGAACGGCTCGAAGATCGCTTCCTGCTTGTCCGGAGGAATGCCAATACCCGTATCGCTGATCAGAATACGCACCGCGTCGGGGTGACTCGGCACCGGTTCAATCGCCACCTGGATCGAGCCAGAAGACGTGAATTTGATCGCGTTGCCGGTCAGATTCAACAGCAGTTGCCGTAGCCGCTCATCGTCGCCAACCACCTTCGCCGGCACATCCGGGTGTATCGTGCTGTAAAACTCCAGGCTCCGCGACGCGGCGCGCAGCACCATCGGCTTCAGCGCCTCCTCAATCAATGCCCGGATATCGAACCGACGCGGATGCAGCGACAGCTTCCCGGCTTCAATCTTTGAGAAATCCAGCACATCGTTCAGCAGGATCAACAAACTCTGCCCGGATGCGCGCACCATATCCAGATAGTCCCGCTGCTGCTCAGTAAGTTGGGTATCCAGCGCCAGATCCGTCATCCCCAGAATGCTGTTCATTGGCGTCCGGATCTCATGGCTGACATTAGCCAGAAACTGAGTCCGCGCCGCACTCACCATCTCCGCGTGAGCGGCCATCTCACGAGCCCACAGCATGGTGTCCTGCAAGCCGCGGTTGAATTCCACCAGCTGTTCGTTGTTCGCCTGCAGTTCTTTCAGCTTCTCGCTGCTCTCAGTAAGGTCCTCCCACACGACTGTCTTCGAACCAACGCCACCCCTGGTAATCTTCACCGTAAGCCGCTGCCCCGACGCCAGCGTAAAATCGGCCTCACCAGAGGCTTCCAGTTTCGATGCATCTTCCGGACGCACCAGCGCCCGCGCCGGACGTCCTTCCACACTCTCCCGAGCCTGCCCCACCAAACGCAGAAACGCGTCGCTCGCGTCCAAAATGATCCCATCGACACCAACGACATACATCGCGGTAGGAAGCGCCGCAATCGATGCCGGTGGCGCCCCACGGGTGCGGCTCCGCGTCAGCAACCATCCCAGCGCACAGCCCACGGCACCCGCCGCGCCGGCGTAGGCGGCCGTAACTGAAGGACCGGCCAAATCGAGAAATTGTAAGGGACCCGAAGGATAATCCATGCTGATGCCAGAAATACACTAATACGATATCCCTTCGGGATATGAAGTGGGAAGTGGGAAATCGGAAATCCTCCCAAGTCCCGTAGGGACTTCAAGGGCCTCGCCCTTGCGCTGTAGTACAATCAAAGCCAGGGAGGTGGATCTTCTCGAGTAGTGGCCTTTACAAAGTCGCGCCGGAAGTCATCCACCATTATTTCGACCAAACTCGCGCGTCCTTACTTCAATTATTTTTCCCCGACGACTGCCGGATTTGTGAGCGTCCTCTAACCGGCTTCTCCCGCATCCCCGTTTGCACTTCCTGCCTTGCCGCCCCTAAACCCTTTGAAGCCGATTTCTTCTGTTCCGCCTGCGGCACGCCCTTCGCCAACGATTTTCCCCTTGATCACGAAGGCCGCTGCGGCATCTGTCGCCTCGGGCTGACAGCGTATGATGCCGCCTACGCCTATGGCGCCTATCAGGATGAATTGCGCCAACTGGTGCATCTTCTAAAGTACAGCCAGATCCGCACACTCGCCGCGCCCCTGGGCGCGTTTCTCACCGCCGCACTGCCGCGCCAAATGGGGTTCGATGCGGTCACCGCCATGCCCATGCACTGGATGCGGAAGTGGCAGCGCGGGTTCAATCAGGCCGAACTGCTGGCGAAGCAGGTATCGCGCCGTACGGGAATCCCCTACCGCACCCTCGTACGCCGCCGGAAAGCCACACCGCCGCAGGCTGGTCTCAGCAGCGTAGAACGGCGCACCAACATGTCCGGGGCCTTCGATCTGCCCCGTCGCGCCGCCGTCAAAGATCTTCGTATTCTGCTCGTCGATGACGTCCTGACAACCGGGGCCACCGCCTCGGCCTGCGCCGCCGCCCTCAAGCGCGGCGGAGCGAAGTATGTCGCCGTCCTCGCCCTAGCCCGCGCTGACCGCCGGGCTGCCAGCCATTTCAGTGTTGATCCAGGGAGCGTGATCGATGCCTAGTCTAGACAGGCTGCACAAACCGGTACTCGTCTTGAATGCCAGTTATGAGCCTATCAACGTCTGCGCAGCGCGGCGAGCGCTAGTGCTGGTTCTTAAAGGAGTGGCCTCAGCCGAGGAACACTCACCCACCCACGTCCACTCGACGCGCAACACCATGCGTCTGCCGTCCGTCATCCGGCTGCTGGAATACCGTCGCATCCCGCATCAAACGCGAGCCCTCTCGCGCAAGAACATCCTCATGCGCGATCGCTACATGTGCCAGTATTGCCTGCGCACCATGCCCTCGTCCGAACTGACTCTCGACCACGTCATCCCCCGCTCTCGCGCCGGCGAGACAACGTGGGAGAACCTCGTCGCCTGCTGCAACCCTTGCAACAACAGGAAGGGCAGCCGCACGCCCGAAGAAGCAGGCATGAAACTGCTGCGCGCCCCGCGCCCCTTCAGCCTCCACACCAGCCGTCATCTCATGCGTCTGCTCGCCAAGAGCGACGACCAGTGGCGTAAATACCTGTTCTATTAAACAGGCCCCGTCACTCGCAGCGCAGGGCGATCGACGGCTCGACACGCGCCGCTCGCCGTGCCGGCACCAGGCAGCCCATGGTCGCCGCAGCCACCAGCGCGGCCGCCGCCAGGCTAAACGTCGCCGGATCCGTTGCCGCCACCCCATACAGCAGGCCCTGCAATACTCGCGTCGCCATACTCGCGCCTGCAATGCCGATCGCGAGTCCTAAAGCGATCAACAGGGCACCCCGCGCCACCACCAATCTCACAATCCTGCCCGTATCCGCACCCAGTGCCATCCGAATTCCAAACTCGCGCGTCCTCAGAGTTACTAAATAAGCGATTACGCCATAAATCCCCGAAACCGCTAGCAGCGTGCCCGTCGCAGCGAACAGCCCCAACAGCCAGGCATACAATCGCGGGCTAGCCAGCGACTCGGCAATCACTCCCTCCATCGTGGCCACGCGAAACAGCGCCTCATCCGGTTTCACTTCGCGCACTGCCGCGCGCACGGCGCCCGCCATCGTCTCCGGCGGACCGCTGCTTCTTACCACCAGCGTGGACCCAATCCGCGCCATCTGTGCGAAGTTCTGCGCCACTGAATAATAGATCTCCGGCCTCGCCGCAACGCCCAACGCCGTCTGCCGCACATCGCCTACTACCCCCACAATCACGCCTCGATTGGTGCTCTGCCCTACGGGATCCTCGCCCGGAAAATACAGCCGCGCCAGTGCCTCATTCACCAGAATCACGCTCTGGGCCGTCACATCGTCGCGCCGGGACAACTCCCGTCCCCGCCGCAGGGGTATACCCATCGCCCGAAAATACCCTGGCGTCACATAGCGCAATTCACATTCGTGGACTTCCGGACGTCCGGCAATACTAAACCCGGCAGTCCATCCCGAGTCCTGCAGCGGAAGCAGCGAAATCATCCCGGCCGCGCGCACGCCGGGCACCTCCGCCACTCGCTCCGCAATCGCCATCGAATCGCCGGCGCCCGGCACCACAAGGTGCATCGTCAGGACATTCCGCGCCTGCAACCCCGGGTCGGTAGCCTGCAGGTTCAAAAAGGTCCGCAAAAGCAATCCCGCTCCCGTCAGCAACACTGCCGCCAGTGCCACTTCCACAACTACCAAAGCATCCCGCACCGTCGATCCGACATGCCGCTTCGTCAGTCCGCCCGCCACGCCGCGAGCCGCTGCCAGGCCCGGCCCCACGCCAAATCCAATTCCCGTTATCACACAGACTGCCAGGAGGAATGCGAACACCCGCCAGTCCAACCCGATCTCCTCCGCCCGTGGAATCTGTGGCGGTGCAAGCCGCAACAGGAGTCGGCTTCCGACCATCGCCAAGACTAGTCCCGCCACGCCGCCGCCCACTGCCATCAGCAGGCTTTCGGTGAGAAACTGGCGCATCAGCCGCCCGCCATCTGCGCCCACTGCCGTCCGGATCGCAATCTCGCGAACCCGCGAAGCCGTGCGCGCCAACATCAGATTCGCAACGTTGACACAGGCGACCAATAGCACCATCCCCGCTGCCCCGAGTAGCACCAGCAGAGACTTTCTCACGCCGCCCGTCACCACATCCTTCAGCCGCTTAATGCTTACAATGCGCTGCCCCCGTGCGGCGGACTCCATCCCATTCAGTTCCTGTCGCACCTCTTCCAACGCGATCCCCGATTTCAGCCGCGCCACAACAGAATCCACACGCCGCGTTGGGTGGCTTCGCAACTCGGCCGGAATTTCCCAGGGAATCCATAACACCTGCGCCGGGACGCTATAGGGAAACCGAAATCCCTCCGGCATCACGCCAAGCACGGTGCGGGGTTGTCCGTCGATAACAATGCGCCGCCCAATCGCTGACCGGTCTCCGCCCAAATAGGTAGTCCAGAATCCATACGAGGCCACCGCGACATTCAGCGGATCCTCCTCGCCAAACGTCCGCCCGGCCATCGCCGGAACGCCGAGCAGACGGAACATTCCCCGTTCCGCAGCTACGGTAGCTACTTTTTCGGGTTCACGGTCTCCCAGATAATTGGCAGAGGAACTGATGTAGGTAATCATCCCTTCGATCAGCCGGCTTTGTGTTCGCCACTGTTCGAAGTCCTGATACACTACCGGGCCGTCGAAGCCCGTTTGCGTGCTGGTGCGCGGCTGCGTCTCATACAGCTGCACAAGATTCTGCGGTTCCGCATAGGGTAGCGGCCGCAATAAGACTCCGCTAACGACGCTAAAGATCGCGGCATTCGCGCCAATTCCGATAGCAAGTGTTGCGATTGCTGAAAAAGCAAACCCTGGAGACCGTCTCCAGCTTCGCAGCGCGAACCTCAGATCGTCAACGCCGCTTCCTACCCAAGGCAACATGCCGTTTAGACGGAAGCACCCGCCCGTTTCTTCCGTTCCCGGTTACTGCTGGACGTCTCTCGGCTTCGGCACTTTCGGCTGGCTTTCTTTCGCCGCGCCTTCTTTCGCCGCGCCTTCCTTGGCTGCGTCCTTCAGGCTCTTCACCGGACTGATAAGAATGTGCGCGTTGCGGCCTTCCAACCTCGGCTGGCCTTCCACCGCACCCACTCCCAACAGATCCTCGGCGAACCGCAGCAGCAGCTTCTTCCCTAAATCGACGTGCGCAATCTCGCGCCCGCGAAATTGCACCACGGCCTTCACGCGGTTGCCTTCCTTCAGAAAGCGAATCGCATGGTTCTTCTTGAAGTCGTAGTCATGGTCATCCGTGTTCGGCCGGAACTTCAGTTCCTTCACCTGGATGATATGCTGCTTCCTCTTGGCCTCGTGCTGCTTCTTCTTGTTCTCGTACTGCCACTGGCCAAAATCCATCGCCTTCGCGACAGGCGGTTCGGCAGTCGGCGCAATCAGAATCAGGTCAAGACCCAGTTCCTGTGCCTTGCGCACGGCCGCGGACGTTTGCATGATTTCCACGCTCCCGTCAGGAAATACCGCACGCACTTCCCGGACGCGGATCGCTTCATTTACGTTTTCCCGGATTCTGGGACGTCGAGGAGGAAAATTTCTCGGTGGATACATTATTTAATCAGGCTTGGTCTCGCGGTGCGAGTTCACACTTCCAGACGGCCTTCGCCGTCGTCTCTGCGCTGGCCTTCGGGATAGGAAAAAGGGGTGCGCACAATGTCGCACCCCTTTTCTCGAAAAATCGAATTTTGGCAAAGATGCTCAGTCACCCTCAGTGTAGTCGGATTACGACCGCATGTCCATGAAAATATCGAAGCTCTGCCCACTCTAACGATATCGCCACAATTTTACCACGTATTTTGGCCTTCTCCGCCCCAAAATGCAGAAGGGGTGCCGGTAAAAGCACCCCTTCGTCGCGTCGTTCGGAATTGACCCTGGATTTGTAACTTCTTGGTCCCCTTCGAATCGGGGCCCCTCCAGTATATACCGATCAGCCCTTCCAATTCACTACTCTTTCAGCTTCGCCAGTTCCTGCCGCACCCGCGGAATAATCTCCCCATACTGCGCCGGACTCGCCTTCGAAAGGAACTTCTCAAACGACGCCCGGGCCCGCGCCTTCTCCCCGGCCATCTCATACAGCAGCCCCAGATTCATATGCACTTCCACTAACTCCGGATCCAGTTGCGCCGCCCGCTCAAAGTGCTTCCGCGCCCCTGCCTGATCCTGCTTCTGTATGGAGATCAAACCCATACCATTCTGCGCCGCCGCATAGCTATCGTCATTCGCCAGCACCCACTGGAACACCCGCTCCGCGTCGGCCAGGCGCCCCTTCTCCAAATAAGCCGTCGCCAGATTATTCTGGCTATCCAGGTCCGCCGGATTGATCTGAGCGGCTTTCTCATATTCGGCAATAGCGGTGTCTTTCTCCCCACGCCGCAATACCAAATCGGCGATCCGTGAATGCAGCCGTCCGCTATCGATACCCTTCGCCAGCGCCGACCGGTACAACGCCAGCGCCTCATCATAATTCCCGTTCTTTTCTAACCGACCGCCCAGTTGATAATACAGCGAAGGATTCTGCGGGTCCCGCGCCAGAGCCTGCCGCAATAAAGCGATCCGCTTCGCCTCCGGCAGGTTGTTCTCGCTGCTCTCCGCCTCATCGATCAGCCGTAGAACTTCCACACCGTCTTTAGGATCCAGCCCCGTGCCGGTCAACTCATAGGAACGTCCGCCCGCGCCTGAAAGGTACCCCAGCGACTTCAACTGGTCCATCACTCTCTCGTCCAACATCGCCGTCTCCACCTTCTCCGTGCCCGTCCCTCCCGGAGAGATCGCGGCCTTCAGTTGAGCCTCAAACTTCTGCGCCTCCGCGCCATTCTGTGCGATCACATTGTGCGTCTCTCCGGGGTCCGCCGTCAGGTCATACAGTTCAGACCGCGGTGCCCGGATATACTTCCAGCGGTTCGTACGGATGGCCCGCAGCTCCGCCCAATTCATATTCATCTTCGGATACAGCGTCTCCCCGTAGGAGATATCTGTGGCGGCAGGCTTCCCCGACAACAGCGGCAACAGGCTCACGCCCTGCACGTTCTTCGGCGCGCGCCCTCCCATCAGGTCCAGCAGCGTGGGCAGAAAATCAATCGTCCGCGCCTGCTGCTTCACACGCACTCCAGCCGGTATCCCCGGCCCCGTCATCAGGAACGGAATATGCAGCGTCGAATCATACAGAAACACCCCGTGCGTTCGCTCCCCATGCTCCCCCAGGCTCTCGCCATGATCGGCCAACAACGCAATAATGGTGTTCCCCTCGGGCGACTTAGCGCGCACCGCCTCCAACAACCGCGCCAACTGCTGATCGACGTACGCAATCTCCCCGTCGTACAGCCGTCCCTTATACTTACGCGCGAACTCAGCGGGCGGCCCATACGGAATATGCGGATCGTAAATGTGCGCCCACAGGAAGAACGGCTTGCCGGCAACACGCCCGTTCAACCATTTGATCGCATGATCGACAACCACCTCAGCCTTTCGCTCCGGGTCTTCTCTAACTTCATTCTTCTTACCTGGCCGCGGCATCTGATCGTCATACACGGCAAAGCCGTTGCTAAACCCGAACAACTTGTTCAAAACCGCTGATCCGATAAATGCCGCTGTATCCCACCCTTGCTCCTGCAGCAGGCGCGCCAGCGGATGAGACGAGGATTGCAGTACGAACCCGCCCGTGTTCCGGACATTATGGACATTCGGATTCTGTCCGGTAAAGATACTGGCGTGCGAAGGAGGAGTCAGCGGAGTCTGCGCGGTGGCGTTCTCAAAAAGAACACCGCGCGCGGCCAAAGCATCGAAGGCGGGAGTCTCGATATTCGGATACCCGTAACACCGAAGGTGATCGGCGCGCAGCGTATCCACGGTAACGACAACTACATTCAAAGGACGCAGGCGGACCGTCTCTTCGGGTCCGCCTGTCACAACCTTAGGTGCTGTCCGACAACCGGCCAGCACCAATAACCCAACAGCCAAACCAACCCGCGGCAGGCCCCTACCCATCCGCGACAGGCTGACACGGAGCCGCGACCGTAAGGGAGCGGTCTTCGCCCACGCCCTCACTTAAAACTCAAACCGGCCTTCCACCTGAATCGTACGCCCTCCGCCTCGTTGCACCAACTGGCCAAACGAACTCGGATCGGCAAGATCCAATCCCAGCCAGTTCCGCGATGTTCGTTTGAACGGATTGTCCGCCGTAGCGCCCAGCCCGAAGAACATCTTCTCCCTGATGTAAAAGCGTTTACTCATGCGTAGCGTCTCCCTCATCTGGTGCGGACCACGGACATTTGGCAAGAATCGTGGGGAAGTACCGGGTCGAAGCGGGATGCCGTTCTCTGTCAGTGGCTGTACAGCGAATGCCGCTGGATTTAGATACGGAGTTCCGTTACTGAAATCCGTATGAGTCGGTGCCCCGCCCAGGGTCTCCTGGCTGCTGATCACGTCGGGACGGATTCCTGGAGCAAAGCCAGCCGGAATGTTATAGCCCGAATAGGACACCTGAACCGGTAAGCCGGAGCTGTAGTTGTGGATGCCGGCGAACTGCCAGCCGCCCAATACCGCGTTAGCCCAACCCAGGTTATACTTCCGTCCCTTGCCGACCGGAGTTTCATACACCCACGTCAGCTTGAATTGCTGCGGTATGCTGAACTCCGTGACTGACCGGTCCAGCTTCCGATTGAAGTAATCCTGCACCGAAGTGTAGTAAGCGCCAGGGCCATTGGCGTCGATATATCCAAGCGTCTTAGAGAACGTGTACGCTGCCAGGAACCCGAGGTCTTTACTCAAGTGCTTGGTCACAGTCACCTGCACTGAGTTGTAACTCGAGTTGCTGTTGTACGGGAACTGCTCGTTAATCTGACCATATTGGGCATAGGGCCGTAGCGCCTGCGCCACGGAAAAACTCGTATCGAACTTTGCGAATGGCAGGTATTGCGGGTTGTCGGCTACCGGCGCATTCAGTACATCACCCATCGCAAGCATCTTCGAAGGCAATCCGTTGTAGTCCGTGTAACCCGAACCCGGCGTGCCACCCCACATGCGAGTGCCCTTGTTTCCCACGTACGCAACTTCCAAAACAGTGGATTTCGGGAGTTCGTATTGAATGGTGAAATTGTAGTTCTGCGTGTAACCCGGCCGGTTAGCGTCACGCGCCGTCGTCGCCACATTCTGGTAGTTCGCCGAGTTCGGATCGGTGTTCGGTAGTGCACCCGACAAGGCTGGATAGGGATTGCTCAAGTAAATGCTCGGATCATCCGCAAATCCCGTCGGACTGGTGCCCTTGAACGTCGGCACACTCGAGTTGAATCCGTAAGTGAACCCGCCGTAACCCCAGTTGTTGGCAATCGGAGGCGTGCTGGTGATACCGTAACCGGCGCGAACCACCATCTTGTTCGAAGCGCGCCACACGATACCGACACGCGGTAGAATCTGCTTCCAGTAGGTATCGTTCACCCTCTCCGGGAAGATCAAAGCGCCTGGACGGCCAGCATCGGGATTCTGCACCGCCAAGCTCACTTCCGACATGCGGTTGGTGACTTCGTAGAACGACGGAATCACTTCCCACCGCAATCCCAGATTGACGGTAAGATGGGGCGTAATCTTCCAGTCGTCCATGAAATACATGCTGTGCTGCGGTTGGCGGAAGCCCTGCGAATATCCGGTGATCGAGTGATTGGATGAGTACGCAGCGCCCAGCAGAAAACTGGCGAATGCGTTGCCCGTGTTGCTCAACTGACCGGGCTGATCCGTTTGGATGGCGCTGAAAGTGAAACTGCCCGCATCCGACAGAGCGTTGTCGTTATAGAAGTAGCGCTTGTACTCGTAGCCGATATGGAAGCTGTGCGCTCCGTGTAGCCATGTCAGGTCGTCCTGGTAAATCCAGCTTCCGTTCGGGCTGACGTCGGCGAATCCGACACCCATGCGGGCGATCGAATTGCCCTGCAGCGAGGAACCCGGACCGTTAAACGCGATCACCGGGAACATCGTGCCCGGCAGACCTTGCAATCCAATCTGCGACGCGAGGTCCGCGTTGATCGTGGTGGGATAAGCGCCGTTTTTGTTCAAGAACCGGTTGAAACCCGCTGCCACACGGTTGATGATCTTGTCCGAAATAGTCGTGATCAGCGACAGCCGCGCCAGGTGGCCCGGCGTGATCTGCTGCTGCCAGGAACTCGACGCTGGACCAGGGAAAGGCAGGAAGCTTCCAGCGCCATTGTTGTACCGGCTGCGGTAACTGTGGTTGTAATAGCCCGAGATCTTGTTCTTGCTGTTGATCTCATGATCCACCTTCAGACCCCAGGTCTCGAGGCTGAACACCGGCTGTCCGTTGATCGTCGGAATGTTTCGCAGCAACGACGGCAGCGTGGCGTCCTGAATCCCAATCTTCTGCACGATGTTCTTTGCCACCGGATCCCACGCCGACTGCGGAATGATGTTGCCCACAAACGGATCCCGCACAATCCCGCCATCTACGCGCCGCGTTGTCGAGGGATCATAGATCTGCCCGAACACCACCGGCCGGCCCATCGCATCCGTTCCCACCTGCGTGCCCGACTTCGAGTTGCCGGTGTAGGCCGGATCTAGCAACTTCGAGAAGTCACCATTCTTAAATTCAGTTGTCGGCACCGTGCCCAGGCCTGTTGTCTGCTGCTGGTTGCGGTCGTCCTTTTCCAGATTGGTGAAGAAGAACGTCTTGTTGCGTCCGTCGTAGATCTTCGGAATGTAGACCGGACCACCCACTGAGTAGCCGTAGTTTTGCTCGCGGTACTTTGCCTTCTGACCGCCGCTGGTCGTGGTGTTCAAGTTCGCCGCGTCCAGAGCTTCATTCTGGCCGTAATAGAAAGCCGAACCGTGAATCGCGTTGCTGCCGGAACGGATGCTGAAGTTCGCTACCGCTGTCTGTCCGCCGTTGTACTGGGCGCCAATCGCCCCCGTCTGCAGCTTGAATTCGCCAATGGCTTCCGCCGAAGGGCTGAACTCATTGTTGTTGCCGCCTGAAAGGTCCGCGCGCCCGATTGGCATACCTTCAATCAGAATCTCGTGCGAGTATTCCTGGCCGCCGTTGATCGATCCTTTAAAGGTGTCGCCCGTCGTCCCCGGCAGGCTGTCGAAGATAAACTGCTGGATCTGCCGCTGTCCATCGCCCACCACAATCGGCCAGCTCTTGTACTCTTCTGTCGTGATGTAGCGCCCAATCTCGGCTGTGCCGGCTTCCAGCAGCTCCGCCGTATCGGTCACAATCACTTGCTCGTTCACCGCGCCCACTTCCAGTTTCACGTCCACTGTTTGCGTTTGCGCCACGCGCAAAAGCACGCTTTCCGCCGTTGCCGTGCGGAAACCTGGAGCCGAGACGCGAATCTTATACGCCCCCGCCGGCAAATAGGGCAGTGTGTACGACCCGGTATTTGTGGTCGTGGTCGTTGTCTCCACGCCCGTGGAAGTGCTGCTGGCGACTACAGTCGCGCCGGGCACTACCGCCCCGCCGGGGTCCATAATAGTTCCGGTAATGGTGCCAACCGGTCCTTGCGCGGCCGCGAAAGCAGCCAGCAAAAGAAATAGAACAGCAGTGACGCTAAAAGAACGATGCATCGAGGACAGACCTCCCGAACCTAGTACGAATACTCTATGACGAAAGCACGGCTTGGTCAAGCCATCTGCGGGCTAGGAGCACTGTCCTTTCCCCTCGCCATCGCTCTGCAAACGTCGGCCATCCGGCCCATTCGCTTTGAGGACCATCAGGCCGGAAGTGGCTTGAATATTACACTTGAAAACTCGCCGACCCTCTCAAAACAACTCCCGGAGACCATGGCCGGCGGTGTCGCCGCCTTCGATTACGACGGCGACGGCCAGTTAGACATCTTCTTTACTAACGGCGCCGCGATGCCGTCGCTCATCAAAGACGGACCCCGCTACTCGAACCGCCTCTTCCGCAACCGCGGAGGTATGCGATTCCAGGACGTAACTGCTCAAGCCGGATTGCAGGGGGCCGGCTACTCCATCGGCGCTGCCGTTGCCGACTTCGATAATGATGGACATCCCGACCTCTTTGTCGCCGGCGTCCGCCACAACATCCTTTACCGCAACCGCGGCGACGGCACTTTCGAGGACATCACCGCCAAGTCCGGCATCGGTAGCCAGGAGTGGTCCATCGGTGCCGCCTGGCTCGATTTCGACAACGATGGCCTGCTCGATCTCTTCGTTGCCAACTACGTCCGCTGGACTCCCGAACTCACCCCATTCTGCGGCGATCAACGCCGCGACCTCCGCGTCTATTGCCATCCGCGAGTCTTCGCCCCCACCGCTAACCAGCTCTACCGTAATTTAGGCAATGGCGTCTTCGCCGACGTCTCCGAGTCTTCAGGCATTGCGAAATACCAGGGAAAAGCAATGGCCGTCGCCGTGGCCGACTACGACGGCGACGGCTTCCCCGATCTGTTTGTAACCAACGACAAACTTCCCAACGCCCTCTTCCACAACCTCCGCAATGGCCGTTTCGAGGAAGTGGCCTTCGACGCCGGAGTCGCTCTCACCGATACCGGGACCGAAATGTCCGCCATGGGAACCGACTTCCGCGACCTCGACAACGATGGTCTCCCCGACATCACCCTCACCGCCCTCGCCGGTGAAACCTTCCCCTTCTTCCACAACCGCGGCCACGGTTCCTTCACTGACGCCACCTTGACATCGCATATGGCGCCGCTCAGCCGCGCCTACAGCGGTTGGGGCATCGGAGCTTTCGACTTCGATAACGACGGCCTCAAAGACATCTTCACCGCCAACTCCCACGTCAATGACCGTGTCGAAGACTTCGAAGCCACCGAATACCGCCAGAACAACACGGTGTTCCGCAATACAGGAAACGGCCGCTTTGAAGAAATACCCTCACTCGCCGGAGCACGCGCCCACCGCGGCTGCGCCTTTGCGGACTTCAACAACGATGGTCGAATTGACGTCGTGACGTCATCGCTCTCAGACCGCCCCGAGCTGTGGGAGAACATGAGCCCGAGCGCCAACACCTGGATCGACGTCCAACTCACGGGAACACGTAGCAACCGCGATGGAATAGGAGCCGTCATCCGCATCGGCGGCCAGACCAACCACATGACCAGCGCCGTCGGCTACGCGTCCTCCAGTTATGGCCCCGTGCACTTCGGCACCGGCAGCCAAAAAGAACTGGACACTGTAATTGTTAAATGGCCCAGTGGCACAATCCAAGCGTTACGCCACGTGCACACTAATCAGGTTTTGCAGGTGCGGGAGCCTGACTCCGCACTCGCCGATAAGCCGCCAGTGCCTGCCGCGCCTCCGCCTCCTGGCCGGTGAGTTGATACGCCCGGTACAACTGGAAGTGTGTGCTGCCATCGGTGTCCACCGCCAAAGACTCGCGAAGCAGCGGAATCGCGTCTGCCGCATGCCCCGTTTGTAGCAACCCCTGCCCCAATGCCGCCTTAGCCGGAAGCAGATGCCCGTCCCGCGCAATAGCCGCTCTCAGATACGGAATGGCATCGCCGGGCTTCTGCAGATTCAATAGCGAAGCCCCATAAAGAAAGGGTGCTGCAGCGCCACCGGATTCCAGCATCGGTTGCAGCAACTCCATCACCGCCGGATAGTCTCGTACCCGAAACAGAGACCAGCTCAACCGCATCCGGATTCTCAGATTCCCCGCACTCAGCCGCAAAGCTTCCCGCCACTCGCCACTCGACTCCCGCCACCGTTGTTCGGCGTCATGCACCTCAGCCAAATGGATATGCGACTCGGCGGAAGCCGGCAACGCCGCCAACCGTTCCCAAGCCGCCTGCGCCGCCTCCTTGCGGCCCAACTCTTCGCAGGCCCGGCCCAGTCCATACCAGACACGCGGATTGTCCGGCAGCATTCCCGCCGCCGCTTCAAACTGGCTTACAGCCGCCCCCGCTTGCCCCGCACGCAACAGAGCCTCTCCCAGCATCAACCGGCCGTTGCGCTCATTCGGATTGGCGGCAATCACCTCGCCCAGCGATTCCACGGCCTTGGAGTATTCACCCAAATCAAGGTAGCTGGCCCCCAGAAACAGCCGCGCCGGCAACAGCGCCGGTTTCAGCGAGAGTGCCGCCGCCGATGCCCCTGCCGCCTCGCGAGGATTACCCGCTTTATACGCGGCTATCGCAAGGTTCAGAAGCAAATCGGCATTCTTGGGCTCTGCGCGAGATAGCTCCCGGTAGATCGCAGCGGCCTCAGCCGCCCGCCCCGAAATCAGCAGCTCACGGGCCCGCTCCAGGTCACCACCCTGGAGCACCAACAGCAGTAAGGAAAAAGATACCAGCATCCAATCCTCATACCTTAATACACCACGCTCACCGCGAGAATATAGTTGTTGAGGATGCTGACGCGCGAACGAAACACCCTCCTGGCGACCTTAGTCCTCACCATTACCCTCATCGCCTCCGCCCAAAACCAGGAAACCGCCTGCGACTCGCAGCGTTCCGCCTCCGCTGAAGCCTCGGCCCGCGCGGCCCTAAAATCCGGCGACGCCCCCCTTGCCGTCCGCTGGTTTCAACAGGCCCTCGACGCCTGTCCGGACAATCGCCGCCTTCTCCTCTCCATGGCTGAGACGCAGATCGCCGGGCGCGACTTCGAAAACGCCATACGAAACGCGACTCTGTATCTGCAGGGCGACCGTCCGTCGTTCGATGGGAGGCTCATCCTGGCCAAGGCCTACTTTCTCGCCCAGCGCCTGAAGGAATCCCTCGCGGAATCGGAACTCGTCCTCAAGCAAGACCCGCAGGAACCCAGCGCCCTCAAGCTAAAGGCCAACGCGGCCTACTTATTAGGCGATCCCGCCACCGCCAAAGACACCTTCATCCGCCTCTTAGACAAGCACCCCGAGGATGAAGAGGGCGCCTACATGCTCGGCCGCATCTACTACCAGGAAGGCGCCACCCAACTCGCGGTAGGTCAGTTCGAGCGCGCTCTCAAGCTGAACCGCAGTTCTTACAAGGCACTCGACAATCTCGGCCTCTGCTACCAGGCACTAGGGGAAAACGACAAGGCGATCCGCTACCATCTCACGGCGATTAAATTAGTGGAAACGGCCCACCCCGACTACGAATGGCCGTACATCAACCTCGCCGAAGCGCTCCTCAAGACAGGAGACGCCCAACACGCCTTCGACTCAGCGGCGAAGGCGACCAAGCGCAATCCCATGACGGGCCATGCCTTCTATGTCGGAGCCAAAGCCCTTGATCAACTGGGAAAACCCGACCTCGCCGTAAACTGGCTGGAGCGAGCAACAGCCTTAGATACCGGTGACACCGAAGCGTGGTACCTCCTAGCCCGCCTCTATCGCAAACAAGGCCAAACCGAGCGCGCCGAAGCAGCCCTACACAGATTTCAGGAACTCAAGGCAAAGGAACCGGCCAAACGGCGGTGACACCTCGCATCCAGAGCCGCCCACCTATCGGGTCAAGGCTTGGGTTCGAGCTGATTTTAACGTATAGTCACCCCGTGGATCCCGATATCGGCAAGAAAAGTCCGAAGCCAGTGTCCCATTCGCGATCGCGATTCCGCATTCGTTAAGTGTTTACAGTGACCCCTGGGAGGTCCCATGTATCGATTCGCCAGCGCTCTCCTCGGCACCCTGGCGGTGTCTTCCCTCCTGGCCGCTCCCCCGGCCAAGTAAACTGATGTCCCACAAAGCTTGCAGGCAGCCATTGAAGCGACAAGGCACAAGGTGGAGCCTGACGGCACAGGCTACCAGGCTCGCAACCCAGAGCAGAATCTGGACCTGCGTTTTAACGCTGCCGCTGCGACGATACGGCTGCCGGATGCGGAGGTGCGCCTGCGGCTGGCAGGGTTGGGCCGTGGGAGTGAACTGGCGCTGCCGCGGGCGGCGACGGTCACCGCGACCAAGAACCGCGTGGAGTACCGGCGCGGCCCGCTCACCGAGTGGTACGTCAATGACAGGCGGGGTTTGGAGCAGGGCTTCACCTTCGCGAATCGTCCCCTCGGAGACGGGAATCTGGTGGTAGCGCTGACGGTGGATGGGGGCCTAACCCCACGCCTGGAGGGAACGGACGCTGTCGTGTTGGAGCGCGGCGGTGCGGCGGTGTTGCGCTACGGCGGCCTGAAAGCCTGGGATGCACGGGGCAAGGCTCTGGCGGCTCGGATGGAGGTGCATGGTTCCGACGTGCGGATCAGCATGGATGATTCAGCTGCCGCTTACCCGGTGACCATCGATCCGTGGATCCAGCAGGCCAAGCTGACCGCCTCGGATGGCGCAGCCAACGATAGCTTCGGCTATTCAGTGGCGTTGAGCGGAGACACGGCCCTAGTGGGGGCTCCCGCTGAGGCAACTGAAACTGGCGCGGCGTACGTGTACTTACGAAGCGGTACGGTGTGGACCGAACAGGCTAAACTGACCGCCTCAGACCGGGCTCTCAACGATCGCTTCGGCTGGTCAGTGGCGTTGATCGGAGACACGGCCCTCGTGGGTGCTTACCAGAAGGCAAACGTGACTGGGGCGGCGTACGTGTACGTGCGAAGCGGAACGGCGTGGACCGAGCAGGCCAAACTGACCGCCTCGGACAGCGCCCAACGCGATTACTTCGGCGATTCCGTGGCGTTGAGCGGAGACACGGCCCTCGTGGGGGCTTCAGGTAAGGCAACCCAAGCTGGCGCGGCGTACGTGTACGTGCGAAGCGGAACGGCGTGGACCGAGCAGGCTAAACTGACCGCCTCGGACGGTACCCAATTCGACAACTTCGGCTCGTCAGTGGCGTTGAGCGGCGACACGGCCCTGGTGGGGGCCGCCGCTAAGGCAACCCTAACTGGCGCGGCGTACGTGTACGTGCGAAGCGGCACGGCGTGGACCGAGCAGACCAAACTGACCGCCGCGGACGGTGCTCCCAACGATATCTTCGGCGATTCCGTGGCGTTGAGCGGAGACACGGCCCTCGTGGGGGCTGACCAGA
>JBDTMC010000089.1:0-20827 GCA_039934475.1 Bryobacteraceae bacterium | reverse complement strand
ACTGGCCGCGAAGTTGGGCCAACCCCTTGGCACGGTCAAGACTCGCGTCAGGCTGGGTTTACAGAAATTGCGGGAGCTGCTGTTAGGGCTCAAGGAGCCGCAATGACCACCCAGTGCAGCCGGTATGAAGCCGATTGGGAGTTGGCGGTGCTGGGGGTGCTGGACGACGCGGCGATGCGCGAGATGCAGCAGCATCTGGAATCCGGATGTGACGGTTGCCGGACGCGTTTTCAGGAGGCGCAGTTGTTGCTCTCCGCAGTGGCGGAACTAGCGCCGGAGGCCACGATTTCGCCCGCGGTGGAAGGGCGGCTGGCGGCGCGGCTGAAGGGCCGGCCGAAGCAACGCTGGACGCTGGCGCCGTGGGTGGCAGTGGCGGCTTCGCTGGCGTTGGCCGCGTGGTTGGGTTATGACCGCGGACGCCTCGTCAACGAACTCGCCGTGGCACAGTTGCAGACGGTTCGCGTGAGTGTACCCGGGCCGGCCGCGCCGGTAATCGACGCGCCCGTTCGTGGTACGGCGCCTGTGCCGGTTTCGCCGGCAGCACCGGCGCCGGATTTGACGGCGCGCCTGGCGGAGTTGCAGCAGAATCTGGACACGGTCCGCGCTTCGGCCAAGACGGAGGCGGAGAAGAGTGCGCAATTGCAGCGGGAACTGGCGGCCGTGAATGAGCGCCTACACGGCATGGAGCAGGAGTTGAAGACCGCGCAGGCGCGCCCGCCTGTGGTGGAGCGCCCTGCGGATGACCGGCAGTCTGTGGCATTGCGTCAGGAACTGGCGCGGAAAGAGGCCGAAGTCCAGCGCTATGCACGGCAACTGACTGACTTGCGCGGGGTGCTGCGCGTGCTGCAGTCGCCGTCGCTGAAGCAAGTGGAAATGACGCCTTCCGATGCGGGCGTGGGGCGGGCCTCGGCGCGCGCGCTGGTAGCGCCAGATGGGGGATTGTTGATCCTGGCGCGCCAGTTGCCTGTGCTTCCCAACAGTAAGTGCTACCAGCTTTGGATTCTACGCAAGACCGGTCCGGCGATTGTCAGCGGCGGACTGCTGGCCACGGATGGGAGTGGTGGGGGCATCCTCTATGCCGCGCCATCGGAGAGCCTCACCGTGGCCACGGGGTTTGCGATCACCGATGAGCCGGCCGGCGGCAGCGTTAGCGCCAAGGGTCACAAGCTCTTGTTCGGCGCGATCTAGAAGTGCCAGGAGAGCACTGGCGCGATGGTGAAGTACTGGAAGCCGCCGCTGGTCCAGTTGTGGCGGAAATCGAGCGCGAGGCCGGCATCGCGCGAAAAACGCCATTCTAAGCCCGCTCCACTGCGAATGCCAAGATCGAGACGTGCGCCGGCCTGCGGCGCGGAGATCAGCTTCACGTAGTTTCCCATCCCCACCGCGGCGAAGGGTCTTAGGCGGTACTTATCCCAATTAGTGACGGTATAGACAAGACCGAACGGAACAAGCTCCAGAAGGCGTAACTTGTCTCCGGCCTCGCGCTGGTAGCGGAGCGTCCCCACGGAAAGTTCATAGCTGAGGCGGCCGCCGGGCAGGTTGCGGAGAGGCAGGCGCGCCGATCCCGAGAAGATGCGATCGGTGGGAAAACCTGCGCCAAAGCCTGTTCCATAGGTGAGGTGGACGGATGCGCCTATCTTGCCCAAGCCAGGCAGTAACTCCTGCGGCATGCCCGTGCGCGGCAAGGCTTGGACGGGTTCGGGCGGCGGTGCCGTGGGAGGCAACAGAGCCGCCAACCCCGCCGATGTATCCGTCTCCTTTTCTTTACCCCTCTCCGCCAACAACATGTGGACGGTTTGCTCCAACTGGCGCACTCGTTCTTCGAGGACGCGGATGCGTTCGGCATCGGACTGCGCGGCCGCCAGCCGAGTTAACAAAAGAGCCAGGACAAAGAGTCGCTTGACCGCCATAAACCCCGAGTCTACCATCGCAGGATTTCGCGCCCGGAATTGAAAAAACTTTGCGACGTGAGATCCAAAGCGTCAGCGAGTAGCGTTGCACTCAGTGAATCGGGGGCTCTTAAAGCATCTCGATCAAATACTAACTAACGAGGAGACTGAAATGAAAAAGTATCTAGCTACGGGTGTGCTTACACTCGCCGCACTGGTTCCGATGAGCGCGTTTGGTCAAAACGCATTTGTACAGGGAGGTCAGACAACCGTCGCTCTCAGTACCGACTTTGTCTCGGCGCTGTCGAGCCTTGGGGTCCAGGCCGCCGCAGTCAAACCGGGGATGCTGGCCAATGGTGTGGCGACATTCCCGGTTACAGGCGGCCTGGCAGTGAAGGGCGGCAATATCGAGATCAACCATATCGGAGGACTGTCGCTGACGGCCGGGTCGACGGTAGTGGAGCTGGTCAACTTCACTATCGATGTGGTGAACCCGGCCGCGCCGGTGCTGTCGGGCGTCGTGTTAGCGAATGGCGCTGTGGCAGGACGTCTTCCGCTGTTCGATCTCACGCTTAACACCGCACCCAAGCGCGCGGGTACACTGCTGGCTATTCGCAACGTAGGGTTGACGTTGACCAGCACAGCGGCCAGTGCGCTTAACAGTGTTTTCAATGTCACTGCGTTTCAGGAGGGACTGTCCATCGGGACAGCGAATTCGAACGCACTGCTGACGGCGCCTTTCAACCTGCAATAGGTGGGGTCCAGTCCGCTTCAACTCACAACTCCACTTCAAGTTCAATAGGGGAACTTCATGAACAAGCTCATTGTCTTCTCGATTATTGGGGGGTTGGCGGCTTTGCCCGCCTTCCCCCAAACCTCCACGGCGCAAGTGCGCGTCGTTCACGCCTCCTCCGACGCTCCGGCGGTGGATATTCTGGTGGACGGGAACCTCGCGTTTCAAAGCCTGCGCTACAAGGACTATACGAACTACGCGGCCGTTCCGGTGGGCACGCACGAGATCAAGGTAAACGTCAGCGGCACGTCCACAACTGTGTTGTCTACCATGGCGACTCTCGGGCCCAACGCTTACACCTTTTACGCCATGGGAAAGGTGGCGCCCGCCCCTGGCGGCGGGAGTCTGACGTTAATTGGAACTGGCGATGACGTCTCCACACCGGACTCTGAGTCGGTTCGTGTGCGCGTCGTCCACGCTGCCTCAACGGCTCCGGCGGTGGACGTCTATGTAACGGCGCCATTCGCGCCATTGGGCGGTGCACCGCTGTTGACCAACGTCCCGTTTACTTTCGGCGCGGCCTCAGTGACCGTTCCGGCGGCTGACTATCAAGCACGTGTCACTCCCACGGGAACCACCACGGTAGCCATCAACTCAGGCCGGGTTCGGTTTATGGGTGGCACGGCGCGCACCGTGGTGGCGTTGGATCCACCCGCGGAAGGCGCACCGTTTGAGTTCCTGGTATTGTACGACGTCAATTGACGGTACGCCGGGGCTACTTGTCTACGATGAGAGTAGCCCCGGCCTTAGAGTTAACCCACAGACAAGCCCATGCTCAACCGCGCATTTCGCCGGTCGCGCGATAGCTCCCATTCAAAGGCCACTCGCGAGACGAACACAGATGTGAACAGGTTGGTGAGTAGCCCCAGAACGAGCGTGGCCGCGAAGCCTTTGATAGCGGGCGTGCCGAACAAGAAGAGGAACGCGCAGGAGACTACGGTGGTGACGTGCGTGTCCACCAAGGTGGCGAACGCCTTGGTGAAGCCCGCTTCTAACGCGGCCCACCCTGACTTTCCCGCGCGCAGTTCTTCACGAATGCGTTCGAAGATCAGCACATTGCTATCCACCGCCATGCCGATGGTGAGAATCACTCCGGCGATGCCCGGTAGTGTCAGGACGGCGCCAAAGCCGGCGAGGCAAGCTACGAGAAGAACACCATTCAAGGCCAGTGCGAGGGTGGCGTTGGCGCCCGCCTTGCGGTAGTAGAACAACATCGTCGCCACCACAGCCGCTAGCCCCGCGGCACCCGCCTGTAGCCCATGGCGTATGGAGTCGGCACCCAGGGATGCTTCCAGAATCTGCTGTTGAACTACTTCGATCGCCGCCGGCAGGGCACCGGAGCGGAGGTTCAAGGCAAGATCTTCCGCCTCCTGCTGGCTGCCGGCGCCACGGATCTGACCGGAGTCGTGGATCACGTCCTCAATTACCGGAGCACTGAGAATCTCCCCGTCGAGGACGATTGCCGAACGTTGCCCGATGTGGGAACGGGTGAAGCGTTCGAAGCGCGCCGCGGCCGTCTGGGTCAGCGTAAACGTTGTTACAGGCTTGTTCGAAGAGTCTGAAGCAACCCTGGCATCACGCAAGTCAACGCCGCGGATGACAGGCAAGCCTTCGACAACATACCAGGCGCGGCTGGCATCCGTAGCCTGACGTGTAGCAAGCAGCTTGGTCCCGGATGCTTGACTCCGCCCGAAGGCTTCAGCTTGAGTGCGAAACGGGCCGTCCACTACCGAGTACCACTCCAGCACGGCGCGGCTTTGCAGCAGGTTCAGGATGCGCGACGGGTCTGTGACGCCGGGAAGCTGCACCATGAGTTCGTTCCCACGGCTGCCGTAGGGTTGGACCGGTGCTTCCGAAAGGCCGTAGGCATTCACGCGGCGTTCCAGAATCTGTCGCGTCTGTTCTACGACTTCCCGTTGGCGTGCGGGCGAAGGGTCGTCCACTTTCACGCGCAGGATGACACTGGCGCCTCCGCGTAGATCCAAACCGAGAGTGATCGGCCGGGTGAGGATCACAAAAGCGGCGGCCAACAGAATGATGACAATGCCGAGAGTGCGGCGGAAGAGAGGCTGTTTCATTGCACACCTCCCACTGGTAGGGCAGCGCGTGGCTGGGGAACCTCGGCGAAGCGCTCCTCCCAGGCCACTAAAATCGGGCCGGCGACGAAAACCGTGGATAGCGTTCCGGCGATAATGCCCACTGTGAGGGCGAACGCAAACCCGTGGAGGACCGGTCCGCCAAAGGCCAACAGTGCCAAAGCGGTGAGCAGGGTGAGGCCGGAAGTCAGCACTGTCCGGCCGAGCGTCTCATTGATGCTGCGGTTGATCACCGCGGACAGAGACTCGCGCTTGTTCGTCAGGCGATTCTCCCGCACGCGGTCGAAGACAACGATGGTGTCGTTCATGGAGTAGCCCACCAGCGTGAGTAAGGCCGCCACCACGGTGAGAGAGATCTCCATGTTCAGCAGCGAGAAGAGCCCCACTGTGATGAAGGCGTCATGTATCATCGCCAGCACAGCCGCCGCGGCATAGGCGAGGCGGAAACGCCAGGCAAGGTAGGCCAGCATTCCCGTGGAGGCGCCGGCCGCAGCAAGTAGGGCCTGATGGCGAAGGTCGGCCCCAATCTGCGGGCCGATCACTTCAAAGCTACGGACGGTGTACGTTGTGCTCACCGTGTTCAAGGCCTGAATGATAGTGCTGCGGAGCGGTGTCAAGTCAGCGTCGGCGGGTACCTCTACGCTGACCAACACTCCGTTTGATCCGCTTAGATCGTGGGCTGCCACAACGTTCACACCACTTAGGCGCGCGGCAGCCGCACTACGGATTGCCTCCACTGGCGGGGTACCCTGCCAACGGACATCCATCACTGCGCCGCCTTGAAATTCAATTCCGTAGCGGGGTCCGCCCTTAACCGCAAGGCTCACCGCACCGGCAAGCAACAAAATCAACGTTGGCAGAATGAACCACCACTTTCTGCCAAGAAAATCGAAACGAGTATTTACAAAGAGTTCCATTCAACTTCTCCTAAATGAAGACGGAAATAGGTATAAGCGGCACACTTCCGGTGCATGCCGGTAGAGCCGCAATAACACTGCTAGTAAATTTAGGAGAAGCGGGGCGGAGGCCGGCGGTGGAGGGGCCCGTAGTGAGCCGCTGGGCGCGCTACGGTGTGCCAATCCTGGTTGGCCAGGCGCACTTGAATAACAGCCGGTAAGAGTTCGCTGCGGTAGTAAGTAGCGCAATGCCAGTGAAACGGCGATTGCGCAAGCGGAGCGGAATGCCCCGATTCCAACGCGGCAGGAGCCGACAAGGGCGCGGAGAATCCGTTGGACGAAATGGCGACTTGCCCCGGCTGGCATGCCAGCGCTAAGAGGACAACGAAGGCGAAGCCCCCGGCGAGCATCCAGAGATGACTTACTCGCGACCGCATTACTTTCAGGGTAGCAGCATTCCGCCTATTTCAATTCCACAATCGTAGCCCCGGTGCCGCCTTCTGCCGGTGTCCCGGGATAGAAGCGGGCCACGTGCGGGCTGCGGGATAGGTATTCGGCGATCGCCTTCTTGAGGATGCCCATGCCGTGACCGTGGACGATCCGCAAGCGATCCACTGATGCCATGGCGGCGGAGTCGATGAACTTGTCTACGGCATCCACGGCTTCTTCGGCGCGCTGGCCGATGAGATTCAATTCCCGCTGTGAGACGTCCCAGGTCGGCCCGGCGGGTTGGAAGCTGACGCCCTTCGGAAGTGACGATCCGCCGCCCGTGCCTTCGGGCAACACCTCGATCACATCATCCACGGAGACCTGTAACTTCAGGAAGCCCGCTTCCACTTCGATGACGTCCCCCGAAAGCCGGCGGCGCACGCGAGCTACTTCACGAATCCCCTTTAAGCGCACGCGCGAGCCTTCCTCGATCTTTGGCTTGACGGGACCGGTCTCCTTCTCCGGACGCACGGCCGTCTCCAACTGCTCCTGGAATTCGCGCCGCGTCTTGGAGACTTTACGGCGCGCCACGTCGCCCGCTTTGCGTTGATCCGAAGTGTGCTCAATGGACTCGATGGTCTCCTTGGCCTGCGATTCGAACTGCTCCATCAGCTTCTGTGCGCGCTGTTCGAGTTCCTTGATCTTCGCGGCTTCGCGCCGCTCCCACTCGCGGGCGATCTCTTTCTCCCGCGCTGCCAGTGCCGCCTTGGCTGCCTCCAGTTCTTTTTCCAACTGCGAGACGCTATCCACACGCGCATTCAGTTCACTGAGGAAACGTGCAATATCCCGTTCGCTTGACCCCATCGCTGCGCGCGCCTTCTCAATCAAGCCCAGGGGCATGCCCAGACGCCGCGCGATATCGAGGCCCGCCGATTTTCCCGGTGCTCCGATGCGTAGCAAGTACGTCGGCTCCAGTGTCTCTTCATCGAAGCCCATGGAGGCGTTGACGACGCCCGGTGTGTTGGCGCCGTACACCTTCAACGCCAGCAGGTGCGTGGAGGCGAGCGTGAACGCGCCGGCTTCTCGGAAGTGATCGAGCACCGCTACTCCCAAAGGGCCGCCCTCTTCGGGATCGGTGGCGCGTCCCAACTCATCCAGCAAAACGAGCGAGGCCGGCGTGACGTCGAAAACCATTTCGCGCACGGTGGTGATGTGCGCCGAAAACGTGCTCAGGCTCTCACTGATGGACTGGTTATCCCCGATGTCGGCCAACACCTGTTCAAAGATCGGGAACTCGGCTTCCACGGCAGGCACCGGCAATCCCGATTGCGCCATCAATGCAAGCAAGCCGACGGTCTTCATGGTTACCGTCTTGCCACCGGTATTGGGGCCGCTGATGAGTAACGTGCGCTGCTGCTTGTCCAAGCCTAAGGAGATGGGAACTACACGCTTCTTCTGCTTCCGCAAGACATCGAGCAGCAATGGGTGGCGCGCTTCGCGCAGCATCAGGCGCGGCGCATCCTGCGGGCTGAAGCGGGGGATTGTGCAATCGAAAGACTGCGCGAAGTGGGCCTTCGCGAAGACAAGATCGAGGTGGCCCAGAACTTCGACGGCCGCCGCGACATCGGGCGCGTACTTCCGCAAGCGTCCCGTCATCTCCTGCAAAATGCGAAACGTTTCGCGCTGTTCTTCCTCGCGCAGGCGCACCAGGTCGTTATTCAGATCGATGGTGTCCATCGGCTCCACGAACAGCGTATGGCCGGTGGAGCTGGCCCCATGGATGACGCCATTGATGCGCCGCTGCTTGCCGGCAACAATCGGCACCACAAAGCGATCGTTGCGGATAGTGACGTACTCCTCCTGCAACACGCCGTCCTCGCGGTGGGAGCGCAGGAAGCGTTCCAGGGAGTCCTGAATGCGCGACTGCATCTTCTCCATGTCGCGGCGAATGCGGTTCAGTGCGACGCTGGCATGGTCATCGAGGGAACCATCGGGCAGAACCTTGCCAGAAATCTCGCGCAAGACGGGACGGAAGTCCGCGATGCGTCCGGCCTGCGCAGCGAGGAGCGGAAACCGGTCGCCTGCGTCACTGAGGACAGACCGGGCGTCCGCGCCGCGATCCAGCAATTCAATCAGTTCAAAGATCTGACGACCTTCCAGCGTGGCGCCTTCAATGCGCAGCAACTCCACTGTCTTCGACGGATCGGCAATGTTGTCGAAACGCAGGCGAACGGCCGCACCGCGCGCGGCGGGTTGCGGTTGCGCCGCGGTCTTCACGTACTCGATGCCTTCGGCAGCCTCTGCCAGAGTCATCTCCAGCGCGGCGCGATCCTCCTGCGGCTGTAGGGCCGCTAACTCCTCTTTGCCCATGGGGCTGGAAACGTAGCGACCCACAATCGCTTTCAGTGTGTCGAATTCCAGCACGACGGAACTCGTTTGGTTCATGATTTCCCCGCGTATGCTTTCTCGATGACTTCGCGCGTTCCTTCAGTGAGATGCAGATCGCCCAATGCCGCCACATCCACCCATCGCACGGCGCTGACATCGTCGGCAGCCTCAAGACGGCCGCCTTCCACGCGGCACAGGTAGTCGATCAATACATAGTGATATTCAGTTTTGCCTGCGGCGTCGCACATGATCCGCTCAAAGATTTCCGCCACTTCGTATGGGTCCACCACGAGTCCGGTCTCTTCAAAGACTTCGCGGCGCGTTCCATCCTTCAGCGTTTCTCCGGTTTCCACAATCCCGCCCGGCAGCGACCAGTAACCCTTCAGTGGCTCCTTCCCACGCTCCACCAGCAGGATCTTTGCGCCCTCGAAAATGAGCGCGCCGACGCCCAGAAAGGGCCGTGACGGATATTGCCGCGGACCTGGCACGTTAGTGTTGCACCGCTCCTTTGATGTCGATCCGGATGCGATAGACGCTGGTTTGCGCAGTGACGTAGAGAGCCGAATAATCCGGGTCACCGAACGCGAGGTTCGAGGAGCGCTCACTC
Source organism: Bryobacteraceae bacterium (assembly GCA_039934475.1). GTDB lineage: Bacteria > Acidobacteriota > Terriglobia > Bryobacterales > Bryobacteraceae > JBDTMC01. The sequence continues at coordinate 11,729 of JBDTMC010000089.1, read as the reverse complement.
AGTTCAAACATATGTAAAAGCTTGCCTTCGCTCGAATAGATTTGCACGCCCTTGGCGGCGACGTAGAGATTCCCTTTTTCATCAGCGCGAATACCGCCAGGCACACCGTTGATCTTTGAGACCACCACGCGGTTGTTGGACGCCTCGCCCGAACGCGCCAGATCCCAGGCGTGAATGCTGCGCTCATCGGAGTTCGCCACATACAACGTGTGGCCGTCAGCCGAAAGTGCGATGCCGTTCGGCCGCGTCTTCCATTTGGCTACAACTTCAATGACGCCCTTGGGATTGAGGTGGAAGACTCCGTAGAAATCGAGCTCCCGGCTTTCATTGGCCGAGGCGAAGGCGGGGTCTGTGAACCACACGTGGCCGTCTTTGCGCACGGCGATGTCGTGCGGCGCGTTCAGCCGTTTACCTTCCCACTTCTCCGCCAGCACCTCTTCGTGATTTTTCTTATCGATACGAATCACACGGTGGGCGCGAGCTTCGCAGACATACAGCCTGCCCTGTGTGTCCACGGCCGTGCCAGCAGGGCCGGAGGCCTTCTCGCGATGTACTTGCAGACCCTCATTAGGCACCCAACGCATCACGCGGTTCGCGGGTGTGTCGGTGAAGACGAGGATGTTGTCGGCCGTCCACGTGGGCCCTTCGGCGAAGCGCAGGCCCGTAGCGATGCGTTCCACCTTGTACTGAGTGAAATCCTGGGCTCCGGCGGCGCAGCAGAGCGCTAGTGCGAGCAAAAAACGCATGTCTCCCTCCTATTGTAGGCGGGCGCACCACGGACCCGTGCGGCTATGATGATGGTTACCAACATGACCCGGTACGCGGCGGTAGACATCGGTAGCAATTCAGTGCGGATGCTCGCGGCCGAGTTCGATTCCAAAGGGGTCCGCTCCACATTAGCGGAAGACCGGCAAGTAACGCGCCTTGGCGAGAGCGTATTTCGCACCGGGCAGGTGAGCCGCGAGGCAATGGAGTTGGTGTGTGGTGTGCTGACGCGCTTTGCCGCCACCTACGGCAAGCTGAGCGTAACCGCCGTACGCGCGGTGGCCACCAGTGCAATTCGCGACGCCAGCAACCAGGCGGAATTCCTGGAGCGCGCCTCGCAGGCCGTGGGTACGCAGGTTGAAATCATCTCCGGCACTGAGGAAGCGCGCCTCATTCACCTCGGCGTACAGGACCGCTGGCCGCACCCGAAGCACCGCATCCTGATCATCGATGTCGGCGGAGGCAGCGCAGAAGTAATCGCAGGCGAAGACTTGAAACAGGAAGAGGCTTTCTCCCGTCAGTTGGGCGCCGTACGCCTGACGGAAGGCTTCCTGCGCAGCGATCCACCCACATCGCAGCAGTTGCACCAGTTGGCCGAATTCATTGAACAGAAACTGGCGACGGTGATCGACCGCATCGGCAGGAAGCAGTTCGACCGTGTGATTGCGACCTCGGCTTCAGCATCCGCTGCCGTCTGTGCAGTCAACCGGATTCCGCGCGCGCGGCGCGCTGAGGCGGACCGGCTGCGTGCCACTACACCGCAGTTGCGCACACTGTACAAGAACATCGCAGCCGCAGATTTGGCCCAACGCCGCAAGATCACCGGTATCGGCCCGCGGCGCGCGGAGATCATCGTTCCCGGCGTCGCGGTATTCCTGCATGTGCTGCAATCGTTGAACCTGCCGGCGCTTTACTACTGTGCCGCTGGACTGCGTGACGGCGTGATTGCCGACCTGGCAGCGCGCGGTGTAGGGCAGGAATTGACTCGCCTTTCCCGCGACCAGCGGCGCGCCGTTGAGGACCTGGCGCGGCGATTTGGAGTTGACCTGAAGCACGCCCGCCGCGTAGCCCATTTTGTGCATGAGTTGTTTGGCGCGTTAAGGCCGCTGCACCATCTGGGCCTGGAGTATGAGCGCCTGCTGGAAGCCGCCGCGCTGCTGCGCGACACCGGCCACCTCATCAGCGACACCGGCCATCACAAGCATTCGCAGTACATTGTCGCGAACAGTGACTTGCCGGGTTTCACTGACCTTGAGCGGCACCTGGTAGCGATGCTGTGCCGCTACCATCGCAAGTCGATGCCAGGTCCGCGACACACGGATTATCAGGCGCTTGCTCCGGAATACCGGCGCGTGGTGCAGCTACTGGCTCCGCTATTGCGTTTGGCGGATGCGTTGGATCGAGGTCGCGAACAGCGCGTGGAGGACGTGGAGTGCGAACTCACCAGCAGCGGCGTTCTCGTCCAACTGATCTCCAAAGAAGACGTAGGACTGGAGTTGTGGGCCGCCGAGTGCACGGCGGAAGCATTCCATCAAATCTACGGTAAGCCGCTGCTTGTGGCACGCGCCGGATAGTCCGGATGCTCTTGCGCTTCCCTGATCTGCGCGGCATGGCGTTGCGCGTGTGAACCCAATAACAACAGCCACTGGTAACCATCCATCAGCTTTAACGCGAAGTGCTCCTTAAAGTGCGAGCGCAAGTCAGCCTGTGTCGTTCGCGCGAAATCGAGAGTGATGGCGCGGGAAAGATCAAACGCCGCCAACGCTTCCGGCAGGGGACGGCAAACGGCCGGTGGCAGAAACATCTCTGGCGATGGCGCGCGCCGCCGCCGCAACGGTACCAGGTTGATGAGCGTTTCGTCCTTCCCTGCTACTTCCACTTTCAGCTCCGGTTGCGCCGGCATGGCGAGCAACTGGCCGACACCGCGGAAGATACCGTGCTCAATCAGAACCAGATGCTCCAGCACTTCCAATGGCGACCACGCCCCTTCGGTAGGGCGGAAGTTGGACTGCGATTCCGAAAGATCAACCGCAGCCGCGCGCACCGAAGCCGCGCTTGCTTCCAAGAGAGTGGTCAAGGTCGAACGTTCCTGGTCAGTAATGGTCACGCGGGAAACCCGGGATGAGACTTGTATTCGGCGATCTGCGCGGCGTGGCGTTCCGTGTGAACGGCAATCAGCAGGTACCACTGATATCCGTCGAGCACGTTCAGCGCTGCGTGATTGGAATAGTAACCGTGCAGGTCATGAGTTGTAGTGCGAATGTAGGCGATACTCCGATTGCGGAGTGCGAGAAAGTCCTCCAACGTCACCAGTAGGGGCCCTTCCTGGTGTGGCTCGACAATGGATGGAGCCGCCATCGGGGTCTTGCGATCGGGCAAGGTGCGCAGAATCAGCTCTTCCTTGCCGGCGGTCTCATTTTGGCGAGCCGCGCTGGGAGGATACTTCTCCGTGAGGGCGGCCAGCCGCGCGGTGATGCCCCGTTCGGTCAAGATCAGGTGCTCTACGACTTGCGCCAGAGACCATGCCGCTGGTTCCGGCCGGAACAGCCATTGGTGATCCTTCAGTGCAACCGCGTGACGCAGCAACTCACCCGCACTCCATTCCAGAAGCTTGGCCAAGGCCGAGCGTTCCCGTGCATCCAGACCCGTGCTTTCCATGACAGCGGCGAGTATAGCAAGCCCGCTTAGTACAATGGAGGTTCAGATGAAAATCGCGCTGGGTCAGATTAATACGACGGTGGGCGACTTGGCCGGGAACGTCGATCTGATGGTCCGTTTCAGTCGTGACGCGGCCGCGAAGGGCGCTGAGTTGATGGTGTTCCCTGAGCTGTCGGTGACTGGATACCCGCCCCGTGACCTGGTGGAGAAGCCAAGCTTCCTGGATCGCGTGGAATGCGAACTGGCGCGCCTGGCGAAGGAGACGGCCGGCCTCCCGCTCGCTGTGATTGCCGGTTACGTGGGCCGCGCTGAAGCCAATACCGGCAAGCGCGCCACCAACAGCGCGGCGGTGCTCCGCGGCGGCGAAACGGTTTTTCGCCAAACCAAAATGCTGCTGCCCACCTACGATGTGTTCGACGAAGGGCGGTATTTCTGGCCCGCTGATTCGCAATCGTTGTGGGGCCGCACCGCGCTCACGATTTGCGAGGACGCCTGGAACGACAAGCAGTTCTGGGAACGGCGGATGTACCAGAAGGATCCGGTAGAAGATTTGGCCCACGCCGGGGCGGAGTTGATCGTCAGTATCAATGGTTCGCCGTACCACATGGGCAAGCGGGCATTAAGACGCGATGTCTTCGCCGCCACGGCGCGCCGTCATGCCGTGCCGTTAGTCTATGTGAACCAGGTGGGTGGCAACGACCAGCTTGTGTTCGACGGATCCAGCTTCGCCATGAACGCCCGCGGCGAAATCATCGCGTCGGCGCCTTCCTTTGAAGAGGCGCTGGTGATGGTAGACACTACGTCCGGGGTTGGCGAGCAACGCGGCAATCTGGAGGACGAACCCGAAGCCGTGTATGAGGCGCTGGTGATGGGCACTCGCGATTACTTGCGCAAGTGCGGCTTCCAGCGTGTGCTGATCGGATTGAGCGGAGGCATCGATTCCTCTCTTACAGCGATGATTGCCGTAGACGCCGTGGGCAAGGAGAACGTGGTGGGTGTGGCGATGCCCGGGCCGTTTTCTTCCGACCACAGCATCACCGACGCACGCGCCATGGCGCAGAACCTCGACATTCAGTTTGAAGTGGCGCCCATCACGGCCGGGTATGAGCAGATGCTGCGCGTGCTTGATCCCATCTTCCACGGCGCGGCGCGCGATGTCACCGAAGAGAACGTCCAGGCGCGCCTACGCGGCGTCACGCTGATGGCCCTCTCGAATAAGTGGGGCGCGCTGGTTCTCACTACGGGCAACAAGAGCGAGATCGCCGTCGGCTATTGCACCCTGTATGGCGACATGTGCGGAGGCCTGGCCGTGATCAGCGACGTGCCGAAGACGATGGTGTACGAACTGTCGCGCGTGGCCAACCGTCGTCATGCCAACGCCATTCCAGAGAGTGTCTTCGTGAAGCCTCCCTCGGCGGAGCTGCGTCCGAATCAGACAGACCAGGATTCGCTGCCGCCTTACGACGTGCTGGACGGCATTCTGCGCGCCTACGTGGAAGAGTATCAACCACCGGCGCGTATCGCCCTGGAACAGAATCTGCCGGAGTCCCTGGTGCGGGACATCGTGAGCAAAGTTGACCGCAATGAGTATAAGCGGCAGCAGGCCGCGCCCGGGTTGAAAGTCACCACCAAAGCGTTTGGCATGGGACGCCGTATGCCGATCGCACAACGATTCTTCGAGTGATTGGGATTAGAACGAGGAGCCTGAATGAAGCTCGCGCTTGCGGTAGCCGCTTTGTGCGCCATGTCGTGGATGTTGACGTCGCAGCCTGCGCCACCGGAGCGCGTGGGCCCGCGGCAGGATGGCAGTGTCCTGCTGAACACTGGATGGATGTTGCGGCCCGCCGGGCGGCAGGTTCCGCTCAGCACCTTGCCAATGACGTCTGTGCCGTCGAAGGACGGCAAGTACCTGCTGGTGTTGCACGGCGGTTACCTGCCGCCTTCCATCACCGTGCTGGAAACCAAGACCATGAGCGAGGTGAGCACGACACCCGTGGCCGACGCGTGGCTGGGGATGACGCTTTCTCCCAATGGCACGATGTTGTACGTAGGCGGCGGTTCCACGGCCACTGTGTATGAGTTTGGTTTTGCCGACGGCACCCTGACGCCGGCGCGTTCGTTCCCCGTTGTCCCGCCAGCGGACCGGAAGTGGGAGGATTTCATCGGCGATGTAACTATGTCGCCCGATGGGCGCCTGATCTACGCCGCCGCGCTCTATCGCAATGAGATCGCCGTCATCAATCCGCAATCAGGCATGGTGATTGAGCATTGGAAGACGGGCCGGCGTCCTTATCGGATCCTCTTCCACCCCGACGGCAAGTCGTTCTTTGTCTCCAGTTGGGCCGATGGGTCGGTGCTGCAGCACGACACGGGTAACGGTCAGATCCTGACCACCGCTCGCCTCGGTCCGCATCCCACAGACATGGTGTGGCGCGGGCGCAAGACTATCGTCGAGGACGGCCAGGAAGCCCCGTCGTGGATGGCACGCCTGTTTGTCAGCGCTGCCAATACCAACAAGGTCTATGTTCTCGGCTTCACCGAAGCGCGCGATCTGACGCTGGTAGAGACTCTGAATGTCGCCATGACACCGCGCCAGCCCTTCGGCATGACGCCCTCCGCACTAGCGTTGAATGAGGATGAGAGTAAGTTGTTCGTGGTGTGTTCCGATGCAAACGCCGTCGCCGTGGCGGATGTCGCCGGGCCGCGCGGGCGGGTCCTCGGCTTCATTCCCAGCGGGTGGTATCCCACGGCGGCGCGCGTGCTGCCCGGCGGCCAACTGGCAATTCTGAATGGCCGCGGCGGACGTTCGTATCCCAACCCTGGGGGGCCGAATCCCATGAAATCGGTGGAGCGTAGCCACCTCGGTGTTCGTAATGATCAGTACGTGGGCGTGCTGCAAACCGGCACGCTGTCGCTGGTGGAGCCGTTCGACGACGCGCAATTGGACGCCTTCACGCAGACCGTAATGCGTAACTCGCCGTATCGCGACCGGCTGTTGGATGACGCATCTATTCCCGCGGGAAATCCCATCCCTTCGGCGCAAGGCCAACCCTCGCCCATCGAACACGTCGTTTACATCCTCAAGGAAAACCGCACCTATGACCAGATACTGGGGGACGTCGGCAAAGGCAACAGCGACCCTTCCCTGGCCCTCTTCGGGGAACGCTACTCACCCAACCATCACAAGCTGGCGCGCGAGTTTGTCCTCTTTGACAACTTCTATGTGAATGCCGACGTCAGCGCCGACGGTCATAACTGGTCCTCATCCGCCATTGCTACTGACTACGTGCAGAAGCTGTGGCCGAACAGCTATGCCGGGCGCCGCAAACACTACGACTACGAAGGCAGCGATCCGGCCACGTATCCACCCGCGGGTTACCTCTGGACCAATGCGCTGGCGATCGGGCTTTCCATCCGCAACTACGGCTGGTGGGTGACGAACCTGGAGACGGCGGGCGGGGCCGGAGCGCCACAGGTGAAGGAAGTGAAGGATCCCTCGCTACGGCCTTACACGTCAATGAACTTCCGCTCGTTCGACCTAAACTACTTCGACACGGACCGCGTGAAGGTATACCTCGACGATCTGAAGCGGTTCGAATCAGAAGGCCGAATGCCGCGGTTGACCTTGCTCCGCATCGGCAACGACCATACGGCCGGCATCGCGGCAGGCAAATACACGCCGGGTGCTTTAATGGCCGACAACGACTACGCGCTGGGCCAGGTGGTGGAGGCGTTGTCGCGCAGCCGGTTCTGGGCCAAGACGGCGATCTTTGTCATCGAAGACGATGCCCAAAACGGACCCGACCACGTGGATTCGCACCGCGCGCCGGTCTTCGTCCTTTCGCCTTACACCCGCCGCGGAGTCGTCGATAGCACGATGTACAACACGACCTCCGTTCTGAGGACGATGGAGTTGATTCTGGGTCTGCGCCCGATGACGCAGTTTGACGCCGCCGCGCGTCCGATGTGGGCTGCTTTTTCCGGCCAGCCGAACGCCGATCCCTATACCGCGGAGAAGCCGCGCATCGATACTACGTCGCGCAATCCGCAGAATAGCGCCGCTATGCGCCACACCGAGATGGATTTCACTGAAGCCGACCGCGCGGATGACGATGAGTTAAATGGGGAGATTTGGACGGCGATGCGCGGCACGCCCGCCCCGGCGCCCGTGCGCAGCATCTTCGGCAAGTAAAGTGTAATGGCGGAAATCTACGTCTGCTTCGTGTGGCACATGCACCAGCCCTTCTATAAGGACCTGGTGAGTGGTGAGTACCGGCTGCCGTGGACGCGCATGCACGCCCTGAAAGACTACTACGGCATGGTGAAGGTGCTGGAAGACTTTCCACAAATTCACCAGACGTTTAACCTTGTCCCGTCGATGATGGTGCAGCTGGAGGAATACGCCTCAGGCACGGCCAGTGACATCTTCTTTAAGCGTGCCTTGCGACCGGCCGAAGACCTGACCGACGAAGAGCGGGATTTCATTCTTCAGTATTTCTTCCAGGCTAATGTGTCGCGATTGATCCATCGGTACCCGCGCTATGCCGAGTTGTACGAAGCGTGGCTGGCCGCTGACCGCAATCCCCAGCGCGGGCGCCGGCTCTTTGGCGCGCAATCGATGCGTGACCTGCAGGTACTCTCGCAACTGGCGTGGTTCGATGAGGAGTTTCTCGAACACGATGAAGAAGTTCGCCGCTTGGTAGAGAAGGAGCGGAATTACACTCTGGATGACCAGGCGTTGATGGGGCGCAAGCAGATCGAAATCTGCGCGAAGGTGATTCCTGTTTACCAGGAGTTCGCGCGCCGTGGGCAAATTGAGATTTCGATGACGCCCTACTACCACCCCATCCTGCCGCTGGTCTGCGATACCGCGATTGCCGAAGTCTCGCATCCGAACGTCCCGCTTCCATCGCGATTTCGCTATCCGCAGGACGCGCGCTTGCAATTACAGCGGGCACAGGAATACATACAGCAGAAGTTCGGGCGCATTCCTGAGGGATTGTGGCCATCGGAAGGTTCAGTGTCCGATGAGGCCCTCACCATCGCCGCCGATCTGGGCTTGAAATGGTTCGCTACCGACAATGGAGTGCTGGCGCGGACCCTGGGACAAAGCGCGGGAGTGGAGCAGACTTACCGTCCGTGGGTATGGCGGCACAACGGCCGCGAAATGCACTGCCTGTTCCGCGATCACCTGTTGAGCGACCTTATCGGCTTCGTCTACTCGCGCATGGAACCAGCCGACGCCGCGCGTCACTTTCTGGACCGCGTCCGCGAAAACTGCCGCGGCATGCTGGCCCGCGGAGAGAGCCCGGTGGTGCCCATTATTCTAGACGGCGAGAACGCCTGGGAATACTACGAGAAGAGTGGCCGCGCGTTTCTTCGTGAGCTGTACCGGCAGATCGAAAGCGACCCGCAGATCAACGCACTCACGGTTACCGAAGCCCTCTCGCGGCGCGAACCGGCGGTGATCGACCACGTGATGCCCGGTTCGTGGATCAACGCGAACTTCGACGTCTGGCTGGGCGCCGAGGAAGACAACCAGGCGTGGGAATACCTGCTGCGCGCGCGCCAAACCTACGAGCAAACGATCAGCGGTCCCAACGCCGGCGCCCTTACCGAAGAGCGGAAGCAACTGGCGTTCGAAGAATTACTGATCGCCGAAGGCAGCGATTGGAATTGGTGGTATGGCCCGGAGCACGACTCGGACAACCGCCCGGAGTTCGATCAGCTGTACCGCGACCACTTGGCGAACGTCTATCGCTGTCTTGGATTGAATCCGCCGGAAGAGTTGTCGCGCCCGCTTCTAAAGGTTCCAGTGAAGGCGTTTCACGAAGCGCCGACTTCTGCTGTGGAGCCCGTAATTGATGGCGAGATCAGTTCCTACTTCGAGTGGATGGGCGCTGGCAACTATCGCGTGGACGGACGATCGGGCGCCATGCATGGCCAGCGTTTTCTGATCCGTGAGTTGTTCTATGGCAGTGACGGCGCCGGTCTCTACGTGCGCGTCGATTTTGAACCGGCATTTTCCCAGGATGTGGGGAAGATGGAGGTGCGCCTTCGCGTGTTCACCACGACAAAACCCATCCGTGAAAAACAGGTGATGCTGCGGTTCGCGGATGGAGCCGTGGTAAGCGACGACGGCGACACCAGCCACTTCGCTTATCTCCGCATCCTGGAGGGCAAGATCCGTCTGGACGCATTGGGCTTCATCCCTGGCCAGCCCGTACGGTTTCAGCTATCCCTGTGGCACGACGGCCTGCCGGTGGACGCGTTGCCCCCGCAAGATTACATCGAAGTCGCGACAGCCGAGCTCAGCGAGTGGGCGGTGTAGCATAAAGAAGAGCCATGCTGTACAACTTGCAAGATGCGAGGTCTGATCTGGCGCGCCTTCTTGATCTCGCGGAGGGCGGCGAAGAAGTGATCATCGCCCGGGACGGCCGTCCTGTTGTACGACTGGAGCGCGTCAAGGTTCCTGGACGCCGGGACGCTTGGTCTCGGACGTGGCAGCGCACCCACCCCGCAGCCTGATACCTTCCGAGCGATGACGGATGAAGAAGCGGCCACGTTTATTGAAGGCCGATGATACCCGAATATCCGAGCGGCCCCATCCTGCTCGATACAGGGGCGGTTATTTGGTCGGTCCTTGAGCCAGAACGGCTCTATAGCTTAGTCCGCTTTGGTATGGTTTGATTCCACGAGCCACGAAATCTTGGATCGGATAACCCGCGACGTTGCGCAATCCGCCGCGCCCTAGTCCCGGTGATCCAGATTTGCGGAACGAGCGGCATCGATTTGACATTGTGTTCTACCGCCTCACGCTGAGCAGTTTAAAATCAACGCCTGATCGCGATCATCACGGGCCATGGATATGAAGTTGTGGATCGAACTCCTTGAGGGATGGGCAAGTTGCTTCGGGCGCTCTCGTTGATGGAGCGGCCGAAGAAAGTGTCAGAATAGAAGATTGAACGCACGGTGGGGTGCAGATTATGGCGCAGACTACCGATATCAGGGATGTGGACTTCAATAGACGCAGGACGGTAAACTTCAGCCAAATGGAACCAAAGCAGTTCCAATTTTTCGAGTTCTTTGCTGGTGGCGGGATGGCACGGCTTGGCTTGGGTTCTGACTGGCGCTGCACATTTTCAAACGACATTTGCGACAAGAAGGCATCGTCGTATCGGGCATATTTTGGCGATGGCGAAATGCACGTGGAAGACGTAGCAAAGCTTAAGGCCAGAGATCTTCCGGGCACGCCCACGCTCGTTTGGGGTTCGTTTCCATGCCAAGATCTTTCGCTTGCCGGGAACGGTGCTGGACTTGGTGGGCATCGCAGCGGCACCTTCAAGCCATTCTGGAAGCTCATGAGTAGCATGATGAACCTTGGTCGAGTTCCGCAGATCATCGTTTTGGAAAATGTGATTGGCACGCTCACATCGCATGAGGGTTGGGACTTCGCAACCATCATCGGCGCTTTTGCAGAACAGGGATATCGGGTCGGTGGGCTCGTAATGGATGCCGTAAGATTTCTGCCGCACTCCCGTCCACGGCTTTTCATCGTGGGTGTGCATGAAGAAGTCTCTCTGCCTTCCCAATTGGTGTTGTCCGATCCGGAGGAACCTTGGCATACGAAATCGCTGCGGTTCGCTTTCGAGCGTTTGCCGGAGCAACTACAGGATCGTTGGATTTGGTGGAACCTCCCAATCCCGAAAGAACCCGTTTCACCCTTTGCCAGCCTGATCGAAGACCAGCCAACCAACGTGGAATGGCACACGAAGGAGCAGACGGATCACATTGTCAGCTTGATGTCGCCGCTCCATTTGGAAAAGTTGAGAAAGGCTCAACTGCTGAAAGGGGAGATTGTTGGCACTGTCTATCGGAGAATTCGTCCGAACGAAAAGGGAGTGAAGGTTCAACGGGCCGAGATCCGGTTTGATCAGATTGCGGGCTGTCTTAGGACACCCGTTGGCGGTTCTAGCCGTCAAACCATTGTTGTCGTCGAGGGGAGCAAGATCCGCTCCCGATTATTGTCGCCACGGGAAGCGGCACGGCTAATGGGTGTCCCGGAAGATTACCCGTTGCCAAAGAACTATAACGATGCGTACCACCTGTTTGGTGATGGGCTTGCGGTTCCTGTTGTGAATTGGTTGAGCACACATCTCCTGACCAAAATCGCCGCCGCTATTCAGGTTATGATAGCGGCTTAATGCCGCCACAAGAAACCGATCCGCAGGGCGCGCCGAAAGACGTTGAGTCCATCCGACAGCAGATTCGTGTTTTGCTGAATGTTACCGGACTCAACGACAAAA
>JBDTMC010000088.1:0-20869 GCA_039934475.1 Bryobacteraceae bacterium | reverse complement strand
GGACGAAAACGGCGCGGCCAGCGCGGCAACGCCATGGTGGAGGCGGTGCTGGTACTTGTACCGTTGATGGCGATGATTTTCGCCATCTTCGACTTCTCGCTGGTCATATTTCTGAAGAGCACGTTTCAGTTTGCGGTGCGCGAAGGGGTGCGCTACGCGATCACTTATCAGACTGAGACGGGACAAGGTCACGATTTATCGATCAAGCACGTTGTGCAGAACCGTGCCTTGGGGTTCCTGAGTGGAAGCAAGATTTCCTGTATTCAGATCAACTACTATCTACCTTCCAACCTGACCACTCCGGTGACCGGAGCGAATAGCAACTTTCCGGGGAACGTCGTGGAAGTGGCAGTGGTGAGTTTCCCCTGGTCGTGGCTGGCCCCGTTATCGCCCGACATGGATCAGACGCACAGACGGCACAGCCCGCTGGCCCTTTCCGCCTCCAGTTCCGATGTCATGCAGGGCCTGCCGGTGGGTAATCAGACGCCGCCTGCGAGATAGTTTATGACTCACTGGCAAGCTGAAAGAAATAGGGGCCGGAAGGGCAATACGCTCATTGAGTTCGCCCTCTGCTTCGTCTTCCTGACGCCGTTGCTTTTGAGTTCATTTCAAGTCGGCATGACGCTGATGAAATCGCTCCAGGTGAGCCAGGTGTGCCGCACGGCGGGTGTTCTGTTTCTGAAGTACATCGACCTCTCGATTCCCGCCAATCAGGATCTGGTGGTGCGCACGGCAAAGGGGTTGGGGATGACGCGCACGGGCGGCCAGGGAGTGGTGATCCTGTCACAAATCATGTATATCGACGATGCGCAGTGCCAGGCCGGGGGACTGACGACGTCGCAGTGCCCGAACTACCACCGGACGGTGTTCCTCAAAAGGATCCTCATCGGCAATCCAAACCTGGTGATTCCTGCCACCGGGGGGACTGTTCGAAGCAAATATGGGACGCCCAACTCGGGCATAGTCGGCACAGATGGCAGCCTCACGGCCGTTAATTACCTGAAGGATATTTCGGCCATCGCCTCAAGCATGCCTTCCGACCTTGTACTGGCGGGCGGCGAGATGGCTTTCATTTCTGAGTCGGTATTTCTGACCCCGGACCTAAATCTTCCAGGCTTTCGCTCCGGTCAGCCCATACGCGCCAGGCCGTACATCAGTTGAGAGAGGAGTTTGACGTGCGCAGACGGAAGAACGAGAAGGGAATCGCCATACTCATCACGGCTTTACTGCTGGGAGTGGTGTTGCCGGGCGTCGGTCTTGCCATCGATGCCGGCGTCCTCTACGTAGTCAAGTCGCAGATGACAGCCGCTTCGGACGCAGCCGCGCTGGCGGCGGCGCGGTCGTTGAACCTGGGGCAGTCGGTCACGGAACAGAACAACATCGCCATCAGCCGCGCGCGGTCCTTTTATCTCTCAAACTTCCCGAACGGATACATGGGGACGAGGAACTCCAGCATCTCGACAACGCTCACCTATCTGGACTACGCAACGCTGCAGGTGGCTGTCACTACCTCCGTCGAGGCGCCCATCTACTTCATGCGTCTTCTTCGGGGCGGCACGCCTACAGTTCGCGCACTAGGCACCGCCACTCGCCGCAACGTAAATCTGGTGCTGGTGCTGGACAAATCCGGGTCGATGGCCGATACCTCGACAGTCAAGCCGTGTACTGCTATGAAGTCGAACGCTGCGACGTTCCTCAGTTATTTCGCCAACGGCCGCGACCGCATCGGATTGGTCTCTTTCAACGGCGCGTGGACGTTGGAACAGGCGCCGACAACGAATTTCCTAGCCACGATTCCGTCTAAGATCACGGCTCTCTCCTGTAGCGGTAGCACAGGGACCGCCCAGGCAATCAACAACGCGTATGCGCAAATCACGAACCTGCATGAACCGCTGGCACTGAATGTCATGGTGTTCTTCACCGACGGCCAGCCGACGGCTCTCACCGCCGACTTTCCCTTGCGCATGCGAACCACTCTGAGCTACGGCAACAACACCGGTACGAGCGTAGGAACCTTCTTTCCTTCGCCTTGCAACAACCCCGGTAACACGTGCAATATGGAGCCGAGCACATGCAAGGACACCAATGGCAATTCCTTCGACCGTAACAATGGACAAGGTTCGCGCACTTACAACGCGCCGGCGTGGAATCCGAACTGGTTCAACCAGGGCGTCGGTGGGCTGGCCAGTTTGCCCACGTATCGAGGGTTCATCGCCGACTATGGAAGTTCGGCCAACACAGGCGCCACTGCGGGCCCGCTGCAATACAACCCGGCAGAGGCGAACCCTACGGTCGGCACATCGTGCGCGTTCCGTACGGATCCGCTCCACATTCGTCGGGACCTTGCCTACATACCCCCAACCGACATCTACGGGAACGCAACCAGCGGGTACAAGAGTGACAACAGTCTGGACTACTATCCTTCAGGTGTAGGCCATCCGTATGCAGGCAAGATTCGTGTGGACAGGCCAATTGCCGTCAATCACGCCGCCACCAACGCCGCGGACGACCAGGGCCGCCGCGTTCGGTCTGACTCTACGTACAATCCGGTGATCTATTGCATCGGCCTTGGCGGCAACCCGGGCAACCCACCCGACACCGAGTTCATGACGCGGCTTTCCAACGACGGTTCGTCTACCGACACCTATGGCGGCGACTCCGAGCGACCGCGCGGGCTCTACGTGTACTCGCCCAACACGGCGCAGTTGAATCAGGCTTTTGCGGTCATCGCTTCGAGCGTACTTCGGCTCAGCCGCTAAGTCTGTTCACCAGATGAAGTCTTTGGCTTCTGAACGCCGGGCATTGCCATCGAGGACGTGAACCACGCGTACCTTCTTCAGTTTTGTGGGCGACAGCTGCCCGACCGGAACATAGAGAATAGACCGCCCCATCTGCGCGGCTATTGATCGGAAGATCGTGCGCGGCGGCCGCGCGGCGACATAGACAACGTGACGGTGCACGGAGTAATCGAGGGCGGCCAGCAACAGCCGCTCCGGCTTGTTCTCCGCCAGATCGTAGTCCGGGTCGCCCCACACATCGAACATCCGCCGCGGCGGCAACGTCATAAGCAATCCGCCATACTCGGCGCGGCCGATTCCGGGTCCCACCATATGGTCGAACGGATAAGTGGAGTAGAACGCCATATCCGATTCGTTCTGGTTCTCGCCCAGCCACGTGGTCAGGTACTGGTAGCGATCTTCCGGATCGTCGTCGAAGATAATTACCACGGCGCCGACTTCGCCTGACAACCGGTCAAACTGGCGCACGTAAATCTTACCCTCGTGCCAGTTGCGAATGGTCTCGCGAATATCAACGCCATCCAGAACGGACGTCGTAAACGGTTCCACCCGGACTCGTTCTTCGCTTACCAGGCTCTTTGCCTTATGTTTCAGAAACCGTCCGTAGTCCTCGATGACCAAATCTTCGGGCGGATACGAACAGATGGAATTGCCATCTAATTGCTCTGCCCATTCGCCTGCCTTCTTTTCCTTCTTGTGGCCCTTCAAACCGCGCGGTTTCATGCGCTGCTTGGGACGGGGCAGACGGCGCCGCAACCGCAGGCGCTTGGTATTCAGGAACACTTCATCGCCGGCCAGGTTAACGGTTTCCAAGTCGCTGTCGGCCGACTGGGGAGGATAGCGGTTGGCAGTCTCCCAAACCTCCCAGCCATAGTTGTCGTCCGCAATGGACCGGGCGGCGACGGTGAGATCGAACAGGTTGGCCACCAAATCTCCGCCGAGGCTAGCCAGGTTGCGCGTGTAACGGGCCATCAATCGCCGCTGCCAGTGATTGATCTTGTCACCGGTGTTCTTCACGTACGACTGTTCGGCATCGCGCAGTACTTCGAATTGCACGCGACGGCGGTCCACCGTGCCCGATGAGACCGCGGGTTCTTCGAAATCGAGGGAGTCGCGAAACTCTTCGTAGCGGAACTGGAGGTAGGGATACTCCATGGTGATTTCCGCCAGGCAGTCAGGATGCGGGTTGATCAATTCCGGTTTCGCGCGGCGCTTCTTCGCCGGCTCCTCCTGTGGCACCTCCATGGCATCGAGAACGGTGTCGAGGAGGTTCAGCGAAATCACTACCAGGACGTTCGCCAGAGGATCGGCGCCTTGCAACTTCCAAGCCATGCCGGCGGCGTGCTCGGCGGTCTCTTCCGTACGGGGTTGCGGATAGACACGATAGGCCTCGACGTAGCGGTCCAGCCCGATGCCGTTGAGGGCGTAAGAATCCGGGTAGCGGTCAGGCAGATGGGGCCGCTCCTGTAACGAGGGCTCGATGAACTCAATGTGGGCGCCGATCTCGACGGCGGTACGGACGGCTTCGGTGAAGGGGTCGGCCGGCTCCACTGGGATGTAGATAGCGCGCTCGTCGTCCAGCGGATCCGGATAGACAAGAACGGTGATCTGGGGCAGGCGGGCCACAGCGTCCAGGTAGCTCTCCTGCAGCCACCCCGGCAGTTCGATCGCTACCACCGAGGGACGGTGGCGGAGTATCGCTTTTCGCACTTCGATGGCGAACTCCACTCTGCCCGGAGCAACCGGGAAGTAGGTGAGGTTGCCTCGCCGCAGGCCACCGGCATCCGGCGGCGGCAGATCAGGCGCGCGGGACATACCGCAGGGCCTCTTCACCAAGTGTCTCGAGAATCGCCGTATGAAGAGCGCGGGAGACCGGCAACCCGCCTACGGAAGGGTCTCCCAGCTTGATGGCGTAGCGGCCGATGTTGATTCCATCGCGCACGGTGTATCGCTCGTCGGCGGTGTGCGCCTGCTGCAGGAAGTCGGTCACGTACTGGAGGATACGGTCTTCGGCGAAGGGAAGATTCTCGCGCAGGATCTCGAATTCTTCGTCACGTTCCGGGAAGTCAATCAAGATCTGCGGTTGCAGGCGGGAGTGGATGTATTCGGGTAAATCGAACGTGGAAGAGTCGTCGTTCATGGTGGAGACGAATCGAAAGAGCGGGTGTGCCTGTACTTTAATACCTGCGACGATCGATTCCACGTAGCGTCGCGAATCGAGCAAAGGCGCCAGGCTGGCCCAGCTCTTTTCGCTCATGCGGTTGCCTTCGTCCAGAATGCAGATGCCACCGCGGATCATGGCGGACACCAGCGGAGAGGCCACATAGCGCAGTTTACCGGCGCCTTCAATGACCGGTGTGATCAACAGATCTTCGGGCCGGGTGTCGACGGTGGCCTGGAGAATGTAGATCTCCCGGCCGAGCCGTTTCGCGGCGGCGTAGGCGAGCGTGGTCTTGCCCACGCCCGGCTTTCCTACCAGCCGTGGATTCATCGGCACGTCTTTGGGGTCCACCACCAGCCAGGAGGCCAGCAGTTGGCGCAAGACCTCTTCCTGCCCTACCCAGCGCACAGTCAACTCGTCCGGGTGCGCGAGGTGCAGCGGAACGCCTTCTATCTCAACGGTCATGTTGGTATTGTAGCGGCTCGGGTAGGTGGTTCCGGCTTGCCCCATCGCGGAAGGAACGGGGATGATGAGATCACTATGCTCTTGTCGGGTGGAATGAGGCGTCTGGTTCTGGCTTCGGGGTCACCGCGCCGGAGGGAGATCCTGCGCAACGCCGGTCTGCCGTTTGAGGTCCGCGTGGCCGCCGTGGCAGAGGTCCGCCGGCCGGGTGAATGCCCGCGTGACTATGTGACGCGGCTGGCGCGCGAAAAAGCGCACGCAGTGGCATCGGCGGACGATGAAATCGTGCTGGCGGCGGATACTACGGTGGTTGCCGGCGAGGCAGTGCTGGAAAAGCCCACCGATGCCGCCGATGCCCGGCGCATGCTGCGCGTGCTGGCCGGCCAGGTGCACACCGTCATCACTGGAATCTGCCTCCGCGGCGAGGGGTGCGAGATTGTCGATTTCGCCGAAACGGAAGTTCGGTTCACCGCCATGACGAACGCCGAAATCGACGACTACGTTGCCAGCGGTGAGCCGATGGACAAGGCGGGAGGGTACGCCATCCAGGGTTTGGCTTCGAAATTCGTCGATCGTGTCGATGGATGCTACTGGAACGTGGTTGGTTTGCCGATAGCGTTAGTGTATGCCCGGCTGAAGAGAGATTTCGGGTTTTTTCAGAGCGAGGACGCGGGGTAACGCTGCTTCATCCAGGCGGCGAACGCGGGTGGGGCTTCCATGGTGGAAAGGCGGCTTTGGCGAACCAGTGCCCACTCGGCGAACAGTCCAGAGTCTTTGATGGTAGCCAGCGTCGTGGGAGGTTGCAGGTGCTCCACGAACTTCAGCTTGACGACCCAGGATTTCGGATTTTTCGGATCGGTCCAGGCCTCGGAAACGACGTGTGCCAGACCGACGACGGCGGAATTGCCCATGCTATGGTAAACGAACACGATATCGTCGGGTTTCATCTGCTGGATTGCCCTCGCAGCCTGGGGGTTCCGGACACCGTCCCAGACTGTGGTGCCTTCCTTTTCAAACTGGTCGATGGAATAGGTTTCCGGATCGGTCTTGGCCAGAAAGTACTTCATAGGGGTATCTCGAGGTCACTCCCACGGCGTCTTTTACGCGTGTTTCGGGTTACTAGATTGATCCTTTCGAGCATACCAAACAGGATGCCGGCCGGTTGCGGCTTGGAGCGGGTTGCGCCAAGCGGGTGTTGTACAATCGGGGTAAGCGCGACTTCTGCGGCTTAAACAACTGAAACAGATGAAGATTTCGGCAGGAGACAGAAGCATGAGTAGGATTTCTTGGAGCGCGGGACGCGTCTTGTTGGCGCTCCTGGCAACCGCTGCGATGAGCGGTTTATGGGCGCAGCAGGTGGCTCCTTCCAAAGCGCCAGTCCAAGCGAAAGAGAACACTCCGGACAATCTGGCCGAGTTGGCGAAGGGAGCGGCGGCGCCGGTAGATCCCAAAACCTACCTCATCGGGCCAGAGGACATTCTGATGGTCCGGGTGTGGCGGGAGCCGGAACTCTCCGGTCCCGTCGCGGTGCGTCCCGATGGACAGATCACCCTTCCGCTGGTGGGCGATTTACAAGCCGGTGGGCTGACGCCCGAGGCGCTTGTGGCGAGCATCAATCAGAAGCTCAGCACGCTGATGAATGGACCGCAGGTGATGGTTTCCGTACAGACAGTACGCAGCAAGAAGTATTACATCATCGGCGAGGTGGGCCGGCCGGGAGAGTACCCGCTGGTAACGTCGATCACCGTTCTGGATGCGCTGAGCAACGCCGGTGGATTCCGCGAGTTCGCCAATTCAAAGAAGATCGTCGTGATGCGTGGCGATAAGAGATTGAAGTTCAATTACAAGGAAGTGGTCGCCGGCAAGAAGATGGAGCAGAATATCCAGCTGGAAAATGACGACCACATCGTCGTGCCCTAGCGAGGGTTGAGTGAAGAGAGTTGGAGGATGAGGGATGCAACCAACCGATAATCTGTCCGTAACGCGCCGCGCCATGGATGTCGAGGATTACATCGACATACTGAGGCGGCATAAGAGCTGGATTCTGGGGCCGACGTTTCTGGGACTGGTGGCGGCAGTGGTGGTCGCCTTCCTGTGGCCGGATACCTATGTTTCGACTGCGATCATCCGCGTCGTGCCACCCTCGGTGCCGGAAAAATACGTCCCTACCAACGTCAACCAGGAGTTATCGCAGCGCATCAACTCAATGGCGCAGATCATTCTGAGCCGTTCGACGCTGACCAACATTATCCAGAGCTACGGTTTGTATCCTCGCGAGCAGAAGCGGCTGCCGATGGACGATATCGTCGAGCAGATGAAGAAGGACGGCATCCGCATCAGCCCGGTCTATAGCGCTACCGGTGGTGGCTCCCGCAGCAACGTTTCCGCCTTCCAGGTCGCCTTCGCTTACGAGAATCGCGCCATGGCGCACAAGGTAACACAGGAACTGGTTACCAAATTCATCGATGAGAACATCCGGCAGCGATCGAACGCCGCGGTCCAGACGACAGAATTTTTGCAGGAGCAGTTGGACTCAGCTAAACGCGACCTGGACACGATCGAAAAGAAGCTCACCGATTTCCGGATCAACAACTTCGGCCGCCTGCCCGATCAGATGCAGACCAACCTGCAACAGCTGGACAGTATGCAGAAGCGCATGGATACGCTGAACAACGCGGTCAGCCGGATCAACCAGGAGAAGCAGCTTCTGGAGGGTCAGAAGAAAATCCTAAAGGACCAACTGGCCGCTCTGTTGAACCCGGCGAGCGTGAGTATGACGCCCCCGAAGAGCGAAGCCATGGTGCAGGTGGAACGCGAGATCGAGGGTACGGAGATGGCGCTTGCCAGCGCTAAGGAACGTTACAAGGAAGCGCATCCCGATGTGCAGCGCATCCAGCAGCAGTTATCGGTGTTGAGGCGTAAGAAGGTTCAGGTGGCGGCGGACGACAAAGCGAAGCTCGCCGACACGAGGCCGATCGATCTTCCCGCGCCGGTGCAGCGCGAAATCCGCGATACGCAGGCCAACCTCCAGCGCATCGACACACTTCTTCACACCAAGGATGAAGATCTCGATCACACGCACACCGAGATCACCACTTTGGACAAGAACATCCGAACCTTTAACACCAAGCTGGAGTCCAGCCCGGTGGGCGAGCAGGAATATACCGGCCTGATGCGTGAACGCAGCCTCGCCATGCAGCAGTACGAGGATTTTAGCTCCAAGCGGTCGCAGTCGGCCACGGCCACGGATTTGGAGAACCGCAAGCAGGGCGAAATGCTGGAGATTCTCGATCAGCCCTCATTGCCACAGACTCCGTCGGAGCCGAACCGCTACATCATTGTTCTCGGTGGCGTGGCGATCGGCCTTGTGTTGGGTGTGTTCATGGCCGGGGTGAGAGAAATGAAAGACACTTCGCTCAAGAACCTGAAGGACGTGCGCGCCTATACTCAGTTGGCTGTGCTTGGGAGCATTCCGCTGCTCGAAAACGATCTTGTCATGCGGCGCCGTCGTCGCCTCGCCTGGTTAGCCTGGTCTACGGCGTTTCTGTTGGGCATCATGGTGATGTCCGGCTCCATCTACTACTATTACGTGTCCAACGCCTAACGGCGCGATAGAGGAACGGAGAATTACATGAGCAGAGTTCACGACGCGCTTCGAAAGGCCGAACTGGCCGGTGCCTCGGCTGTCGGGCGGGAGAGACTTGCGGGACGGGTCCTCAGTTCCCCTGTGGCCACCCCTGAGGTTGATAATTCTCTCAATGAACTGCTGGCAAAGATTCGAGAGATCCCCTTCAATCCATCGCCGGACTCTCACCTCATCGACGCCAACCAGCCGCATGAGGCGCCCACGGAGGAGTTCCGCACGCTGCGAACCCGGTTAAACCACCTGCAGAGCCTGCAGCCGGTACATACGGTGGTACTTACCAGTCCGTCGCCGGCGGAGGGGAAGTCCTTCTCGGCGGTCAATTTAGCGCTCGCCGAATCGCACTTGGCGGGCAATTTGACCGTTTTGGCGGACTTCGATTTCCGCCGCCCTATCGTTCATAGCCTCTTCCAGGTGGATCGCTCACCCGGCATCACAGACTACCTGATGGGCAAGGCGCAGCTGCACGAGATTATTCGCCGCATTGCCGGCACCAACCTGTTCATCATGCCCGCCGGCGAAGCCGTGATCAATCCGCTGGAACTGCTGAACCTGCGCGAGGTGAAGGTGCTTCTGGATAAGCTCCCCACCATCTTCAACTGGGTCATCCTCGACACGCCGCCCTTGCTCTTTGCCGCCGATGCCAACCTGCTGGCAACGCTTTGCGATGGCACCATCATCGTGGTTCGCCTCGGTTCCACGACGATTGATTCGATTACGCGCGCGATGCAGTCACTGTGCCAGAACAACGTTCTGGGCATTGTGGTGAACGGCGCCCGCCGCGGCGAGCTGTACAGCAAGTACACTTACTATCACTCGTATTACTACGCGTCGGGCCACACCACGGCGCCCGAATAGTATCTAAACCGCGCGCAATGCGATGGCGCTATTTTTGCTGCCAAAAGCAATGCAATTCGCCACCGCGCAGCGGATATCCAATTTGCGCGCCGTTCCCGCGATGTAGTCCAGGTCGCACTCCGGATCCTGCACGTCGATGTTGCGTGTAGGCGGCGCCCATCCATCGCGCATCGCCATCAAAGTGGCGGCGACACCGGCGGCGCCGCAGGCACCTTGCGGATGTCCGATGAGGCTCTTCAGCGAGGAGCCCGGCACGCGTTTGGCGTGACTACCGAACGCCAGTTTCACCGCCCGCGTTTCGATGCGGTCATTCAGTTCCGTGGATGTTCCGTGGTAATTGATGTAATCCACGTCCTCCGGCCGCGCTCCCGCCTCTTTCAAAGCCATCTGCATCGCGCGCGCCGGCTCTTCGCCGCATTCCTCCAGCCTCACGCGGTGAAAGGCCTCGCAAGTGGAGCCATAGCCGGCGATCTCACCGTAGATGTGCGCACCGCGCGCGATGGCCCGTTCCTTTTCTTCGAGGATAAAGAACCAAGCTCCTTCGCCGATTACAAAGCCGTCCCGATCCCGCGAAAATGGCCGCGAGCCACGCGCGGGGTCGTCGTTCCAGCGGGCGGTAAGAATCCGCATCAGCATGAATCCGCGCAGAATCAGAGGAGCGATGGGAGCATCCACCCCACCGGCCACAATCACATCTGAGGAGCCACATTGAATCTGCCGCCATGCGTAGCCGAGAGCATCGGTGGAAGATGTGCAACCCGTTGAGATTACGTGACTGAAGCCGCGGAAGCCGAAGCGCATGGATATTTCGCTGGCCAGTGTGCCAATGGTGGTTGTCGGAATGGCATAGACGCTACACTGGCGTTCCAGACCCTGGTAGTAGAGTCTGTACTGCTCCTCGGCGAACTCCTGGCTGCCGCCTCCGGAACCGACAAGGACGCCAATTTCCCGCAACTGCTCACGTGACATCTCCGCCGGGTTCAGTCCCGCATCGGCCACCGCCTCCTCCACGGCCGCTATCGCCAGTGGGGTGACACGCGACACGTGGGGAACATCCTTCGGCCGCAGGTAGCGCTCCTCATCGAAACCGCGCACCTCTCCGGCGATCCGCACGTGGAACGCGGAAGGATCGAACCGTGTGATCGGTCCAATGCCTGAGACGCCGTCGCGCGTGGCCTGCCAGAAGTTCTCCCGGCCGAGTCCGTTGGGACTGACCGCTCCAATACCAGTGACAACAACTTTTCTTTGCATCGTTAGACTTGTCGGATTTTGCGTCTGTGGCTCCAGAACGTCAGCAGCTAGTATAGGCTGTTTTTATGGATGCTGAGATTCCCGGAGCGGGTCCCGGACTTGGGGGCGAGGAACCGGGGGGGACGATTTCGGTGGTGGAGGCGGCGCCAGCGGCGAACGATGCCGTGGTTCTGCCGCTACGCGTCCTGGCCGGGATGGAGTCTGGTATTGTCGGTGGCGCGGGCATGCTGATCAGTTTCGCCACCGATGCCTGGTTTCACCGGGAGTACATCTGGAAGGTACCCCATGTGTTTGCCTCGGCTTTCTATGGAGACCGGATTTTCCGGGCTTCCTTCGGACTGGTCACGGTTGCCGGGGTAGCCCTTCTGCTGGCATTGGCAGGAACCGTCGGGATTCTCTTCGGGTGTCTGGTTCGCCGTCCTTTGCCGCCAATGCGGATCATCACCATGGCGCTGCTCACTTCGATGATTTGGTACTGGGTCTCTCAGTCAATCGCATGGCGTGCCTGGATTCCTCTGGCTCAGTCTTACCTGGCGCCTTCCACCATGCTGGCGGCTCATGTTGTCTATGGGTTGTGCCTGGCCCGCTACTCCCATCGGTTGAGAGTGCTGACTCGCGCATTTAGCCCTTCCGGCGTACTAGAATGAGAGTGCCTGCCGCGACCACTCCCAAGGGAGTACGCAGTGGTTCATCACCAAATTGGTGCGGAAAGTGAATCGCCCGCGTTTGTCGGGATTGGCGGTTTCCGTTAAACTAGAGGATTCGGTTAAATAGTGGCGGATGTCTGTGTGCATGAAACCCAGGAACGGGTGCGGACGTCTGCCCTTAGGCGCAGAGTAGAAAGGAATCCGCGATTCATGAAGTTTTGCAGGCCTGGACGCCCTGAGGCCTTCTTGGTCTGTTTCTTCTGTTTCCTCACGACAGCAGCCACCTTGCCCGGGGCCCCTCGATCGGTTGACAATCCTCAGCCCGAGTTTCCTTCCGCGCTCGCGCAGCAGTCTCCTGAACAGAAGCAACAGACATCGCCGCCATCGCCACAGCCATCACCGGAACCGGCGCAGCCCGCTCCTCAGGCTAAGCCCGCGGAACAGAAGAAGGCGAATCCGTTTGAAACAGTTCCAGTGACCCCTGAGGAGCAGGCACCCAAGCCGCCCCAGGCCCCGGGAGCGAAGCCGCAATTGGAAGGGCCGAAGCCTGCCACAGAGCAGCCGGCATCCAACCAGAACGTCATCGAAGCCATTGAATTCCGCGGCGCGCGCCGAGTGCCGCAAGATACGCTGAGAGCTCTCATCTTCAGTAAAAAAGGCGACCGTTACGATGAAGACGCGATCCAACGCGACTTCATGGCTTTATGGAATACGGGACGTTTCGATGACATCTCCGTAGAGCGGGAGGCGGGCCGCGCGGGCTGGATTCTGCGCTTCGTCGTGACTGAGCGGCGCGTCGTTCGGTCGATCAAATACGACGGCAACAAATCGCTTACGGTCTCTGAAATCCTCGACCGTTTCAAGGAACGCCGCGTTGGCCTGACTGTGGAATCGCAGTTCGATCAGAACAAAGTTCAGCGCGCGACTGTCGTACTGAAGGAGTACCTCGCCGAGCGCGGCCGCCAGTACGCGACGGTGACCCCGGAAATCCGCCAGATCCCACCCTCGTCGCTCGAAATCACATTCAAGATGGTGGAAGGTCCGAAGGTGAAGGTGGGCATCATCGACATCACCGGCAATCAGATGTTCACAGACCGCGTCATCAAACGCGCGATGAAGAATCTTAAGCCGATCGGAATTCCGCGCTCGATATTCTTTGAAGACCTCTTCGCCAAGACCTACGACTCCACGAAACTGGAAGAGGACAAGGAGCGGATCCGCCAGTTTTACATGGATCACGGCTACTTTACTGCACGCATCGGCGAGCAGACTGTCACCATCCGGCGCACCGGTGGCGGCGGCATCAAACTGCCCATCTTCTATTCGAATCGTCCCGGTATCAAGGCCGACATTGCCATCCCGGTGGAAGAGGGTAAGAAGTACCAATTGGGAAAGATCAACTTCATCGGCGTCAAACTATTCCGTACGCCTGAAACCTTGATGCGCCCCGTCTTCCAGATGGCCGAAGGCGATGCGTTTTCCACTGCCAAGCTGCGCAAGGGTTTGGAAGAGTTGCGCAAGCTGTACGGCAACTTCGGCTATATCGATATGGTGCCGGAACCAGACTTCGCCCCAAATCCCCAGACGGCAAAGCTGGATTTAACATTGACCGTGGATGAGGGCAAGCAGTTCTTCGTGCGGCGCATCGATTTCTCTGGAAACACCACTACTCGCGACAAGGTCATCCGGCGCGAACTGCTCATTGACGAGGGCGACATCTTCAACACTCGGCTCTGGCAGGTCAGCATTCTCCGCCTCAACCAGCTTGGCTACTTCGAAGCGCTGAAGGAAGAGGAATCGGCCCAGATCACGCGCGATACCCGCAACAACGTCGTAGACATCCTGCTGAAGGTGAAAGAGCGAGGCAAGAACTCGGTCAGCTTGAATGGCGGCGTGTCGGGCATTTCGGGCAGCTTCATCGGGTTCGGCTATTCCACCAACAACTTCCTCGGTCTGGGTGAGACACTCAGCTTGAACTCCGAACTGGGCGACCGCATTCGCAACGCCACTTTCGGCTTCACTGAGCCCTACTTCCTGGGTCGTCCAATGCAGGCCGGCTTCACCATTTATACGCAGCGGTTCAACTACGATCAGGGCCGCGAAGTCTCGCTGCTCTCCGGGCGCAACCTCATCCCGTACTACAATTCTCTCGGCCAGCAAAACCTGCTCAACTACGTTTCGAACGGCTACGGTTTCACAACGTTTCTGTCCTATCCGTTGAAGCGGAGCTTCGCCCGTATGGGTATTACCTACGGCTACGACCGGCAGAATATTACGACGCTCACTACCGCCTCCAGTACGTACTTTGACTACATCAATTTCCAGGGTCTCGCCGGCGCCAATCAGCTGACCGGCGTCAAGACCAGCAAATTGAGTCCGTCGTACACGTACAATTCGGTGGATCATCCCATCACGCCCTCGCGCGGACACAGCATCTTCGTTTCCATGGGATACGCCGGCGGTCCCCTCGGCGGCAACGTCAACCTCCTGGAGCCTACCGCCAGCGCCACCTGGTTCCGCAAGGGCCTCAAGAAAGGCCACGTCATCGGTATGCGCGGGTTAGGCCGCTTCCTTACCGGTTATGGCGGGAAAGTCGCGCCTCCATTCAACCGCATTTACATGGGCGGCGAGAACGACGTGCGCGGCTTCGACATCTGGAGCATCAGTCCCATCGCCTACGTCCCCAGCCAGGCTACTATCAACGTCCTGAATGACGACTACTCCGCGCGCCAACAGTACATCATCGTCAATGGCAGGAAGACTCTCTCACCGGTAACGCAGACCATCCCCGTCTATCAGCTAATCTTCCCCGGTGGCGACACGCAGATACTGGGCAACTTCGAATACCGCATCCCGATCTTTGGACCCGTGACGATTGCGGCGTTTTTCGACGGCGGATTTAACAAGGTCATGCGCAGTGAGCAGTTGCAATTGAACCAGGACCGCCTCGACAATCTGAACGGCCAGTTCCCGCAAGCCAGTTTCGGCAAGAACGCGATTGTCGCTGCCGGAACGGAGAAAGTCCGTACCTCCACCGGGCTTGAGCTGCAAATTATGATGCCGGTGGTGAATGCGCCTTTCCGTCTCTATTGGGCCTACAATCCGACGGTGGTTCAAGAGTATCTGGCGCCGCCGATCGTGGCTGACCGGTCGTTGTTCCCGAACAATGCGACGTTCCTGAACTCCATTGCGAGTTTCGGCCAGGCCACGCCGTACTTTGAGCGGAGGAAGGTCTTCCGCTTCACCATCAGCCGGACCTTCTAATCTATGTTCGCTAGGCGGCAAATGACCCATGTGTTAGGATTTCAAGAGAAATAGGAGTCTACGAGTGAGAGTTCAGTCAACGATTTTACCGGTGATCGTGCTTGGCGCAGCTATGCTTGCGCCGGCGCAAACCGCGACGCCCGCTAAGGTCGGCGTCATCAACATTCAGGCCGCGATCGTCAGCACCAAAGATGGGCAGAAGGCCGCGCAGGACATGGAAGGGAAGTTCGGACCCAAACGCAAGGAGATGGAATCGAAGCAGGGCGAAATCAACGCTTTGCGGGACCAGCTCCAGAAGGGTCAGAACACGATGAGCGAGGAAGCCAAGAGCAAGCTTGTTCGCGATATCGATACCCGCACCAAGTCATTCAATCGCGAAGCCGAGGACGCGCAGGCGGAACTCGAACAGGAGCAGCAGAGGGTGTTCAACGCGCTCGGCCAGAAACTGCTTGCGGTGCTCGACAAGGTGGCCCGTGAGCAGAACTTCACCGTCGTGCTTGACGTCAGCCAGCAGCCAAACCCGGTGATGTTCGCCGCGCCCAGCATCGATCTAACCCAGGATGTGATTAAGCTGTACGACGCGAATTCAGCTGCCGGCACAACTCTGCCGCCGGCCACGACGACCGCGACGCCGAAGCCCGTCACCCCGCAGCCTGCCGCAGTGAAGAAGCCCGCAGCCGCCCCGGCGAAGTAGTTCGCCTATCCAGCCGCGACCGTAAGTGCGGTCAGAACCTGTTGATGAAGCCCGGTGCTGAAGCGCCGGGTTTCGCCTTTTTAGGCGCGAGCCATCTTCATCATCATCGACTCGAAGGAGCTTCGAGGAATGGCGATCTGGCGGCGCACTTCGGTAGTCTTCCAATCGGCGCGCGCGCCGGCGGGCATCAGCCGGAGGACGCCGTCGATGCTGCCCGGAAACGCGCCTGCGAAGCCCGCCAGGGCGCGGAAATATCCCTTCTGCCCTTCAATCTTGCGGCACCCTTGCACCAGTGCGGTCATCACCTCGGCGCGCTCGTCCAACGCCAGTCCTGGGTGGATGGCGATTGTCGCGCCCCAGTCGTCGAAGAACGGTCCCAACGGTAACAGGTAGTCTGGAGAGCGGCGCAGAGGCTTCACGGCGCGCAGAGGGTAATGGCGATGGCCCTCGGCAGACATGGCGCGCCGGTAGATGGCTGCGGCAGTCTGATAGGCGCCTTCAAACGGCGTCTTGTTCTCATGGGCCAGCCGGGCCAGGCGGGCGCGGGCGGCGCGATAGGCTTCGGACTTCGGCCAGAAGCTGATGCCCTGGTCGAGGTCGCCCACATTGTGCGTCAACGACGCGGCCAAGCGGAGCACATTCAGCTCGCCGCCGGGAATAGTAACGGCGTAGCGGAACTCCACCACCTGGCGCTCCAGTTCGGCAACGATAGTCTCTTCTGCTTCACGGGCGAGATCGGCGGCGCCGACGCGTAGGAACGATCCAAGTGCTCCGGCGTAGACGCTCAGCATCTCACCATCATGACCGCTCACCGGACCCACGCCAGCGAGTTCCGTCGCGCGCTTGGAAATGCCCTCCAATGACCAGCGGTGCGCCCGTAAGGCAGCACGGAACATGCGTTCTAACGAATCCACGTTGCGCGTCTTCAGCCACAACAGACCACGGATCTTGCTATCGACATCGGTTGGGACAAACGTGGCGACAGTGGCGTGATGGCAGGCCAGGCAAAGGGCGAAATAGTCTTCGTTCCATTAATCGCCCTCCGCGTCAGAGCCGTCCAGCGCCTCCGCACCGGCCAATACTTCCCGATAGCCCATCGAACCGGCGCCGGCGTCGATGAGACGGCCTTGCGGCACGGGACCAAGCTGGAGGAACGGCGCAGTATTGCGAACCAGCGATAGCAGGGTGATCGGTTTAATGAACTCGTCGCGCAAGAGCTTCTATGATATCGCCGTGTCCCAGTTCGTGCGTTCCAGGAACATCGGCGGTTCGTAGGTTTTACCCCGCGCCAACGCCCGATCCTCGCGCACGCTCGTCCACCACAACACCGGACCGAGCACGCGGGCAATCAGTTCCACGGTGGGTCCAAATTCCCGTTCCAGTTCCTTCCGCAGCCCTCCAATGCGCCGGCTGATGTCGGCGTTAGTACGCTTCAGTCTCTTCTCCATCGCCCAGAGCGCCGCGCTGTACGCGGTCTTGAGGCCTTTCACTTCCCATTCGAAACGGTCGCGGACGCGCGGATCCGGATGGTCGCGGTATTTGCGCCAGCCGGCGAGAGTAGTCCGGCAGATGCGGTAGATGCTGGGGCCGTTGCGTTCAAAGTCACGCCGGAAGGCATCGTCGAGGAAGGCTTTGGAATCGTCCCGTGAGATTGCCGCGTGCTCGAAGTTAAATTTGAACTGGCCGTGGATGTCCGCCAGATCGACATCCAGCAAGCGGCCCGCGTCTTTCATCTCCTGATACAGTGGCGTTCCCGGAACGGGCGTATAGAGCATGAACTGATGAAAGTCCGTGTCATGAGCCACGGCCTGTTCAATCTGTGCCTCAATGTTTTCGGGCGTATGGTGTTCGAGGCCGACGATGGTGGACCCGAGGAGCTTGATGCCGTTTTCGCGAAGGCCCCTTACCAGCGAAACCGTGTCCGTATTCTTCAGCTTCGAATAGCCGGCCTGAGCAGACTCCAGCCCCATCCAGATCCAGGAAATTCCCAGCTCCACCAACTCTTCCATCGTGTATTTAGCGATGGCGTTGGCCGAGGAGAAGACATAGAAGGCCCAGCTTTTCCCGCCGCTCTTCATGCGGGCCAGTAGATCCATGGCGCGCTCGCGCTGCAACAGGAAGTTCTCGTCCATGACAAAAAACGACCGCACGTTCAGCCGTGCTTCCATATCGCACATGACGTCGAAGATCTCGCGGCCGCTTTCGTAGAAGTTGAGGACTTTGCCCTTGCCGCCGAAGAAGGCCGACGTGGTGCAGAAGTTACAGCCCATCGGACAGCCTACCGACGGAATGATGGTGGCGGCAGCCTGGCCCTTTGGCTCAGGAATTCTCAAGCCAAAGGAGTGGAGGTTGAAGCCGGAGACAATCGGCGGATGGATGATAGGCGCTGCCGGATCCTCTCCCAGGTACTGGCGCATCCAGGAGATACCGTCGCCGCGGACGAAGTGATCGGCGTCCACCATGGACTCGATACCGGGGATGGCGGTGACGTGGCCCCCGATGACGATGGCGGCCTGGGGCAGGATGCGTCTAACCGTCTTGCACATCTCCCGAACTTTGCCAATGTTAACGATGATCGACGAAATGCCGACGACGTCGTAGGGATGGGCTGCCAGTTCCTTTTCGAAGTCGTCGCGGGAAGGGAAGTCGATCACGGTGCAGGGAGCACTGATGTTGGACTGAATCATCATGATGCCCCACGAGCGGTGGAACATGCGAAGGGAGAAAGCGCCCTGCTCCCGCGTTACCTGGTTGTGGTAGAGCTCCATCGGGTTGATGGACCGGCTCCCGAACTCGTCGTCCTGCGCATAGGGTCCGAACACGGAGCTTAAGAGAATGCGCGCTTGTGTGCCTTTCGGGTGGCTGGGAACTATGGGATACAGCATAAGAGGTCCTAAACTAGTTATATCGGACCTGCGGCTGGGCGAACGTAATAGTTCGGTAAACTCTCCCATACGATGTCCAGATCCTTGACAGTCCGGCCGCTGACACCAGATTTATGGCTCTCCATCCAGGATTTGTTCGGTGAGAAGGGTGCCTGCAACGGCTGCTGGTGCATGTACTGGCGGATTGGACCGGTCTATCGCCAGCGGCCGCGCGAGCAGAATAAGCGGACTCCGGCCCACCCGATGCGGAAATACCTCAGTTCGAAAGACTGAGGCCGCCGAACACGTAGTGGTAGGCCCAGGACAGGCGCACAGGCTGGGAGATGCCAGGCACGGGGGCGCTTTGCTCCAGACCATTCGACGGCAACCCATCTATCGTCAGCGTCGCGTTATGAGACGGCGTGGGCAGACCGTAGGAACACACCTTTGGGTGCATGCCGGAACACGTGGCCTCCAGCGACAGCGATCCCTTGGCGGCGGACTCGTACCAGACATTGCGAGGATTCGGGACCAAATCTGAGTTGGCGTACAGCGTGACTCGCACGATCGATGCCGGATCGCCACCCTTCCACGTGAGCACGGTCAGAGTATTCGCATCCAATGTTGCGCCAGGCTCCATCGCTCGTCGTGCCCACTGCGATGGTCCGTTCCAGTATGACCTCGCCGTAGGACTCGACCGGCGGGTCGGAGCACTGACCGCGATTCTTGGCCACGCTGATCGTGACGGTGGGGCTAGCCCACAGCAGTGCGCCCGCATTCATGGACAGGGGTACTGCACATCCCTCCCGCATTGTGGCCGGAATCTGGATGTTCACTTGGCTAGCGCCAGCGAGGTTCGGTGCCAGTCCCGAATAGGATGGTGTAGTGCTATCGGCAGCCCAATCGAAATGAAGCACTCCTGGTTCGACGAATGCGTCTGGTGACGTAGCGGGAGCCCCATCAGCTGGTGGCGCCATCGGAACGCCGAGCCCGGTGCCGAAGAGGGTGATGTAGTCGCCAGGCGCGACGCTATGCTGGGGCGTATTGAGCGAGGTTCCGCCATCCGCTGTGACATTCAGTGCCGCCGCGGCACCGCAGCCGCTCCCATCTTGAGTGAAAAAGGCGGGTGCCACGCTGTAGACTTGCACGCTCGCGGGTGCGCTGGAGCCGGCGGCGGTCGTTACCACTACCTGACTGACAACGATGCGCCCAGTTCCGTTCGCGATGCTAGTCGGAACTTGCGCGTTGATTTGTGCTGGTGAAACGAAGAGTAGCGGGGCGACGACGCCGTCGAATGTGACGGTAACGCCACCAAGATTGGTGGGCAGACGCGTGGTATTGGCGCTTTGGGTGGTCGAGGCGAGGTTAGATCCGAAAATCGAAACTAGCGACCCCGGAGCGATGGGTGACGAGTAGGCGGCCGAGTTCACCGTTGCAGCGATAGCGGGAACTACAGAGGTCTGTGCGCTGGTAACTAAGACCACGGTTAAAAACAGCACTACAGCACGGAAAAAGGGCTTAGTTGCGAATCGTATCAACATATATAATTTCACTCCCTTTCGAAAGAACCACCTGCACTACGAGGTCCACATCCCTGTGCTACGCACCTTGGCTGCGCGTAGCCACCATCTCTGGGCTGGAACAGCCAAGCACGGGTCTGTTCAACGCCCGCGAATCGTCCTCATAGGCCCCTCGCGCCTGAGTAACAGAATCAATGACTTCCTTGACGTGGCGAGCGCTCGACTGATCTGTCGGAACGCCCGCCACCGACTTTCTCTTCAGTCAACGAGGATTGTGGAGATGAGACCCCGTCTCCCAAAGCCCGACAGTTGCTTGTGTCACTCAGACACACCAGCAGTCGCTTTAATGAACAGATAGTTCCTCGTTTGCAATGGGGAGCCGGCAAGATCCGGGATCGCCAAGTCGGAGTCGACAAGGCACCATAGCGGCAGCCCTTGTGGAACCGCAACCGAGTAGGCGCTGATCCCGTCCTTCCGAATAGGTCTACAGTAGTCGAGGGCTGATGGACTTACAAACCCATTGTGGGCCGACGACGCCGATAATGTTGATCCACTAATGATTTCTTGCTCTGTTTCAGTGCCAATGCCACAATACTCAAGGCGATACCTCGGTCAGCCTATCTAATCACCGGTAGATACACCGTGGGCTAGGCTAGCAGCCCGTGGTGCAACGCCGTGTGCCGGAAAAATTGGTACAGGCACGAATT
>JBDTMC010000087.1:0-20877 GCA_039934475.1 Bryobacteraceae bacterium | reverse complement strand
CGACTGCCTCAGCATTCCCGATCATGTTGTAAGAGTGAAGCGCCACTGCAGTGTTTCCTTGCGGTACCAGGATGAACGCGGGCGGGCGCGGCACTGGCAGCACCTTCCGCCGCACTTGGCGGAGCTGCTGCAGCATGAGGTGGATCATCTTGATGGGATCCTGATGACGCAGCGCGCTTCAGGCCCGGATGCCGTGCGGCCAATTGAGGAACATGCGGCACTGGTAGGCGCTGGACGCCCGAAGCCGCGGCTGTCTTTGGAGCGCATTTCGGAGGCGGCGAGGTCTATCGATTCCGTTTTTCGTGCATCGCCCCAATTCGAGTGCGACACTCTGAATGACACTCTTGGTTGCCGGCTGACGTTGAAAGTAGAAGCGGCGAATCCCATCCGCAGCTTCAAGGGGCGCGGTGCCGATTACTTCGTACACAAGAACGGCGTGGCGCGGCCGTTTGTGTGCGCCAGTGCCGGAAACTGGGGACAGGCTCTGGCGTACGCGGCGCGGGCGCGCGGGGGATCACTGGTGGTGTTTGCCGCCGTGAACGCGAATCCGCTGAAAGTGGAACGCATGAGGCGGTTCGGGGCGGATGTGCGGCTGTTAGGTGAAGACTTTGACGCAGCCAAACATGCGGCGCGCGCCTATGCGGAACAGACGGGTGCGTGGATGGTTGAGGACGGCAAGGAGCCGGAGATCAGCGAGGGCGCCGGCTCCATTGCTGTTGAACTACTGGCAGAGGGAGCGGCGTTTGATGCGGTGTTCGTGCCCCTTGGCAATGGCGCTTTGCTCAATGGAATTGCGCGTTGGATGAAGGCTGCCAGCCCAGCCACGCGGATCATCGGGGTTTGCGCGGAAGGGGCCGATTGCATGAGGCGTTCTTTTGTGGCTGGGTCACCAGTGGAAGGGAGGGCTGCGACCATTGCCGATGGTATAGGCGTGCGGGTTCCTGTTCCAGAAGCGGTGTCTGACATGCGCGGGATTGTGGATGAGGTCCGCTTGGTGAGCGATCTTGAGATCATCGACGCAATGCGATTGCTATATACACATCTGGGGCAATTGGTGGAACCCGCGGGCGCGGCGGGCGTTGCGGCAGTCATGGCCGCTCGTGAAGAATTCGCAAACGCGCAAGTGGCCACCGTTCTGTGCGGCGGAAATGTCACCGACCAGCAGGTTCGAGATTGGATTGTGACCATATGAACCCCAATGCGGAGCGCGACCCGCGTGTCTATCTGGCCCTGGAGCGCACGCTGCTGGCGTGGATCCGCACCAGCTTGGCGATGATGGGGTTCGGATTTGTGGTAGCTCGTTTTGGTCTGTTCCTGCGCGAGCTCAGCGTCGCGCGCTTGGGTCCGCCGGTGCAGCCCAACGGAATTTCAACCAGTCTCGGCATCGGGCTGGTAATGCTCGGCGTGCTGGTGAGTGTGGCGTCCGTCATTCGCTACGTGCATCTCACGCACAAGTTTGATCGCGGTGAAGGGATGCGCGGATCTTCGTGGCTGGCAGTGGCGCTGGCGGTAGGTTTGGCCGTGGTGGGGGTTCTTGTATCGCTGCGGCTGATGGCGCTTTGATCAAACCTCGATGAGCCGGTAACCAACCCCTGGCTCCGTCAACAGGAAGTGAGGTCGCGCGGGATCGGCCTCCAGCTTGCGCCGCAGTTGCGCCATGTAGACCCGCAAGTACTGCGCCTGCTCGCTATGCTGCGGGCCCCACACCTCCACCAGCAGCTGCCTTTGTGTGATGACCTTGCCGACGTGGCGGACCAGCACCTGGAGCAACTTGAATTCGATCGGTGTGAGATGAACCTCAGCGCCTGCCACTGTGACGATGCGCTTGCCAAGGTCCACCTCGATATTCCCGGTACGGAAAACCGTGCCTTCCGATTCG
This sequence comes from Bryobacteraceae bacterium, assembly GCA_039934475.1. Lineage (GTDB taxonomy): Bacteria > Acidobacteriota > Terriglobia > Bryobacterales > Bryobacteraceae > JBDTMC01. Next base: position 18,998 of record JBDTMC010000087.1, on the reverse strand, counting down.
TCGCTGATGGTGGCGGCACGGCGGAGGGCGGCGCGAATGCGCGCTAATAATTCACCAACAGCGAAGGGCTTACTAACAAAGTCATCGGCGCCCACATCGAGGGCCTCAATCTTGTCTCTCTCCTGACCGCGCGCAGAGAGCACGATGATGGGAGTGGCGCTGGAGAGACGAATGTGGCGGATGACTTCGAGTCCGTCCTGGTCGGGCAGGCCGAGATCGAGGACGATGAGATCGGGCTGCCGCGCAGCGGCTTGCGCCATTGCCTCGGCAGCGGTGAGGGCTTCGTGATAGCGATACTGTTCGGCGGTCAGGGTGGCGCGCAGGAAACGGCGAATTTGCGGATCGTCCTCAACAATGAGGATCTCCGGGGTATTACGCATCAACGGTCACCTGAGGCGGCGTTCCGCCCAACGGAAGCCAGACACTGATCACGCCACCGCCTTGCGGTCCGTTGCTGGCGGCGATGGTTCCCCCATGCGCGGCGACGATCGCGCGGCAAATGGCGAGGCCCAAGCCGGCGCCTGGGACGCTCGAATCGTGGCCGCGATAGAACTTGTCCCACACCAGCTTCTCCTCCCCGACCGCAAAGCCGGCCCCGGAGTCGACAACTTCGATAGCCACGCCATTGTTGTCCATTCGAGCGCTGACGCCGATGGGAGATCCGGGCGGCGAGTACTTTGACGCATTCTCCAGAAGATTGAGGAACAGCTGCTCCACTAACACATCATCCACCGAAATGGGAGGCAGGTTCTCCGGGATGAAGACGTTCACCGGCCGGTCGCCAAGCTGGCTCTCCAGGCGCGTCAGCGCCGCACCCACAATCTCTTCCAGAGGATGCCAATCGCGCTTTAGCACAACAGTACCCGATTCGAGGCGAGTGATTTCGAGGAGGTTGTTCACCAAACGGCTCAGGCGTTGCGCCTCCTGAGCGATGCTGTCCAGAAGCTCGTGCTGTGTCTCCCGATCGATGCGGTCTCCCTGGGAGAGCAAGCTGGTGGCGGCGCCCGTGATGCTTGCCAGCGGCGTTCGCAGATCGTGAGAAACCGCGCTCAATAGGCCGCTCCGCATCTGCTCGGTCTCAATCCGAAGCTGCGCCTCGCGCGCGGCAGCCGTGGCTTGGGCGCGTTCGATGGCCAGCGCCGTTTGGCTGGCGAAGATTTCGAGTAAGTGCATCTGCTCGGGCGATGCTGTAAGTTCCTCCGTTCCGGGTACAACGGCCATCACACCGACGATCTCCAGCGATCCCTTTAAGGGGAGATAGACGGCCGAAGCTCCGGGCAGTGTATCCATACCCTTTCCCGCGTTCTGGCCGTGATCGAAAACCCACTGCGCAATGCCTTCCTCGCTGGAGGGCACGGGCAACTCGTCGGTGGTGCGCTTACGGAAGGAAACTTTGCCGGGCTGGTCGGGAAAGAAGAGCACTACTTTCGAATCGAAGACCTGGCTGGTAATGACGGTAGCGCGTCGCGCGGCTTCAAATCCACGCGTCTGACCGCTAAGTTCCCGAGTGAGTCTATAGAGGGCCTGGGTGCGCGCTTCGCGGTCAACAGCGTGGGCGGCCTGGCGGCGAATGCGCACCGTGAGAGTGCTGATAGTTAGCCCAACGATGAGCATGACGGCAAACGTGAGAATGTATTCGGTATCGGAGATGACAAAGGTGAGATAGGGGGGGACGCAGAAGTAGTCGAAGGCGGCCACTGCCAGCAACGAGGCGAAGGTGGCCACACGGCGGCTGGATCGGATGGAAACTGCCACCAGCCCGAGCATGAAAAACATGACGAGGTTGACGGGTTCCAGGACTTGCCGCAGCGATACCGAAACCGCCGCGCAGACGACGATGATGGCAGCCGCCAACGCGTAATCGCGCCAGTCCTGCTTTTTGCTGCCAGGGGCATGGTTCACTGTGGGGAGAGCAGGCCCAGGGTCACCGGAGATCGCGATGATCTCCATATCGCCGCTGTGCTGGATGAGGTCGTCGAGAACCGAACCACGGAGCAGACGGCGCCAGAGAGGACCGGCCTGCTTGCCGATAATAATCTTCGAGACATTGCGGGACCGGGCGTAGCGAAGCAGGCTCTCGGCCACCTTGTCACCCGTTAGCGTGACAGTCTCGGCGCCGAGTTGTTCGGCGAGGCGAAGCGACGATAGCACCCGCTGCCTGACGTCGGCAGAGGCGCTGGCGTATTGCGGCGTATCTACAAAGGCGACAATCCATTCCGCGTGCAGACGTTCAGCCATACGTTTGGCCGCACGAATCAATTTCGCCGAGAACGGGCTGGGACCGATGGAAACAATCAGCCGCTCCGTAACAGGCCAAGTGGACTGAATCGCGTGGGTTTTGCGATAGCTTCGCATCTGCGCGTCCACGCGGTCGGCGGTGCGGCGAAGGGCCATCTCACGGAGCGCGATCAAATTGCCTGGGCGAAAGAAGCTGCCCATGGCGCGCTGGGCTTGATCCGCGATGTAGACCTTGCCTTCTTCCATGCGCCGGCGGAGTTCGTCCACGGGAAGGTCCACCAGTTCAATGTCGTCGGCTTCATCGAGGATAGAGTCGGGAATCGTCTCGCGTACGACAACCCCTGTCACCTGCGCGACGACATCGTTCAAGCTATCCAGGTGCTGGACGTTCAGCGTGGTGTAAATGTTGATGCCGCTGTCGAGCAGTTCCAGCACATCCTGCCATCGCTTGACGTGCCGGGACCCGGGCGCATTGGTGTGCGCCAGTTCATCAACCAGCATGAGGGTGGGCCGCCGCTGGAGCGCGGCGTCGAGGTCGAACTCCTCCAGCACGACGCCGCGATGAGGAATACTGCGCCGCGGAAGAACCTCGAAACCGCTCAGCAGGGCCTCGGTCTCCTTGCGCTTGTGGGTTTCCACTAGACCCACTACTACTTCGACGCCTGCCTTCCGCTGCAGGCGCGCGGCCTCCAACATTGCGAACGTTTTGCCGACACCGGGGGACGAACCGAAGAAGACCTTCAGCCGGCCCCGCTCCTGTTTGCGCTCTTCTTCTACGACGCGCTCGAGTAGTTCATCCGGATTGGGGCGGTCCGGTCCCATCACGCGCTATGCTCCGCTTTCACCGATCAAGATCCTGATTCAACAGTACGACGTTGACCACCGGTTCGCCCAGAAAACCGAGTTGGCGCGATTCAGTGTGACGGGCAATTAGTGAATTCACTTTGTCGAGAGGGATGCTGCGAAGGCGTGCGATGCGCGGCGCCTGATAGGCTGCGGCTTCGGGACTAATATGCGGGTCGAGGCCGCTGCCTGAGGCCGTGATGAGGTCGATCGGCATGGGCATGACGTTGCCGGGGTCGGCGGCAAGAAGCGCGGCGCGCCTGGCGTCCATCGCCTTCTTGAGGTCGGGGTTCTGCGGGCCGAAGTTCGATCCCGTGGATGAAGCGGAGTTATAGGGGAATGGCGCAGTGGCTGAGAGCCGCGACCAGAAATACGTCGGGCTGTCGAACTGTTGGCCGATCAGTTCTGAGCCGCCTACCGCGCCGCCGCGCATGATGCGCGAGCCCTGCGCCTGTTTCGGGAAGAGCACTCCAGCCAGACCGTTCATGGCCAGCGGATAGACGATGCCGGTAAGCAGCGTCAAAGCAAGTGTCATGCGAATCGCGATTACTAACATTATGCCCACCCCAATCCAGCGATGATCATATCAATCACCTTGATTCCAACAAACGGTAGCACCACGCCTCCTAGTCCGTAGATCAGCAGGTGACGCTTAAGGAGTTCTGCCGCGCCCACAGGGCGGTATTGAATGCCGCGCAACGCAAGCGGGATCAGCGCCACGATGATCAGGGCATTAAAGATGACCGCCGAGAGTATGGCGCTCTGCGGCGAGGCCAGCCGCATTACATTGAGTGCGCCTAGCTCCGGGTAAGTCGTGGCGAAGGCAGCCGGGATGATTGCGAAGTACTTGGCAACATCGTTGGCGGTGGAAAACGTTGTCAGCGCGCCGCGCGTCATCAACATCTGCTTGCCGATTTGCACGATCTCTATGAGCTTGGTGGGATTGGAATCCAAATCCACCATATTGCCGGCTTCTTTGGCGGCCTGTGTCCCGGTGTTCATCGCCACCGCAACGTCAGCCTGCGCCAGTGCCGGCGCGTCATTGGTGCCGTCACCCGTCATGGCAACCAGGCGGCCTTCCGCCTGCTTTTCGCGAATCAGTTGGAGTTTGCGCTCCGGCGTCGCTTCGGCAAGGTATTCGTCCACACCCGCTTCGGCAGCGATGGCCGCGGCTGTCAGCGGATTGTCGCCGGTGATCATGATGGTCTTGATGCCGCTGCGCCGCAATTCGCTGAAGCGCTCTTTGATGCCGCCCTTGACGATGTCTTTGAGTTGGATGACGCCGAGGACGGATGCGCCATCGCAAACTACCAACGGCGTGCCGCCTTGGCGTGCGATGGACTCAACCGATTGCCGCACTGAGGCTGGGAATCGTCCGCCCAACGCGGTAACGTGAGCTTCAATCGCTTCAGCCGCGCCTTTGCGGATCTGCCGGCCGTCGAAATCGACGCCGCTCATCCGCGTGCGTGCCGTGAACGGAATGAAGTGAGCACCAAGCTTGTGCAGATCACGCTCGCGAATCTGGAACTTCTCCTTGGCCAGGATGACGACACTGCGGCCTTCCGGCGTTTCGTCGGCAAGAGAGGCAATCTGGGCCGCGTCGGCCACTTGCTTCTCCGTGACGCCTTCGGCTGGGATGAAAGCGGTAGCCTGACGATTTCCCAGCGTAATGGTTCCGGTCTTGTCGAGCAGCAAAACGTCGACGTCGCCAGCGGCCTCCACAGCGCGGCCCGACATGGCCAGGACGTTCGCCTGCAGCATGCGGTCCATGCCGGCGATGCCGATGGCTGAGAGCAGCGCGCCAATGGTTGTAGGGATCAGACAAACAAGCAGGGCGACAAGCACCGTGACGGTGACAGGTGTTCCTTTCCCCGCTTCGTTGACGGCGAAGATGGAGAACGGAAGAAGAGTGACCGTTGCCAGCAGGAAGACGATGGTCAGCCCCGCCAGCAGGATATTGAGCGCAATCTCATTGGGCGTCTTTTGCCGTTTGGCGCCCTCCACCATGGCGATCATGCGTTCGAGAAAGCTCTCGCCGGCTTCCGCGGTCACACGCACCACCAGCCAGTCTGAGAGGACTCGCGTGCCACCAGTGACGCTGGAACGGTCACCACCGCTCTCACGAATGACGGGCGCGCTTTCGCCGGTGATAGCGCTCTCGTCAACTGAGGCGGCGCCTTCGATCACTTCGCCATCCATGGGGATGAACTCGCTCGCCTCCACCAGCACCACGTCTCCCTTGTGAAGAACGGCGCCAGAGACGACAGTAAATTCGCTGCCGTAGACGGGCTCCTTTAGCTTCTTGGCTGCGACTTCGCGGCGGCTCTTACGCAGCGTGTCGGCCTGGGCTTTGCCGCGTCCTTCGGCCATCGCTTCGGCGAAGTTGCCAAACAGGACAGTGAACCAGAGCCAGATGCTGATCCAAAGAATGAAGCCGGCGGGCGCTTCTCCCTTTCCGAAGAGCGCTTGCAGTCCAAGGATGGTAGTCAGAACGCTGCCCACCAGGACCACGAACATGACGGGGTTTTTCGCCTGGTGCCGTGGATCCAGTTTGCGCAGCGAATCCAGTAACGCGCCGCGAACGATTTGCGGCTCAAAGAGAGCTCGGGATGTCATCGAAGTGCCTCCACAATCGGGCCCAGTGCCAACGCGGGGATGAACGCCAGGGCGCCCACGATCAACACCGCTCCGGAAAGGAGAACAACGAACAACGGCGTGTGGGTAGGCAGCGTGCCCGGGCCCACCGGAACTGTCTTCTTCGCCGCCAATGAACCAGCGATGGCGATGACGGGTAACGCCACCCAGTAACGCGACAGCAGCATGGAGATTCCGCCCGTGAAATTCACCAGTGGATTGTTGGCGCCGTAGCCGCCAAAGGCGCTGCCATTGTTGTTACCCATCGACGAAAACGCGTACAAGATCTCACTGAACCCGTGCGGACCATGGTTCGCGAGACCGCTTAAACCCATCGGCGTGATCACGCCGATAGCTGTCCCGACGAGGGCACACATCGGCGGGACGAGGATCGCAATCGAGGCCATCTTCATTTCAAAGGACTCGATCTTCTTGCCGAGATACTCCGGTGTGCGGCCCACCATCAGACCGGCCAGGAACACGGCGACGATGGCGTAAAGGATCATGCCATACAGCCCCGATCCGACACCGCCGAAAATTACCTCGCTCATCTGCATGAGGAAGAGCGGAATCAGTCCCCCGATTGGCGTAAAGGAGTCGTGCATCGAATTCACTGATCCGTTGGAAGCTGCGGTGGTGGCGGCGGCCCACACCGCGGAGTTGGCCGTGCCGAAGCGCACCTCCTTGCCTTCCAGGTTGCCCTGCTCGGCGTTCACCGCTACCAACATTAGCGGTACAAAGATCACCAGCATCGCTGCCAGCAGGGCCCAGCCTTGCCGCGTGTCCTTCACCATGTGCCCGTAGGTGTAGCAGAACGCGGCCGGGATGAGCAGGATCGATAACATCTGAAGGAAGTTCGAGAGCGGTGTGGGATTTTCGAATGGATGGGCGGAGTTGACGTTGAAGAAACCGCCGCCGTTGGTGCCCAACTGCTTGATGGCGATTTGGGAGGCAGCCGGACCCATCGGGAGCACCTGCTGCGAATGGGCGGCGGGAACGTAGGAATCCATGCTCTGTACGACGCCCTGCGACACCAGCACCAGAGCAAGTATCAACGAAAGGGGCAGCAGCACATACAGCGTGCTCCGAACCATGTCGACCCAAAAATTCCCGATCTGCTTGGTTGTTCGGGAGGCCAGGGCGCGAGCGAAGGCGGCCATCACCGCCATGCCTGAGGCGGCGGAGAGGAAATTCTGCACCGTCAGGCCGGCCATCTGAGTAAAGTAGCTGAGCGTGGATTCGCCACCGTAGTTTTGCCAGTTGGTGTTTGTGCCGAAACTTATGGCGATGTTGAAGGCCGTGTGAGGATCCAGTGGGCCGAAGTGCTGTGGATTCCATGGCAGCACGTGCTGCACGCGGAGGATTCCGTAAACGGCCAGCGTCCCGATCAGGTTAAACGCCAGAAAGGCACCGGCATAGCCAACCCAGGTCATCGTGGACTGTGGGTCCACGCCCGCTAGTTTGTAGAGCCAGCGTTCGGGCGCCAGGTTCCACCGGCCTTCATATACGCGCGCCATGTACTGGCCCAGCGGCTTCACCAGCAGGAGCAAAACGATCAGGTAGACCGAGACCTGCAAAATGTCGCTGCCGCTCATGAAAAGATCTCCGGTTTCAGCAGCGCCACGAAGAGATAGATCAACAGCCCGGCGGCTATCAGGCCGCCAATGATGTAGAGAGGATTCATGGCAGTTACACTTTCTCCATCAGCCGGATCAGCTTCCACGACACGGCGAAGAAGCCCACGGTCAAAACTATGCAGATTAAATCCATCATGCGATCACCTTGCGGGGTCCTATTCAATCCCCGCTGATTTCAGGCTAAGGAGATCGGTGTAAAGGGGGTGCAAGGATGAGGGCGGGAGATATCAAGAAATCATAAAGATCCCACTCGGGTTCCTTACTGCAATCGCAACGTCCAGGCCACTTTAACGGTGACGCTCGCCGCCGGAAACACGCTACACTTTTCCTATGCCCACACGGAGATCGTTACTGGGAGGGGCCGCCGCCGGCTTCGGTTTACTTGGGCTGCGGGGCTTGCTGGCCGATAGTTTAAACCCGCTGGCGCCGAAAACGACGCACTTCGCTCCACGTGCAAAACGCGTGATCTTTCTGTTTATGCATGGCGGGCCGTCGAGCATCGACACTTTCGATCCCAAGCCGCGTCTAGAGCGCGATCACGGTAAGCCGGTTCCCTTTCAACGCGGGCTCACCTTCGGCGAGGACAGCGTGCGCGGCCTGATGAAGTCTCTGTGGCCCTACCAGCAGCACGGCCAGAGCGGCATTGCCGTGAGTAGCCTATTCCCCAACGTCGCCACTTGCGCCGACGATCTCTGCGTGGTGCGGTCCATGGTGGGCGATGGCGTCGATCATGGCGCGGCGCTCCTCCAATTGCACACCGGTGTCTTCTCATTCAAACGGCCGAGCATGGGTTCGTGGGTGCTCTATGGCCTGGGAACTGAGAACCAGGACCTGCCCGGGTTCATCACCATCAAACCGTCGCTGGGGCATGGCGGCCAGAATAACTGGTCGTCGAGTTTTCTTCCCGGCCATTATCAGGGCACGGCGATTGGGAACTCCGGCATGAAAGTTGTCGACATTGAGAAAGAACCGGTGCCCTATCTGCAATCGAAAGGGATGAACCAGGAGTTGCAGCGGTACGAACTGGATATGGTTCAGAAAATGAACCGCCAGCACGCACTTGCCAACGATCACGATCCGGATCTGGAAGCGCGCATCAATGCGATGGAGCTTGGGTTCCGCATGCAGATGCAGGCGCCCGAAGCGTTCCAAGTGGAGCGCGAATCGCCCGAAACAAAGAAGCTCTACGGTCTGGACAATGAGAAGACGCAGGACTTTGGATGGCAGTGCCTGCTGGCGCGAAGGCTCTCTGAGCGAGGCGTTCGCTTCGTGCAGTGTTCACACAGCTATAAGTGGGACCAGCACTCGGAACTCCAGAAGCTGCATACGCAGAACGCGGCCGAGGTGGACCTGCCAATTGCGGGTTTGTTGAAGGATCTGAAGGGCCGCGGATTGATGAAAGACACGCTGGTGATCTGGGGCGGCGAATTCGGGCGAACGCCGTGGGCGCAGGGTGCTGACGGCCGCGATCACAATCCCTATGGCTACACCATCTGGATGGCGGGCGCCGGAGTGAAGCCAGGTTTTGTCTATGGCGCTACCGACGACTTCGGTTATCACGCGGTGGAGAACCGGATGCATATCCACGATCTGCATGCGACTGTTCTGCATCTGCTCGGCCTCGACCATGAGAAGCTGACCTATCCTTACGCCGGTCGGAACTTCCGGCTTACCGATGTGGCCGGCGTGGTGCACAAGGGGATCATCGCATGAGGCTCGGAGTTCTGCTGCTGATCGCCCTGCCTCTTCTGGCTGACGATTTCTTTGAAAAGAAGGTCCGGCCGGTGTTCGCCACGAAGTGCCAGGTTTGCCACGGCGCGAAATTGCAATCGGGCGGAATCAGTTTCACCACCGCCGACGGATTCACCAAGGCAAAAGACAAGATCGTAGACGTGCTTTCCTACACGGGCAAGGTGAAGATGCCGCCTGGTGGCAAGCTGAACGACGAGCAGATTGCGGACATCGGAACGTGGATCGCTTCCGGCGCCGCATGGCCGGAGACGGCGGTGACCAAGCAGCCGGAGCAGACTCACTGGGCCTTTCGTCCGGTGGCGAAAGTCGCGCCACCCTCAGTGTCGGATTCAAAGTGGGTGAAATCGCCGATCGACGCTTTCATTCTGGCGAAGCTCGACGAGAAGAAATTGAAGCCTGCACCGCCCGCATCGAAGCTCGCGTTGTTGCGCCGTGTGACTTTCGATCTCACAGGATTTCCTCCCTCATTGGAAGAGATCCGTGCGTTTGAGGACGACAAGAGTCCGACCGCCTATCGCAAGGTGGTGGACCGCCTGATGGCCTCGCCTCGTTATGGCGAGCAATGGGGGCGGCACTGGTTGGATGTCGCGCGCTTCGCCGACTCCACCGGCATGGATGAAGACCACATCTATCCGCACTCCTGGCGCTATCGCGATTACGTCGTGCGCGCTTTCAATCAAGACTTGCCGTACAACCAGTTTGTGCGTGAGCAGATCGCCGGCGATCTGATGTACCACGACGGCGACGCGCGGAGGACGGAAGGGATTCTGGCCACTGGATTCCTTGCTCTGGGCGCCAAACCGCTGGCGCAGCAGGACCGTATGAAAATGATCTACGACGTGGTGGACGAGCAGATCGATTCCACGTCAAAGGCCTTTCTCGGCCTGACAGTGGCCTGCGCGCGCTGTCACGACCACAAGTTCGACCCGATTCCTACCAAGGACTACTACGGCCTGGCAGGCATCTTCGCCAGCACCATGAGCTTCCGCAATTTGGGGCGCCCCGGGTCAGTCTCCTACATCAACTACGTGCCCCTGGATACCGCCGAGTATGGGCGCTACCAGGCGCATCGCTGGCGGATGTACGCCACGCAACTGGAGTTGGAAGAGGCGATGGGAGAGGATTATACGCGCGGCCTGACGCTGAACGGTCCGAAGATCCACGATGCGATTGCGGAGGCGTGGAAGGCGAAGCATGACGGAGTGAAGCCCGCCAGCCAGCGGTGGTTGGATTGGTTAGAGAAGCAGGATGGCGCATGGCGCACTGCCAGTACGGAGAACATCGACAAGGTTGCGGAGGATATGGCCGCAGCTTACAACAAAGCCGCGCAGGAGTGGGACACAAGCATCAAGCACTGGCGTCAGGAATTTGCGAGCGAAGTGGCAGTAGACCGCGATATCGCGGAGCGGCCGAAGTTGCCGACGGAAGCGAATCCATTCTGGCCCGGAGGCCCGTTGGAAACGCCCCAGACGTCGCGCGTCGCGTTTCTGCGAGCCGAATTTGAGAACCTCAAGAAGACTCTTCCGCCTGAGCCCGCCATGGCCAGCGCTGTTACCGACGGTGTCATCGTGGATCAGAGGGTGTTTCCACACGGCGACCATTTGAATCCCAGCGAACCCGTTAGCAAGCACTTTCCGACGGCTGCGGGAGGCGCGCACTCGCCGGCAGTAACCGGCAGTGGACGCCGCGAATTCGCCGATTGGTTAGTAAGTCCCGATAACCTGCTCACCGCGCGCGTCATGGTAAACCGCGTCTGGATGTGGCACTTCGGCGAAGGGCTGATGCGGACCCCGAACAATTGGGGCTTGATGGGCGACCAGCCTTCGCATCCCAAGTTGCTGGACTATTTGGCGAGGACGTTTGTCGAGGGCGGCTGGTCCATCAAATCCCTCCACCGGCAGATCCTCATGTCGAGCGTCTACCAGATGGATGGCCGAAACCCGGATAGCGCCGCCGATCCGGCGAACCGCCTGCTATCGCATTTCCCGCGTGTGCGGATGTCGGTAGAGCAGATTCGCGACAGTTTCCTGGCTTTGGATGGAACTCTGGATCCTGAACTCGGCGGCCCCATAAAGGTGAAGCGGATGTCTCCCGACGAGCCGGACGCAAAGGCGGAAAGCGAAGAGACGCGCCGGCGGACGATGTATATGCCGGTGCGGCGAGGCAGCGTACCCGTGCTGCTCTCGACCTTCGATTACGGCGATGCGACAACCGTGAGTGATGGCCGCGCGCGCACCAACGTCGCGCCCCAAGCGCTGTTTATCATGAATAGCGATTTTGTCGCCGAGCGGGCGAAGGGTATCGCACAACACCTGCTGAGAGACGAAGCCTTCACCGATGCCGCCAAGGTGGAACGCGCCTATCTGATGGTGCTAACACGGCGGTCCACCCCGGCGGAAGTGGACCAGGCGCTTAGTTACATCGCGTCATTCACGAAGAAGACCAACCGCGAGGGCGCCTGGCAAAGCTTCTGTCACGTATTGATGTCTACCAACGAGTTCTTGTATTTGAACTAGCCCCGTTACGCCAACAGCGGTTGCACTACATTTCCAGTGACGTCGGTGAGACGGAAATCGCGGCCCTGGAAGCGGAATGTCAGCTTCTTGTGGTCGATGCCAAGCAGGTGAAGGATCGTCGCCTGAATATCGTGCACATCCGTCCTGTCGCCGGTTGGTGAGAAGCCAAACTCATCAGTTGAGCCGACGACGGAACCGGCCTTGATGCCGCCGCCCGCCATAAACAGGCTGAAGGCGTCGATGTGATGGTTCCGGCCGATCTTGCCCTTCTCGCGCACCTCGCCCATCGGAGTGCGGCCGAACTCGCCGCTCCAAACGACGAGAGTCCGGTCGAGCAGTCCGCGCTGTTTCAGATCCTTGATCAACGCCGCGGTGGGCTTGTCCACTTCGCCACAAACGCGATCCAGCGGCTTTGTGATGTCGTCGTGATGGTCCCAATCGGTGTGATACAGCTGGACGAAACGAACGCCGCGTTCCACTAGCCGGCGCGCCAGCAGGCAGTTATTGGCGTAGGATGCCTTGCCCGGCTCCGCGCCGTACATCTCGATGGTTTCTTTCGATTCCTGCTTGAAGTCGATCAGCTCCGGACCGCTGGTTTGCATGCGGTAAGCCATCTCATACTGCGCGATACGCGTCGAAACCTCGGCGTCGCCAGTCTCTTCCAACTCGATTTGGTTGAGGTCGCGAATCGCGTCGATGGTACGCCGTTGTTGCTCGGAATCGACGCCCTGCGGGTTGGAGAGGTCGAGGATAGGATCGCCCGCCGAACGGAAGGGTACACCCTGATAAGACGACGGCAGGAACCCGCTGCTCCAAAGCGCTGCTCCGCCACGCGGCCCTCGTGGTCCTGACTGCAACACCACATAACCCGGCAGGCTCTTTGATTCGCTGCCAATCCCGTAGGTGATCCACGCGCCCATTGACGGGCGTCCCGTACGCACGGAACCAGTGTTCGTAAACAGCTTGGCCGGACCGTGGTTGAAATTCTCTGTCGATACGCCGTGAATCATCGCGATGTCGTCGGCCACAGTGGTCAGGTGCGGCACAAGGTCGGAAAACCACATGCCGTTACTGCCCGCCTGCTTGAACGTGCGGCGCGAGCCGAGCAGCTTCGGTGGTTCCTTGTTGAACGTATCCATGAACGCGAACCGCTTCCCCTTCAGGAAGGAATCCGGCGTCGTCTTACCGTCCCACTTCATCAGCTCGGGCTTGTAGTCGAACAGTTCCAATTGCGTCGGTGCACCAGCCATGAACAGGAAAATGACGCGGTCTACTTTCGGCGCGTGGTGGCGAGCATTCACTTGCGCCAGCAGACTGTCTGCCATCAGACTGGCAAGCGCGGCCTTGCCAATGCCGAATCCACATTCGCGGAACAGGTGCCGCCGCGTGACTTTCAATAGCGCTTTGTCTTCCGGTTGCATCCAGTTACTCCCGAGTCATGAACTCATCGAGATTCAGCAGCACGCGAGCCACAGCCGTCCAGGCAGCCGGCTCGCTCTTCTCTTTTTGCGCGTCGCGCTGAGCGGCCAGGAATGAAAGCATTCGTTTCTCTTCCCCCGGCCTCATTCGTCTCTCAAGAACCCGCTCCCAGCCCAGTGTCAGCTTGCCGGTGTCATCCAGCGCCGCGCCTTCATTCAGAATTCGCTTTGCCAGGACATCGGCGTACTCGAATGACGTATCGTCGTTCAACGCGATCAATGCTTGCAGCGGTGTATTCGAACGCACACGCCGCGTGCAGGTGACGGTAGCGTCAGGCGCGTCGAATGTAATCAAGCCAGGATACGCGGCGGAGCGCTGGAAGAACGTGTACATGCCGCGGCGATACTTGTCCTCACCTTCGGAAACCTTCCATTCGCGCTTCACCTGCGTCACGTCGTTGGCGCCTTTGGGAATCGGAGGATACACGCTGGGGCCGCCCACCTTTTCGCTGAGTAGGCCCGTTACAACCAGCGCCGAATCGCGAATGATCTCCGCTTCCAAGCGGAGGCGGTTCTGGCGCGCCAGCAGTTTGTTGTAAGGATCCACCGAGGCGGCGTCCGGCCGCGCCTTCGAAGCTTGCTTATAAGTGGCGCTCATCACAATGATCTTGTGCATCCGTTTCAGTTTCCAGCCGCCAGTCATAAACTCCGAGGCCAGCCAGTCGAGTAACTCGGGATGAGTGGGCCGGTCGCCCATCACGCCGAAATCGTTCTCCGTTTCCACGATGCCTTTGCCGAAGTATTGCTGCCACAGCCGGTTCATAGTGACGCGGGCGGTGAGCGGATTGTCTTTGTCCACGATCCATTTGGCAAGGTCCAGGCGATTCGGAACCGGGTTCGTAGTTGCCAGCGGCGGGAAGACGGCAGGCACGCCGGGTTGCACCAATCCACCCTTGCGTGTGAAATCGCCGCCAAGGTGGATGTAATGCTGGCGCGGCGTTGGCAGCTCGCGCATGATCAAAGTGCGCTGAACCTGGGGCTTACGCTCGTGCAGATCCTTTTCTTCTTTCCGAAGTTCGATCAGCTTCGGGTCTTTGTCGGCGTCCTGGGTTAACGACTCCTGATGCTTGCGGATTCGCGTTTCAATGTCCTGTACATCGCTGTCCCACTTGGCCAGTGCAGCGATGTCGGCCGGCGAACCCATTTCGAGAAACGGCTTATTGAAGTACCGCCGGTCCGCCTCTTTGTCCACCTCATCTACATTGTTCAGGAAGGCGAACATCTGGTAGTGTTCACGCTGCGAAATCGGATCGTACTTGTGATCGTGACAGCGCGCGCAGCCCAGCGTCAGTCCCAGCCAGACAGCGCCTGTGGTTTGCACGCGGTCGGCAACGGCCTCCACGCGATACTGCTCGAAATCGATGCCGCCTTCGAAGTTAGAGGGTGTGTTGCGGTGGAAACCCGTGGCGATCAATTGATCGTTCGTTGGATTCGGCAGCAGATCTCCAGCGAACTGTTCGATGGTGAAGCGATCGAACGGCATGTCGCTGTTCAGGGCGCGGATCACCCAATCGCGATAGGGAAAGATATCGCGTGGCGCGTCGATGGTATAACCGTCGGAATCGGCGTAGCGCGCCAAGTCAAGCCAGTGCCGCGCCTGACGCTCACCGAAGTGAGGCGACGCAAGCAACTTGTCCACCAGCCGCTCATAAGCGCCGGTGCGATTGTCCTCCACGAAGGCCTTCACTTCGGCAGGCCCCGGCGGCAACCCGGTAAGGTCGAGGCTTACACGGCGGATCAGCGTCGCGCGGTCCGCCTCCGGAGACGGCTGCAGATCCTTCTCTTTCAACTTAGCCAGAATCAATTCATCGATGCCCGCAGCGTCGGGCCTGCGCACCGGTTGAAACGCCCAGTGGTTGGTTTTGCGCCGCTTCGCTTCAGCGAACTCCGCAGTAGAAGGAAGCCCGCGCTTCACCCACTCTTCCAGCTTCGCGATCTGCTCCGGCGGCAATTTCTTACCCGGCGGCATCTTCAGTCCGCCTTCCTGGCGCACCGCTTGCAGGATCAGGCTTGACGCATCGCCGGCGACAGCGCCTGGTCCTCGATTGCCACCGCGAAGCACCGCCACGCGCGAATCCAAAGACAGGCCGCTGTTTAGGACGTTGACGGAATGGCAGCCTTCACAGTTGCTCTTCAAAATGGGCCGCACTTCCTGATTGAAGAACTCAACATCTGCGGGCGATTGCGCAGACGCAACGACAGCGAAAAGCAGCGAGTTCGCCAGGATGGCAACGAGCGGTTTTAACATGAGGCACCCAGCCCGAACGGAAACGGTCTCTTTGCACGATCTTATCACCAGGCCGCGTTCCCGATGGCATGTGGTGTGGGGTCGCCCCCTGCTGTCATACTGGCGTCATGTTACCGGAGTTGCCCGCCTGGGCGATGGAACTGGCGTCAGTGGAAGCGGGCGACGAGGCTCTTCCCTCGGCCATCGAAGGCATTAATCTGCAACTGACGCGGCCGCGCCTGGCGGCATTTCTCTCAGGGTTTGCCGAAGATAAAGACGTTCGCGATTTCCTGGCGTTGGATATCGTCGGAACTGCCGCCGGTGTTCCGCTAAGTTCAACGGGCCTCGATGAAACTGTTCCCAGCCTCGCCATGCGGCCGTTCCGCCTGTGGGAGTATGTCTGGCTTTACAAGTCGCTCGGACTCGCAGAGGGAGGGTTACGAGTGCTGGACCTCGGCGGGCCTTCCACTCACCTCTCCGTCCTTGCGGCGCTGGCCGGGTGTGACGTCACCAGCATCGATATCAACCCGGTCTTCGTGCAAGCGGGCCGCGAATGCGCCGATGCGCTGCACTTGCATACTCTGAAGCCGCGCCTGGGAGACATGCGCAACCTCGCGGCGTTCCCGGAAGAAAGCTTCGATGTGGTCATCTCGTGCTCCGTCCTGGAACACTTGACGGGCGACGACCAGCAGACCGCAGTCCGCGAAATCGCGCGCGTGCTGAAGCCCGGGGGAACGGTGGGTTTCACCTTCGACTACGGTCCCGGCGCGCCTGGCGCCAATGAGTATCTGCCGCCACCTCACGATCCGCCCTCAACGTCCGCCGAAGCCTTGCGCCGCTATGCCCACTCTGGCCTGCAATTGGCGGGCAGTTCTCTTCTGGAGGATGCGATCCCGGGGTGCCTCTTCCACCATGATTCCATCAAATACACGGTTGCCTCGCTGTTCCTCGTCAAGCCGCCGGCACGCGAAATCCCAATGCCCCGCCGCGAGGTAAGCGGTTCCGTTCTGAACGGACTCACAATCAGCGAACTGCCTCGCCGCATGCACGCCACCGTGAGCGCCCAACTGGACGTGCTCCATGAACTGCGCGCGAGAGCCCGGGTTATGGAGGGCGTTGCGGCCGAGCGACTGGCCGTTTTAAACGAGAAGGAGCAAGTGATCAATCGACTGCGAGACCAGTTGGATCGCGCAACTGTGGCGATGAAAGAGAAGGACGAGCGATCAAGTCAATTGGAACAGACGGCCGCCGTGCGTTTGGCCGCGATGATTGAGAAAGAGAAAGTGATCCAGGACCAAATTGAGCGCGCGCCAATGAATCGCATTCGACGGACGTTCGGCATGGATGTCAGAAAGTGACGTTCACGCTCCGCGTTCCTTCAACAACTGCGCCACCGCACTCTTGCGGCAATTGAGTGCTCGCCGCAGAGGCGTGTCGCCCTTCGCATCGCGCGCCCCAATCGCCGCGCCGCTATCCAGCAGGACCCGCGCGATCTCCACGAAGCCGCGCCGCGCCGCCATGTGTAGCGGGGTGGACCGCGTGACGCCGCCGCACGCATTCACAGCGGCGCCCGCCTCCAGCAGCGCCCGCACAATTTCCGGTCCCGCTTCTGACGCGCATTCGTTCGCAACGCGGTAGAGCGGCGTGTGGCCTCCGCTGTCCTGAATGTTGGCGTCTGTACCGAGCCGCAGCAGCGTCGTCACCACATCGACGCAGCCCGCGCCCGAGGCGTAGTGGAGGAGCGCCCGTCCCCCGTAACGCCGCGTTCCTATCGACGGATGATGGTTCACGGCGTCGACGACATAGTTGATCAAACTCGCGCGACCGGATTGAACCATCCGCGCCAGCAGGCCAACGAAGACGGACGGCCGTGGCGCAAACCGCGGCGCGAGGGCGATCGCTTCCTCGTCCCTGCCCTCAGCAATCGCCGCGATGACGCCATCCAGCGTCAGTTGCTGATCCCAGCGCGCCCCCAGTTCCTCGTGCTCCGGCCGGAGAGCCTCCTTGCCCGTCACATAAGCGGAGCTATCAATGAAGAATTCTCGCAGAGCGTTTCGGGTTGCGTCATCGAGCGGAGTCGCGTCCAGGGTCGCCCCCATATGGTTCAACCAGGCTTGCCGCTGCGCCGGTTGAATGCGGAATCGCGCGTGCGATTCGCGCAAGCTCACCCACCAGCGGCGCTGCGTTTGCTCTTCATCGCCGCCGAGAAATTGAATCAGGAAGGCAGCGAATTCTTCGATAGCGCATTGAGACTTTTGCCGGGGAAGAGAGGACGAAGCACAGGGTCAGTGCCCACGCGCGCGTAGAATTCTACCGATAGCGATTTGCAGCCGGCTTCGCCGCCTAAGGCGGCGAGGAGTGCCTGGGAATTGGCCACATCCGATTGTACTGAAAGAATAGCGGCGCGCCGGTCGCCGACCGTGCGTTGTTAGCGCAGTCGACCTCGGGTGTTTCAAGTATGGATTTATCTGGGCTAAGCTTCACTGAGTGGCAGCGAAGCCAAGATAATGCCCTCCGCAGAACGCTTCACCCGTATTGTACGGGAAGAACTCACGCAGTACCCGAAGCGTGAATCAACCGGCGATGGACCACGTGATGAACTTTTCGAGGCCAAACTTACTGCCGGAGGGCGAGAGATGCCTTTGGATTGGCTTAGTTTGCAGCGACTATGGCGACCTGGTCTTGTGCGCGGATGCGTTCTCCGCAAGAGATACAGACCATCTCGACTCCGGGCAGGCGGGTTTCGAGGCCGTTATGCTCTACGATGTAGAGAGGCGCGTCTTGAGACATGCCCAAAACTCCCCCGCAGCCTGCATGCTTACTGGTGTCAGTGGTGATGATAATGGTTTCCATGATTGTTAACTCACTAGGTTATCATAGAGTTGCACGGCCGTGCAACTTGATTTTCAGCCATTGACGCAAGATATGGGAGCCGCCAGCGCGGCCCGTATCGGGTCGCGCCGGCGACGACATAGGAAGTACCGGCTGACCGGCCGAGTCCCTGCCCTAGCAGTGCAAAATGAAGCCCATGCTGTTCTGTGGCGGTGAGGTATCGTTCGATTTCGGAGCGAAGCCGGCGATACTACTTGCATGGAGGGTAGGCACAGTAACCGGGTTCATTCCTACGGCTCCAATTGTTGTATTCCCTGGCAGCGTTAATTCGGTCGATCGTCTGGCCGAGACCGGGGCTTCCACCGCCGTTAACGTGTGCCGCCGCCTGGCCCGCCGCCTTCGCGTTTTCAATGTCGGCCAGCTTCTTAATGTAAGCCCCAAGCGCCTGCTGGTCGGCGAATCGCGCCGGAGTCTGCTTGGACGCCAAGACATTCGCGATCCCCTTGCCAAGACCAGAGGCGCGAAGCATCTGAATCGCACGCTCGCGGCTGCGCGGCACGCCGTCACCCACCTCGTAGGCCATCCCCACTTCCATCTGGGCTTTGTCGAATCCTTGGTTGGCGCTCTTCAGGTACAGTTCCCTTGCCTTGGCGCGATCCTTCCGTAAGCCGCCGTCGCCTTCCTCGTACATGCCCGCCAATGAGTATTGCGCTGCCCGATGGCCTTGCGCAGCCGCCAAACCAAACCAGTGCGCGGCGGCCGCGTCGTTGCGGCGGACGCCATTGCCATCCTGATAGGAGATCCCCAGCGTCGACTGCGCCTTGGCGTGCCCCAACCGTCC
>JBDTMC010000086.1:0-20914 GCA_039934475.1 Bryobacteraceae bacterium | reverse complement strand
TAACCCGGCCGATTTGAAGCCAGGGTCGATGATCAGCGTGCAGTTGATGTCGGGAGACATGGCGGTGGGCGCCGATGGCACGGTGACGGCGATTGACGGCAAGAACATTTACGCTTTCGGGCACCGCTTCCTTTCGGTGGGCAGTACGGAACTGCCGTTTGCGCGGAGCGAAGTGATAGCGCTGCTGGCGAACCTGTCCACCTCGTTCAAGATCTCGACGGCGAAAGAGTGGATGGGGACGATTACCGATGACCGCAATGCGGCTGTTGCCGGCGAGTTAGGTCGGAAGGCGCAGTTGGTGCCGGTGTCGATCTCGGTATCGCGTGCGGCTGGCAGCGGCAAACCGGTGCTGGATAACAGTTACAAGATGTCTATTGTGAATGACCGCTTCCTATCGCCGATGCTGTTGCAGATGGCTGTGTTTTCGGCAATTGATTCGACGGAGCGCACGATGGGTACGGGGAGTTTCGTAGTGCGCGGGGCAATTGAATTCCAGGACGGAAGCGCGCCGATCAAGGTGGACAACATGTATGCCGGCGACCTAAACGTGCCGCTGGTGGTTTCCTTGTCTACAGCGTCGCCGCTGGCTTACGTGATGCAGAGTGGATTCTCGCGATTGAAACTGAAGAGCGTGTCGCTGCAAATTGATGCATTCAGCGATAAGAAGCAGGTTCAGATCGATGACGTGTGGACGTCGCGGCAAGAGGTGAGGCCGGGCGAGACGGTGGACGTGATGGTTAATCTGAGAGGCGACAACGGCGTGGAGTCGACGCGCAAAGTGAGCTGGCAGGTTCCGATTGGGGCGGTGCCGGGACCGTTGTTTTTCACCGTTGCGGACGGGGCGACCACGAATTTGAACGACTATCGGCAGTTCCTGGCGGTGCCGCCGCGGTCCTCGGCGCAACTGATTTCGTTTCTGAACGGCATGCGGGACAATACAGGCGCCTACGTGCGGGTGTGGCGCGGGGACCAGGGCTTTCAGGTGAACGGCGACGACTTGCCTTCGCCGCCGGCGTCGCTCGCCCTGATGCTGTCGCGCACGCAGGCAACCACGCCTCTGGCGTACAACTCGAAGCTGGCCGAATTGCAGATCAACGCCGGCGATGCGGTGGTTAGCGGGTCGAAAACAATCCAGGTGGATATCAAAGAATGATGCGTTACAGGTTAGTCCTCGCCGTCGGGATCGCGGCGATGCTACAGGCGGCCAGCACTACCACCTGGGAAATGAACAGCTACCAGGACTTCCTGCGCGGCCGGTTCCAGGGAGTGTCTTTGCGGCGTGACGGGCGGATGCTGCTGGCGCCGCGGATGGAGACGATGTTTGCGTCGGACCAGCCCTCGATCTGGGCGGTGGCGCAGGCTCCGGACGGGACTTTGTATGTGGGCACCGGGCATCACGGGCGGGTGTATGCGGTGGATGGTTCCGGCAAGAGCAAGTTGTACTGGTCAGCGGAGCAGTCGGAAGTGTTCGCCCTGACGGTGGATGCGCAGGGCGTGTTGTACGCGGGGACTTCCCCGAACGGGAAGATCTATCGAATCGTGAACGGGCAGGCGACGGAGTACTTCGCACCGGGGTCCACGTATCTGTGGTCGCTGGCAGTTGCCGCGGACGGCACGCTGTACGCGGGAACCGGCGACGACGGAAAGGTTTTGCGGATTACCGCGGCGGGCAAGGGCGAGGTGTGGTACGCGACAGGACAGAGCCACATCACGGCGCTGGCGTTGGATAAGGAAGGGCGCCTGCTGGCGGGTAGTGAGCCGAATGGGATTCTATACCGGATTACGGGCAAGGACAAAGCGTTTGTGCTTTACGATTCCGGATTGCCGGAGATTCGCGCGATTGTGACGTCGGCGGATGGATCGATTTATGCGGCGGCGCTGGGCGGCTCAGTGGCGAAGAGGGCTTCGGCGATTCCCACTGTTTCGGGCGGCGTCGTGGGTGCTACCACGCCGTCGGGCAACCCGAATTCGGTGACGGTAACGGATACGCAAGCTGGCCTGGATTTGAAGCCTAAGCCTTCTGCCGCGGGCGCGGCGCAGACGGCACAGGTGACGTCCCAGGTGACATCGACGATCACTCCCTCGGCGGAGATTACCGGTGTAGACAAATCCGCGGTGTACCGCATTCGTCCCGATAACACCGTGGAGACCCTGTGGACTTCAAAGGAAGAGAACGCCTACGATCTGGTGGCGTCGGCGGCGGGCGTGACGTTTTCGACGGACTCCGACGGGAGGATCTACCGGCTGGCTCCGGATCGTAAAGTGACACTGCTGGAGCAGACGAATGAGGGCGAGACGACGCGGTTGCTGGATACTCCGGGCGGCTTGGTGGCGGCGACGGGAAACATGGGTAAGCTGTTCCGGATCTTGCCGGGGATGGGGACGTCAGGCAGTTACGAATCTCCGGTTCACGATTCGGGGACGGTGGCGCGGTGGGGACGGGTTAGCTGGCGCGGAGAGAACGAAGGCGGTCTGCGGTTGAAGACGCGGACGGGGAATACGGCGCGGCCGGACAGGACATGGAGCGACTGGTCGCCCGCGCTGACGGACTCGCGTGGAGCGTTGATCCCGAGTCCCAACGCGCGGTTCATTCAATGGATGGTGGCGTTCGCGCCTGCGAAGGGCACGATGCCGGCTTTGGATTCCGTGACGGTGGCGTTCCTGCCGCAGAATACGGCACCGATGGTGCGGGCGATTTCGATCACGACGCAGGCGGCGGCAGCGAAAGTGAATGCTGGTTCGACGGCGAGTACGGCTCCGTATTCGATCACTGTTACCGACTCTGGCGACGCCGGGGCGACCTCGGCCAGCAGTAGTCCGACGCAGACCCTGATGCGTTCGGCGAACGAGCAGATCAACATCACGTGGCAGGCGGAGGACACCGACGGCGACCGGTTGTTGTATTCGCTCTATTTCCGAGGGGATGGTGAGCAGAACTGGAAGCTGCTGAAGTCGTGGATACCGGAGACGACGTATCTACTGGACGACGATTCGTTCGCCGATGGGAAGTACTTGTTCCGCGTGGTGGCTTCGGACCGGTCGAGTAATTCGGTGGAGACGGCTCGTGAGGCGGACATGGTAAGCGCTCCGGTGATGATCGATAATACGCCTCCGGTGGTGCAGGCAACGGCGCCGCGACGGATGGGGGCAGTGGCGGAGTTTGAGGTAGACGCGGTGGACGCCACCAGTCCGCTGCGGCGGGCGGAGTTCTCGGTAGATGCAAGCCCGTGGACTCCGGTAGAAGCGGCGGATGGGGTGACGGATTCTACTCAGGAGCAGTTCCGCGTAAAGGTGGATGGGCTTCCGGCGGGGGAGCATTTGATTGTAGTGCGAGTGTATGATTCGGCGGGGAATGCAGGGTTAGTGAAAGTGGTGGTGAGGTAGGCTATATTTCCGATTCCTTAGCATCCGGTGTGCGCGTCTTCCGCGCCTCGAGTACGCTATCGATCGTTGCGAAGACGTCCACGGCATTGATCGGTTTGGTCAAGTAGCCATCCATTCCGGCTAAGAGACAGCGTTCGCGGTCTCCGGACATCGCGTGCGCCGTCATGGCAACGATGGGGAGATGGCGACCGTTGCCACGCTCACGGTTGCGAATCGCCGCCGTTGCCTCGAATCCGTCCATCACGGGCATCTGGACGTCCATCAAGATGCAGTCGAAGTCCCCGTTCTCAAGCATCTCCAGTGCTTCCAGGCCATTGGTGGCCGTAGTAACGGTGTGATGCCGGTTCTCAATCATTCGCTGGGCCACGAGGCGGTTCACAGGATTGTCATCCACCACAAGGAAGCTCAGCCCTGTCACTCCTTGTTCAACGCGGCGGCGCGGTTGCAGGTCCGGCCGGACGATTCTCGCGGCGACGTGTGACATCCTACCGATGGCGTCGAGGATCTCAATCTCGCCCACCGGTTTAACAAGATAAGTCGAAACACCGAGTTCCCGGCAACGGTCGGCGTCACTTCGGTGGACTCCGGAGGCCAAAAGCGCGATCTTGGTTTCCCTGAATTGTGGATTCGCTCGAATGCGTTGCGTGAGTGCGAAGCCATCCATGCCCGGCATCTGGATGTCGATGACAGCCAGTGCAATTGGTTTTCCGGTTTCAGCGGCACGCCCCAACGCCTGCAGCGCTGCGACCCCGGAACCGGCCGGCGTCGTCTCCATGCCGTAGCTGGTGAGGATCCGATGAAGGATCCGCCGGTTCGTTGCATTGTCGTCCACCACGAGGACCGATTGCCCTTTGAGCAAGCCGGTGTCCAGTGGAGATTCTGCCTCCGGCCGAGCCGGCGCGATGCCGAGTCGCGCAGTGAAGTGAAATGTGGAGCCGACCCCCTCTTCGCTCTCTAGCCAGATCCTCCCACCCATCAGCTGGACCAATTGAGAGGAGATTGTCAGTCCCAGACCGGTGCCACCGAACGTCCGCGTCGATGAACCATCTGCTTGGCCAAATGCTGTGAATACATGCTGCCGTTTGGCCATCGGAATTCCGATGCCGGTGTCTTTGACGCTGAAGTGTAGTTCGACGGCCTGGCCGGTCCGTGACAACGGCTCCACTGCAATCAGAACTTCACCGCTTTCCGTTAATTTGATTGCATTGCCCATTAGGTTAATCAGAATCTGCTGTAATCGGCCGGGATCTCCGAGTACTCTTGACGGGACATCCGGACCCAGGTCACAGGCCAGTTCGAGATTCTTCGTCGCGGCACGGATGCCGAGAACTTTTAGCAGCGCCTCGATGGTTTGGCGTAGATCGAATTCGATTGTTTCGAATTCCAGCTTACCGGCTTCGATCTTGGAAAAGTCCAGGATATCGTTTAAGATCCTCAATAGTGACTCGGCGGCGCTTCTGGCTCCGTCCAGGTACCCCCGCTGCTCAAGAGTAAGTTCGGTGTCGAGCGCCAGATCCGTCAAGCCAATGAGCCCGTTCATCGGCGTGCGGATCTCGTGACTCATGTTTGCTAGAAATTCGCTTTTTGATTGATTCGCTTTCTCCGCGACATCCTTAGCTCTCAGCAAGGCGTCTTCGCTCTGCCGCAACGACGCTTCCCACTGCCGGCGCTCGGTAATGTCCTGGGCCACTCCAAACCGCGTCGAATCGTCCCTGTTGAATGTACTTGTCCAGTTAAGCACTCTATATGAGCCGTCCTTGCAGCGGTAACGATTGATGAAGTGTCTGGTTCTGTACTCAGGACCTTGCCTTTTGGCCTCATAAACGGTTTGCTCCAGATCGTCTGGGTGGATGAAATCGAGCATCGGAATTCCAAGCACTTCCTCCTGCGTGTAACCGAGAGTGCTCTCCCAAGCCGGATTCACTTTTTTGAAGTAACCATCCGTGGAGACGATACAAGCCAAATCCGGTATCAAGTTGAAAAATCGTTCAAAATCACTTTGAGCGTCGACAGCGGGGATGCCTTGCCGCTGGCGCTGCGCTGGTGGCGGAGAGCCTTCCACAGTCGAGTGCTCGGTATCTTGGAGCGTCACCAGAATGAGAATGTTCTCGCCCTCTCGACTCTTTACTGATGCCACGGTCTGTTGAACCGAAATCGGATCGCCGTTCCTCTTCCGCCATACCCATTCGCCGCGCCACGTTTCGCCAGACAAGAGCGTCGCTTGAAGAATGTCGTCGAAGCTTTGATCCGCCATGTTGAACGCGAGTCGAGAGACTGGCCGTTCCACGACTTCGTCAAGGGCGTACCCGGTAAGTAACGACAGCGCGGGATTGACCGAACAGACAATGCCGTGGATATCCAGAGTCATGACGGCTAGTGGTATAGTCTGGAGCGTCGCGATGACCGTTTGAGCTTCCGGGTAATGATTCGACATCAATTCCGCCAGCTAGTTCACGGCAAAAGAGTGGCGAATCGGCGAGAGAGACCGGCCATCCAGTGGAGAGAACTCTCTCGATTATCCCACTTTAGGCGACGAACGACGCCGTTTAAGGTAAGTCTACGGTCGGCGGCCTACTACCGACTTACTAATGCGATCCGGTGACGACGTCGGCTGTCGTGACGTTTTCTACGCCGATGTGCCTGTGAATGAATTCGACGAGATCCAGCAGGAGTGGAGCGGAGAAAACCTCGTTGCCCAATTCCGTTTGGAACTCCACACTGGAGCAGTGCAGGGCGTGGCGATCAAGCGGCAAGCGGGCGAGGATCTGCGGGGAGAAGCCTTCGCGGATGAAGTCCATCATCAGAGTGGGGTCGGGGCCGTAGAGTTTGTCGCCGAGGATGGGAAGCCCGAGCGAAGCGGCGTGGACTCGGATCTGGTGGCGGCGACCGGTCTTGGGATGGATGCGCGCGAGGGTGAAGCCGCCTCCTTGCGCGATCGGGATGAATTCGGTTTCTGCGGTTTCGCCGCCTTGAGTCACCACTTTACGGCGGGAGTAGAATTCGGCGTCTTCGTCGGGGCCGAGAGACCCTGTCACTGTGACGGGTTCGGGCAGCGCTCCGCAGAGGATGGCGTGATACGTCTTGTGGAATCGTCCGGCTGTGACGGCTCGCTGCAGGCGGGAGCCGGTGGGCTGGTGGGTGGCGAAGAGCATCACTCCGCTGGTTTCCCGGTCCAGGCGGAAGGGCATGTGCAGCTTCTCTGCGCCGAGATATTCGCGGCAGGCGCCCACCAGACTCGACCACGGTCCGTGCCGTGAGGGATGGCAGACCACGTGAGGTGGCTTGTTCAAGACCAGTAGTTCGGGCGTTTGCTGGATGATCCAGCCCTTCAGCTCTTCAGGCTCGATCAGCCATCCCCAGTCGGTTGCGGGCATCCTCTTCAGGATGACTTAGTGGACGTGGACGTGGGGCTTGGCCGGCGTCTTGGGTTCATAGATGCAGAACGGCTCTTCCGCCAAATAATTCCCGGTGACTCCATAGGCGCGCGCGCGGCAGCCCATGCACACGTTGGTGAATTCGCAGTGGCCGCACTTGCCTTCCAGGGAATCGTTGTCACGGAGCGTTTCAAAGACCTCGGCGTGCTGCCAGATGTCGCGAAAGGTGTCCTTGCGCAGATTGCCGGCTGAGACCGGGAGGTAGCCGCAGGGCTGGACTTCGCCGTCGTGGGAGATAAAGCAGACGCCGGTGCCGGCGAGGCAGCCGCGGGTCATTTGATTCATGGCGGCGGCGGGGTGTCCGGCACCCTGGCCGTGCCCGCGTCCGGGGAGTTCGGGAACAACCTGGCCGGCGCGGCGGGCTTCGGCGCGGCGCTGACGGACGATGCGATAGTAGTGCGGCGCGCAGGTGGCCTTTAGCTCCATCCCGCAATCGAGTGAGCGGTCGTAGAACCAGTTGAGGATCTCTTCGGCTTCCTCACCTCGAATGGTCTGATTCTCTGCGATGGTGAGACCGCAGCCGACGGGGACCAATAAGAAAAGGTGGAAGGCGTCAACGCCGAGGCGTTTGGCCAGGTCGAGGATCTCAGGCAACTGGTGGGAGTTGTGGTGGGAAATCGTCGAGTTGATCTGGGTGGAGACGCCCAGATCCTTCAGGCACTTCAGGCCGTGAATGGCGGCTTCAAAAGCGCCGGTGTGGCCACGGAAGGTGTCGTGGGTGACGGGATCGGCTCCGTCGAGGCTGATGGAAACACGTTCGATGCCCGCCTCTTTAATACGGATGGCCATGGTTTCATCGACGAGGGTCCCGTTGGTGGCGAGGGCGACACGGATTCCCTTACTGCGGGCGCGCTTGGCGATGTCGAAGACGTCGCGGCGCCAGAGAGATTCGCCACCGCTGAGCACGAGGATCATTGGGGCATATTCCGCAAGCTGATCCACTATCTGGCAGCATTCCCCATAGCTGAGGTCGTTTGGGCTCATCAACTCCGTGGCACTGGCGCGGCAGTGGATGCACCTGAGATTACAACCAGTTGTGAGCTCCCAGAAGACCAGCCGGGGGGTGAGTGTAGTGACGCCAGTTTGTGCTTCCATACCTTCGGGTATGCAATCGCAGGGCCACCGGAAAAAGGCCGGGATGAAGGGATTTTACGCTGTTTTGGGCAGGTAGGATCTTGGGAGCGTTAGAATCGTTGGGTGAAATCGCGCATCAGAGTTATTATCGTATGTCGATAGACAAGCTCGAGATTCCAATGCGACTTCTTCTCTGCCTGCCGATTCTCTCGCTAGGCGTGTTTGGCCAGCCACTGCCCAGTTCCTGGGACGCTACGGTGACCGTCTACGAATTGCGGATTCCTTTTCGCTTGGAACTGCTAGGCGACGCGCAGCATCCGGCGGCGGCGTTCCGAAACGGCGAGGACCGGGTGACTTCGACTAGCGCCACGCTGGCCGGCGACAAGCTGAATGCCGAGTTCGCGCACTATGCGGGCAAGTTGGAGATCACGTGGAAAGATGGCGCTTGGGAAGGCACATATACACGGAACAAAAAAGTCTTTCCGATCCGCGCCAGTGCGGTGCAGCCAGCGGCGACGGGCACTACGCCGCCGATTGCGGGGAACTGGCAGATTCAGAACAATCGTTCCACGGGTGAGACGGCGTGGCGGATGGTGATCAACCAGACGGGGAGCGAGGTTTCGGCGGCGGTTCTGCGGATTGACGGGGACACGGGGACGCTCAGCGGAAAGTATCAGGACGGCAGCTTCGTGCTGGGCCATTTTTCCGGGGCGCGTCCGTCGATGATCGTGCTGACACCGCAGGAAAACGGCGGTTTAGCGGTAGCGTACAACGGCAAGCCGATGACGGCTGTCCGCGAAGACGTAGCGAGAGCCAGAGGATTGCCGCCACCCGCCGATCCGGCTCACTATACGACCGTCCGCGACCCGGCCGAGCCTTTCCACTTCCGGTTTCCCGATATCAACGGCAAGATGGTGTCGGACACCGATGCGCAGTTTCAGGGCAAAGTGGTTCTGGTGGCCGTGGGCGGGAGTTGGTGCCCCAACTGTCATGATGAAGCGCCGTTTCTGATGGAGCTGTACAAGCGTTATCACGGCTTGGGGTTAGAGATCGTCTCGCTGTCGTTTGAAGAGGGCGATGAGGGAAGAGATCCGCGGCGGCTGCATGCATTTATCAAGAAGTACGGTATTGAATACACGGTATTGGTGTGCGGCGACCCGGAAGGAGTGCACGATCAACTACCGCAAGCGGTGAATCTGAACACGTGGCCAGCGACCTTTTTCCTGGGGCGCGATGGGCGTGTGCGCGCCACTCACGCAGGCTTCGCCAGTATCGCAACCGGCGAATTGCATACGCGCTTAAAGGAAGACGTCACCGGCTTAGTGGAGAAGTTGCTCGCGGAGAACGTGCCGGCATCGCACTAATTCAATTGTTCTTCCGCGCCGTAATGCGCAGGCGCCGGTAGTCCACTCGCCACACGCCATCCTGGCAGAGCTTAGGGCGAAGATATTCCACCGCTTCGGCGATTTTGTCTTCGCGCGTTCCAAAGATCGGCGTAGCGAACATACGCAGCCAGTCGTCCATGCCTGCGTTGGGCTTCAACTCCGTGGGGCGCGGGAAGAGGGCGGCGAAGGTGACTTCCAGGCCGTTCGCTTCGAGGAGTGAAGCGTACTCGGCGACGCTGGGGTAATACCAGGGGTTTTCGAAGTTGCCGAGTACGGTTCGTGCGGCATCAAGCACGCTCTGGACGTTTCCTTTGCCTCCAAATTCGATCACCAGGCGCCCTCCCGGTTTCAAGGCCCGGGCCATGGCGGCGGCTACCGGTTGGGGCGGCTTCATCCAATGCAAGGCGGCGTTCGAGAAGATGGCATCCACGGGCCGATCAAGGACGAACGATGCGCCGTCGGCGACCAGGAACTGGATGGCGGGGAACTGGCGGCTCGCTTCGGTGATCATTTCCGGGGATCGATCCACACCGATTACGGTGGCACCGGTTTTGGCAATCTCGGCCGTCAACTGGCCGGTGCCGCAGCCCAAGTCGAGTATGCGTTCGCCGGGCTGTGGCGCGAGCATCCCGATCAGGTCGGCGCCGTATTGATACACGTAGTTATGCCCGCTTTGGTAACGGGCGGCATCCCAGTTCATCGGTAGGCGGGGATACCGGTGATCCGTTCCCCGATGACGAGCGTGTGGATGTGGTCAGTGCCTTCGTAGGTTTTCACGGTTTCAAGATTGCACATGTGACGCATGATCGGGTATTCGTCCATGATGCCGTTGGCGCCCATGAGGTCGCGGCTGAGGCGCGCGCAATCCAGCGCCATGGCAACGTTGTTCCGCTTCAGCATGGAAATATGAGCGGCCTCCGCCTTGCCCTTGTCCTTCAGCCGGCCTACCTGGATGGCCAGTAGTTGTGCCTTCGTGATCTCCGTGATCATGGAGGCCAGTTTCTCCTGAACCATCTGGTGCGACGCGATGGGGCGGCTATCGAACTGTTTCCGGGTGAGTGTGTAGTCGAGCGCCGTGTTGTAGCAATCCATCGCCGCGCCCACCACGCCCCAGCCGATGCCGTGGCGCGCCTGGGAGAGGCAGGCCAGTGCCGCCTTCAAGCCTTTGCCGTGGGGGAGCATATTCTCCGCCGGAATGCGGCAGTCATTGAAGGCGAGGCTGGAAGTGACGGAGGCGCGCATCGACAGTTTGCCGTGGATGTCGGAGGTGGTGTAGCCCGGCGTGCCACGCTCCACCAGGAAGCCGCGAATGCCGTCGGGAGTACGTGCCCACACTATGGCGATGTCGGCCATCGATCCATTGGTGATCCACGTTTTTTCGCCGTTGATGATCCACTCGCTGCCGTCCGGCACGGCCTTGGTCAACATGGCGGAAGGGTTGGAACCGAACTGCGGCTCAGTGAGGCCGAAGCAGCCGATGGAGTCGCCCGATTGCAGGCGCGGCAGCCAGCGATCCTTTTGCGCGTCGCTGCCAAAGGCGTGGATGGGATACATCACCAGTGCACCCTGGACGGAAACGAAGCTGCGGATGCCGGAATCGGCGCGTTCGATTTCCTGCATGATCAAGCCGTAGGCGACGTTGCTTAAGCCGGCGCAGCCGTACCCTTCGAGGTTGGCGCCGAGGAAGCCCATGTCAGCCATCGGCTTGATGATTTCGGTGGGAAAGCGTCCGTCGCGATAGGCATCGCGAACGACGGGAACGACCCGCTCTTCGACAAACTGACGGGCGGTCTGGCGGACCAGCAGCTCTTCTTCGTCAAACAGGGAATCGATATGGAGATAGTCTACGCCGCGGAACATATACAACCATCGTAACCCCCAAATCGAATGAGAGATCTCCAAGAGGCCGCCCACTAGAGAATCAAATGCCCGCATCGGATCCAGTGAACACCCATGAAGCTTTTAGCCTTATGGCTCGGCGGCGCCTTGTGTCTTCTCCATGCACAAGCGCCGCTTGAAAGGGCCTACGAACTCCTCCGGACCCGGCAATACGACGAAAGCATTGCCGCATTTCGCCAAAGCCTGACGGCGGAGCCGGGGCGAGTTGCGGTTCATAAAGATCTTGCCTACACCTATCTGAAAGTTGGCGACACCGTGGCCGCACGCGATGAGTTTGCCACCGCGATGCATCTGGCTCCCGATGACTTGCACCTGGCGCTTGAATTCGCTTTTCTAGCGAATGAGACGAAGCAGGTGGCGGCGGCGCGGCGGATCTTCGAGCGCGTGGCCAAGACGGGGGATCCGGAATCGCGCGCTACGGCTTCGCAAGCTTTTGAGAATATAGACCGGCCGCTGCGCGAAGGGATCGAACGTTGGAAGCAGGCGCTGGCAGCATCGCCTGGCAACTTCAGTGCCCACAAAGACCTTGCCGGGCTAGCCGAACAGCGCGATGAACTGCCTCTGGCCCTGATGCACTACGAAGCCGCCTGGAAACTGAAGCCGGCCATGCGCAGCCTGTTGGTGGATATGGGCCGTGTGGCCCGGCTGATGAAACGCGAAGAACAGGCGACCACCTATCTGATCGCGGCTTCGCGGGGCGCCGAACCTCGGGCAGCGGAAGAGGCCCGTGACTTGTTGGGTTCGCGCTATCCCTACGTGTACGAGTTCCAGCGCGCCATCGAGCTTGATCCTACGAATGCCGGACTGCGACGGGAACTCGGGTACCTGTATATCGAGATGAAGCAGGGCAAAGACGCGGAGCGTGAGTTCAGCAAGCTGGTTGAATTATTGCCGGACGATCTGCTGGCCGCAGCGCAGTTGGGTCTTCTGCGATTGGCCGCCAAGGACACGGCGGGAGCGATGCCGCTGCTGAAGCGGGCTCTGGAAGGTCCGGATGAAGAGCTGGCAGACCGGATCCGCACTGCACTTGGCATGCCACAGACGCTGCATCGAAAGTCTGAGGTGCCGCGGAAGCAGGTGTCGATACAAGCCAAGACACTGGCTGAACGTAGCCTGCAAGCCGGCTATTTGCAGGACGCACTGAAGTATTTGAATGTGGCGCATGAAACCGATCCGCTCGACTTCTCCGTGATCCTTAAGCTTGGTTGGACCAATAACATTCTGAAAGACGATCCTTCGGCCGTGCGTTGGTTTCGGTTGGCGAGCAAAAGCCCGGAACCGGCGGTAGCCGCAGAGGCCAACCGGGCCTACCGGAATCTGGAGGCGGGTTTGGCGCGCATTCACACGTCGGTGTGGATGTACCCGATCTTCTCCACGCGCTGGCACGACCTGTTCGCCTACGGGCAGGTGAAGACGGAACTCCGCATTCCGGGGGTGCCCGTTCATCCGTACTTCTCCACCCGCTTTGTAGGAGATGCTCGCGGCGGAATCGATAACCCGGGCTCTATCTATCCGCAGTATCTTTCTGAGAGCAGCATCATCTTCGCGCTCGGCCTGGCTACAGTGCCGCGGCGCGGCTTGGTGGCGTGGGGCGAGGCGGGCATGGCGATGAGCTACCTGGGACGGCGTCCCAGTGGCGGGTTCATGAAGCCCGATTATCGCGGTGGGCTCTCGTTCTCAAAGGGATTCGGCCGGCTGTTGACGAGCGAAGCGGGAGGAGCGTTCTTTGAGATGAACCTGGATGCTGTCTTTGTCAGCCGGTTTCAGAACGACACGATCTTCTATTCGCAGAACCGCGCCGGTTGGACGTTTGCGCCTCGCGATAGCTTGGGCGGCTTCCAGTTGCAATTGTTTTGGAATGCCAACTTGACCGCCGACGCAAAACATCAATATTGGGCGAATTTCGGCGAGACTGGCCCGGGTCTGAAGTTCCGATTCGCGTCGATGCCGCGATCGCTCTATTTCACGGTGAGTCTGCTGCGCGGGGCTTATACGGTGACCGAAGGGAATCCGCGAGGACCACAGTTTAACGATCTTCGAGCGGGGATCTGGTATGCGCACTAGTATCGTGTGTCTTCTGCTGGCCGCGCTACCCGCGTTGGCCAAGCCGACGTTTTCTTTCCACATCGCGAGTGATGATGCCGGGTCGTGGACCGCGATCCTGACATCAGTCGGATTTGTCCCCGACGCCGGCGAAAGCAACTTCATCGTCTTCCCGGCGGGCTCCGATCCCGATGCGGCGCAGTGGATGCCGCGCCTGGAGCAGGGAGCCCACCTGATTCTGGAGGGTGATTCGCCCCTGGCGCGGGCGTTGGGGTTTCGTCCGGGACAGCAGAGGACGCCCGTTCGGAGCTTGGTGGATGTGCATAATCCGCGCGTGCCGGTGGTTTGGGAACGAAGCCTTGACCTGCCGGTGTGGCAGACACCGGAGGGCGCCACCGTTTATGCGAGCGAGCGGTGGAAGGGTTATCCCCTGGTGGCCGGTTTGAAGCGCGGCTCAGGGGCCGTGCTGTGGCTGGCGGTGTCGCCGGGCAAAGAGGGCTATGAACGGTTCCCGTATATCCCGCAAGCGCTGATGGACCTGGGCGTGGAGCCGCCGTTGCGCTCGGCGCGCCTGTGGGCGTTTTTCGATTCCTCGTATCGCACGCGAGTGGACGTGGAGTGGATCGCGAGGCGGTGGCGAAAGTCAGGCATTGCAGCGCTGCACGTGGCGGCGTGGCACTACTGGGAACCGGATGCGGCGCGCGACAAGTACTTGAACGAGTTGATCGCCGCCTGCCATCGGAATGCCATTCAGGTTTATGCGTGGGTGGAGTTGCCACACGTCAGCGAGAAGTTCTGGCAGGATCATCCGCAGTGGCGAGAGAAGACTGCGATCGGGCAGGACGCTCATCTGGATTGGCGCAAGCTGATGAACCTGGCGAACCGTGATTGCTTCCGTGCGGCTTCCGATGGTGTGGATGCGTTACTGAAGCGGTTCGATTGGGATGGAGTGAATCTGGCAGAGCTGTATTTCGAGTCGTTGGAAGGTGCGGCAAATCCGGCTCGCTTCACGCCGATGAACGATGACATCCGGGCAGAGTTTAAGAAGACCGCGGGATTCGATCCGCTGGATCTGTTCGCGGCGGGCGCCAACAACCCCAAGGGACTGCGCCAGTTTCTGGAGTACCGGGCCGGACTCGCCCATCGCATGCAAGAGGAGTGGATCAAGGAGTTGGATAAGACGCGGCGCGCGAGACCGCAACTGGATGTGGTTCTGACCCACGTGGACGACCGCTTCGACACCACCATGCGGGACAAGATTGGCGCGGACGTGGCGGCCCTGCTGCCAACTACAGAGGCGCGCGAGATCACGTTCCTGATCGAAGACCCGGCGACAGTGTGGGACATGGGACCGCAGCGCTATCCAGAGATCCGGAAGCGCTACGAAACCATCGCCAAGAAGCCGGACCGGCTCGCCATCGACATCAACATCGTTGAGCGCTATCAGGATGTGTATCCGACCAAGCAACAAACGGGCGTGGAATTGTTCCAACTTGTTCACCTGGCGGCGGGCGCGTTTGCGCGGGTGGCGTTGTATTTTGAACAGTCCATCATGGCGCCGGATCTGGCCCTCTTGCCGGCGGCGGCGGCGAGCGTGAACCGCTTGGTGCAGTCCGGCGACAAGTTGGTTATTGTGTCTGAGAATGGCGTCGGCGTGAAGTGGGACGGCGCGGCCCAGGTGAACGGGAAGGCGTGGCCCGTGGCTGGCGACGGCATTGTTTGGCTACCGCGCGGGGCTATGGCCGTTGAGCCGGCGAAGGAACAGCCAGCAGTCCGAATTCTGGATTACAATGCGGACCTTCAGACGGCATCGGCTTTGGAAAGCGGCGTAGAGATCTCATACTCCAGCAAATCGCGCGCGTACTTCCTCTTGAACGCGGCACCGTACGCCGTGGAATTGGACGGCGGACCCTGGCAAGCCGAAGCGCAGAAAGTGGGTGAGCGGTATTTACTCACGCTACCTCGCGGGCAGCACTTGGTTACCATCCAAGCCACCGCGAAAGGCCCCGAACTTCTGAGATCCGGAACAGAGTAGACGCAGACTATAATACGGCTTGTGCCCAAGCTCGCTGAACTTACCGAAGTGGTGCTCGAGCCGGTCACGGAACGGAAGCGGATTGAGGGTGTGGGGGACGAGCCCTTCCGCATTCTTGTGTTGGGGGATTTCAGCGCTCGTAACCACCGTGCCGTTTTTGAACCGGGACAATTGGGCTGGCGCATGCCGATTCCGGTCAGTCTGGAAACCATTGAATCGGTGATGTTGCGGCTGGCCCCGTCGCTCTCACTGCTGATGCCGGGGATGCCGCGCAAGAAGGTGGACCTTCCATTCGAGCATTTCAGCGACTTTCTACCGCACCATATCCATGAGCGAGTGGAGGCGCAGGCTGCTACGGGTCCGGATCAAGCGCAGGCGGCGGTGCGTTACCTCATCCATCACCCGGATTTCCAGGGCTTGGAAGCTGTTTGGCGTTGCCTGTTTTTTCTGCTGCTGCATACAGGTACCGGCGCGGATATCCGTGTGTCGCTGCTGGACGTAACGAAGCAGGAATTGGCCGACGACCTGTGCAGTTCCGCAGACATTCGCGACAGCGGTTTCTACCGGCTGTTGGTGGGGCAAAGCAGCATGCGGGCGGCGCACCCTTGGACAATGTGCGTGAGCGACTACTCGTTCTCACCCTACATTGAGGACATTGAGACGCTGACGTGTGCGGCGAAGGTGGCCCGCCACGCCGGCGTGCCTTTCCTGGGCGCCGTGCGCCACGATTGGCCGGGCGAACCGGGTTTGGCGTGGCAGATGCTGCGGGAGTCGCCGGAGGCCGCGTATCTGGGCTTGGCGACGCCGCGATTTCTGGTCCGCCAGCCCCTCCTGAACTCCGCGGACGAGGAGTTTCCGTTTGTCGAAATGCCCGGTGAGCCGGCACTGGAGGACTATCTTTGGGGAAGTCCCGCTTTCGTCTGCGCAGCGGTACTGATTGAGACTTACCATCGGGAGGGCTGGCGCATGCAGCCGGGAGAATGGGCCGAGTTGGAAGGTTTCTTCAAGCACGAATATGTCACTCATGGAGAGACCCGGTGCACCTTGCCGGTGGAGACGGAATTGGCAGAGCAGGAACTGTCAGGGATCTTGGATCGAGGTGTGATTCCCCTGGTAGCAGGGCAGGATGGCACATTGCTCCGTTTCCCGCGCTTGCAGTCAGTGAGGAAGCCGTCCACCCCGTTGCGGGGGCGGTGGTAGCTAGCGAATCAGGCGAACTTCGTCCCCGGATTTGAGGCCCGAGACCACTTCGGTTTGGAGGTTGTTCCGCCCGCCGAGTTCCACAGCCTGGCGTTCAAAACTGGCGCCACGGCGGACATAGGCGAAGGTTTTGTTGTCCACGGTTTCGATGGCGGCGAGTGGTGCGAGTGTTGCATTGTCAGCCTTGCCGATGACGACATCTCCGGCTGCGGAGAGGTCCGGAATCACGCGCGGGTCAGCACCTTCAATCGCTAGCCGCACCGGGATGCTGCGAATGTAGTACTGTTGCCGCCAGCCACCCGAAGCCAGAGCTCCGATGCTGTACACCTTCCCCTTCAATACCAGCCCGGGGAACGCATCCAGCGTGATTTGGGCTTCCTGTCCGACACGTAGGTGACTGCTTTCGGTTTGATTGACCGTGGCGTCTACTTGCATGCTATTCGGGTTCACGACTTTCATGAATCCTTGTCCAGGCCCTACGGTATCGCCTTCCGTGATCTGGGCCATTTCACCACCGCGGAAGATCGACTGCAGCACTACAAGCCCGTTCATCTTGGCGGCAATCCTGAATTTGCGGTAATCGGACATGTGCCGCTCTAAGTGCATCTCCTGCCGGAGTTGTGTGATGGCGAGAATCCTCAGTTCGGCGGCGTGAACCAGTTTCTTTTGAGCCAGGTCAGTCTGCAGTTCTTTGTAACGCGCGGCAGACTCTTCCACCGAAAGCTTGAGAATTTCCTGGTCAATAGAGGCGCGGATCTCCCCAGCGCTCAGGTCCAGCTTGGCTTTGTCTAAATCGGACTTGGCGATGCGAAGCTGCTGGTTAAGGGTTTCCATGTCAACGGCCTGCTCCGCTTTGCGTCTCTCGATATCCAGCTTCGCCTGATTGACCAGAGGGACGACGTCGTCAATATGATCCTTGGCGGCGGTGGCTTCGATTTGCGCGATCAGCGTGCCCTTCGTCACCATTGACCCTGAGGCGGCGAGCTTCTCCAGCACCATGGGGCGGCCTGCTTCTGGGCCGCGTGTCAAGGGCGCCGATACATTCTCATACTCTCGGGCTGAGGTAGTGCCCGCGACTCGCAAAGTGCTGACGAGGGTGCCGGTGCCGACTTTTTCCGTCGGGACAGCCGCAACCGGGGCTACAGTGTCGGCTGGACGCAAGGCATAGAAGGCGGCCACGGCACCCAGCACTAAGAAGAGCACCCCGGCCATCCACCATTTGCGCGATGAGGCGGGTGGACCTGCGGGAGCGGGTTTTGCAGCCGGCGGTTGAGGCAGGTGCAGCGGAGAGGGTACTGGTGAAATTGCCGACATTTCTAGTCCGTAAGGGATCAGGATTCCAAAATAACGCCAATAGTAAAGGCGCGCAGATTTCCTTGCACGTTACGCTATCCCCTATACTACCCCTCATTGACTTCCTCCGACTTCTTCGACGGCTGTTTTTCAACTCCGCGGTGGCACGCCCTGTGGGCGGCCATGTTCGGGTTCCTGCTGGACGCGATGGACGTGCTGCTGTATGTCTTCGCTATCCAGTCCATTCGGTCAGAGTTCGGACTAAGCAACGCACAGGCTGGGATGGTGGCCTCTGTGACCTTGATCACGTCCGCCGCCGGGGGGATTTTCTGTGGCCTCCTGTCCGATAAGATCGGCCGAAAACAGACTCTGATTTATACCATCCTGGTGTATTCCTTCGCTTCGGCGGGTACAGCCACGTCGCAGACAATATGGCAGTTGATTCTCTGGCGGTCCCTGGTGGGAATCGGCTTGGGCGGGGAATGGTCGGCCGGCGCGACACTGGTTTCGGAGAGTTGGAGTTCCGAGCACCGTGCCAAAGCGATCGGCTTCATGCAGTCGGGGTGGGCACTGGGCTATATGGCGGCGGCTGGCTTGGCGGCGCTGATCATTCCGCGGTTCGGCTGGCGGGCGCTGTTTCTTGCGGGCGTTCTGCCGGCGCTGCTGACGCTGGCCATACGGCGTAAGGTGGAGGAGCCCAAGGTGTGGCGTGACCAAAAGCCGGAGCGCATGCCGTCACTGATGCCTCTGTTCCGGGGCGCCATTGGCGTTCGAACCTTTCTTGCCACCACCCTGACCACGTCTGTGCTTTTTGCCTATTGGGGGCTGTTCACCTGGCTGCCAGGGTTTCTCTCCGCGCCGCGGGATGCGGGTGGGGCGGGCCTCACCATCGTGCGGACCAGTGGGTTCATTTTTGGCGTCCAGTGCGGCGCGTATCTGGGCTACCTCAGCTTTGGCTGGCTGGCTGACCGGATTGGACGGCGGCCGGCCTTCGCGGCATACGTGGTTGGAGCAGCCATCGTTACTCCCTTATACGGATTAGTGCCTCGGTTGGCGGGCGTCAACGCCGAGCCGATCCTACTGGCGCTGGGTCCGCTGATCGGGTTTCTTGGAACGGGGTTCTTCGCGCTGTTTGGCGCGATGTTGGCAGAACTGTATCCAACGCGGCTGCGCGGCGCGGGGCAAGGGTTTACATACAACTTCGGGCGCGGGATGAGCGCCCTCGCACCCTATGCCGTCGGCTACATCGCCGACCGCACTGGCCTTGGCGCCGCGCTCGCCCTCAACTCGTCATTCTTTCTGTTGGGGGCCATTTTGGTGTTCACGCTCCCGGAAACCCGGCACGTGGAACTGGAAGAGGCGGCCTGACCGGCCACCTGGGGACTATCCTCAGCGGAACTGGCCTCGGCCTCCGGAATCGCAACTGCCCGCGGCGAAGGTGGAAATCTGCCGTTTAACCTTTCGCGATTCGCACGTGGGGCACTGCAAATCCTTATCAGCC
Source organism: Bryobacteraceae bacterium (assembly GCA_039934475.1). Lineage (GTDB taxonomy): Bacteria > Acidobacteriota > Terriglobia > Bryobacterales > Bryobacteraceae > JBDTMC01. The sequence continues at coordinate 1,666 of JBDTMC010000086.1, read as the reverse complement.
TCAGCCATGCGGCGGAGTTGCTCGTAGGTCCGGCCGCACTCCTCGCATCGATACTCGTAGATGGGCATTGCTAATCCTATGTTACGAGATGCTTGCTGGCCGGCTGTTCCATTAGCTGAAATTCCTCGGCAAGGAGTTGATAGCTTCGTAGGCGCGCCTGGTGGTCATGAAGGATGTTGACCAGCAGGATTTCTTCCGCACCGTATTCGTTTGCGAGCGATTCCAACCGCCGGCGCACCGTGGTGGGGGAGCCGGTAATGAAGCGCCGCTTCGCCATGCCGAAGAAGGGATGCTGCGGCGGCTCGTCTTTGAGGAATTGCAGGGCGCGTGCCACGGACGGCACGGGAATCTGCTGGCCGCGCTGCAGTAATGTCATCATCATGCGCATGCTGGCGGAGAGATCCTCGGCTTCGTCGTCGGAATCAGCGGCCACGGCCCAGGCTGCCACCGCCAGACGCGGCCGGCTGGACCACCGCGAGGGACGGAAATCGCGGCGGTATTGCGCAGCGATGGCGGATCCTTCCGCATTGATGAAATCGGCGAATACATAGGGCAGGCCGAGCTCCGCGGCCCAAATCGCGCTTTGCGGGGAGGAACCGAGCAGCCATGGTTCCGGACAAGCGAATTGAATCGGGAGAACGCGTGGGAAAGGGCCGGCATTCGATTGCGGTGCGGAAAAGTAGCCCAGCAACTCGTCCAACTGCTCGCGGAAGTCATCGGGCATTTCGGAGCGGCGATCGCGCTGCAAGGCTCGCGCGACCATCGGGCTGGTACCCGCGGCGCGGCCGATGCCGAGGTCAATGCGGCCGGGGAAGAGGCCGGCCAGCATGCTGAAGGTCTCCGTTACTTTGAGCGGACTGTAGTGTGGCAGCATGACGCCGCCGCTGCCGACGCGGATGTCCCGCGTGGCTTGGGCCACGGCGGCGATCAGCACTTCCGGGCTGGCGCAGGCCACGCCGGGCGACGCGTGATGTTCCGCCAGCCAGTAGCGCCGATAGCCCAAGCCATCCGCCAATTGTGCGAGGTTGACACTATTGCGGAGTGCTTCGCCGGGTGTGGAGCCTTCCGGGACGGGCGATTGATCTAGAACGCTGAGAACGAGAGGAGAAGCCACACCATGTTGATGCGGCGATGGGCGCGGCCGGATCGTTTTTGTGGCAGCGCCCACCCGGGGCGCTTATCGGCCATGCCCGAACATGGGCTTGACCGCCTGGAAGGGAGCGTGCTGCTGCACTTGGCGTGCTTTCACGCGCGCGGTTGCAGGCTGTGGTGATTGTTGTCTGCTGGAGCAGACAACAACTGATTTCTCTATAAGGATGATGCCCATGTGGAGCGGCGGACCGCGACCGAGATCGTGATGTGAGCGCTGCAGCCCGGCGGTGCAAGTATCCTCGACGCCAGTTTGCAATTTCGCAATTTTGCGAATAAGTTGGGATCGAGTGCCCAAGACCAGAGTCGCCCTCTAACGGGAGGAAGACGGATCATGCCCGTTCATCGAGTGGTTCGATAAGTTGCCGGCGAAAGTACAAGACAAGTGCTACCTCCGGTTGGAGCGCTTGCGCGAGATGGGCCACGAACTGCGTCGGCCCGAAGCGGACATTCTGCGCGACGGCATCTACGAATTGCGCGTCAGTCTGGGCGGCGTTCACCACCGGATCTTGTACTT
>JBDTMC010000085.1:0-21103 GCA_039934475.1 Bryobacteraceae bacterium | reverse complement strand
GCGGGCGAGGATGGCCGTGGCCTGTTCCCAGTCCCGCGCCTCACGCTCCAACTGCTTGCGGCCCGCTCGCGTCAGCTTGTAGAACTTGGCCTTGCGGTTGTTCTCAGACAAGCCCCACTCGGAGGCGATCGCCCCCTCCTGCTCCAGTTTTAGAAGCGCGGGATACAAAGTCCCGTAGTTCAACGTCAGCTGGCTGCCGCTGGTTTGTTCAATGCGGCGGGCGATTCCATAGCCATGCTGCGGCCCCATCGACTCGAGTGTTTTCAATACCATGAGGGCTAGAGTGCCCTGCCAGACATCCGTTTTGTTTCCCACTCCGGTATGGCTCTCCCATAGGTAGGATGGCATGCTTCTTATGGGAATGCAATAGGAACCCGGAGTGACAGCATTTTGTCACAATTGTCAACCGTTTGCCGATGAGGGGCTATGTGACCCGGCGGCAATTCATCGCGTGTACATTTGTCCTGGCGCTGTTCGTAAGCATTCCGGCTCGAGGGGCTGAGGAGGAGACAAAATCGACACTTGGGGAGCGAGCGGGCATGGCGGCGCGATGGCTCCAGTCCAACGGAATACAACTTGCGGTCACGCAGAACCTGGAAATGGCCGAAGGCGACGCCAGTCCCAGGAAGGCGCCCTTGGTACACAGCCTCACGGACTTCGACCTGAGCTGGCAACCCAACTCGAAAGGAGGCTTGAAGGGGACCAAGTTTGCGGCGCGGTACAGTCTGCTGAATCGCACCCGCGAATGTCTAGAACCGGACATGCAGGGGTTTTCGAGCCTCAGCGCGCCGTCGTTCCGGCATTGGCGTGAAGCGTGGGTGGAACAGCCGTTGTGGGGCAAAGTGCGGCTGAAGGTGGGGAAAGTAGACGCCAACACCGAATTCGCGGTGATCGAGTTTGCCGGCGACATGTCGAATGCGTCGCTGGGGGTGAGTCCAGCGCTGTGGACGATGCCCACGTACCCGGGTGGCGCGGCGAGCGCCAATGTATTCGCCGATGTGAAGCCGTGGCTGAGCGGTGGAGCCGGCGTGTATCGGATGGCGGAAGGCGGAACGTACGCCGTCACTGAGATTCGGACGCGATGGGCGGGGCGTAAGAGCGGGCGCGCCGCGTATGGGCATTGGAGCACCACGTCCAGCAGGGGGGGGCCGACCGCAATTGCCGGAACGTCGGGATCCTATTTTATCGTCGAACAGAGCGTGCTGCGAATGGGCGACGATCGCGGATTGCGGCTATTTGCGCGCTTCGCTACGGCGGACGCGCTGCTGGCACCGGCATCCACACATTCGGCATATGGCTTCACCTGGCTCGGCGTGGGGCGCCGTGCTAAAGACTCTATCGGCTTTGCCGTGCTTGGACTACAGCCGGTGGGCGATGGTGAGGCACTTCGAGTGGAACGGATTTACGAGCTGTACTACAGGATTCCCCTTAGCAAGTATTTCGCGATCAAGGCCGATATCCAGCATGTGGTAAGACCGGCAGGCGTGGTGAGCGCGCCGACGGTGACAATCGCCTCGGTGCGGTTGCTGATGAACCTGGCAACGCCACCGCCAGAGCGCTAGCAGGGCGCACGCAGTCTCTGGATAGGGAGAAGCAATTGATTTCGCGAATTCTTTCGAATATTGGTATCGGTAAGAAGTTTCTGTTGTTGGTGGGAGGGGCAGCATTGCAGCTGGCGTGCATCGTGGCGGTAAGTCTGTGGGGCACCCAGGCCCTGCACCGTGTTTCGGTCGAGACGTCCGATGAGTTGTGGCGCATGTACAACGTCGCCGACGCCGGCGGCCACTTGAGTACGAACGTGGCGCTAGTGGGAGACCTGTTGCAGCATACCGACGTCGGGGAGCAAACCAAACGGATTGCGGAGGCTCGATCGGAGTATGCGCAACACCTCAAAATGGTGGATGAGTTGACGAAGTCGGCGGACGATCGGCGGGCGCTGGCGAAACTATTGGCGACCGTCGGAGACCTGGAGAGAATTATCGACCAGATCATCGATCTGAAGCAGCAAGGAAAGGGCCAACTTGCACTGGAGGTGTACCGGCAGGCTCTGCTGCCGGCTTTCAGCGAGTTTGACGCGGCCAAAGAAGACTTCGTCCGGCCGGGCGAGAAGCATATCGATGAGCACCGCGCGGAAATCGAGTCCAAGAAGGCACGGGTTGCCGAGGCGCTGGGTCTATTCTCACTGGTCACTTTGATTGTCAGTGTCACCTTCGGCATTGCACTGGCTCGCAGCATTACCCAACCATTACAGGCAACGCTGGTGCACCTGGGAGAAATCGCAGACGGTTCGATCACACGAGAGGTGGATCCGAAGCACCTGCAGCGTGGTGACGAGTTTGGCGGGATGATGCGTGCGGTTCAGGCGGTGTCCGTCAGTCTACGAAAGACGCTCTCGGAGATCGCGAGTGGCATTACAACGCTGGCCAGCTCATCGGCATCCTTGTCGGCAACGTCAGAGCAGATGTCGGGGAGTTCCCAGGGAGTGGCGAGCCGTGCGACATCGGTGGCGGCAGCCAGCGAAGAGATGAGTGCGAACGCGGTATCTGTGGCCAATGGGATGGAGCAGACAACCACGCAGCTGAGCAATGTGGCCGCCGCAACTGCGGAGATGACGGCCACGATCAATGAGATCGCGGTGAACTCAGAACGGGCGCGACAAATAACTGGTGATGCCACACGGCAGGCGAGTGTGATCACAGACCAGATGCAACAGTTGGGACTGGCGGCGCAAGAGATCGACAAAGTAACGGAATCCATTACAGAAATCTCGGCGCAAACAAACCTATTAGCCCTCAATGCCACCATCGAGGCGGCACGGGCAGGAGCGGCGGGTAAGGGGTTCGCCGTAGTTGCCAATGAGATCAAAGAGTTGGCGAGGCAGACCGCCACGGCTACCGAAGACATCAAAGGAAGGATAGCGGGCGTGCAGTCTTCGACTGCCTCGTCCATAGCGGAGATCAGCCGGGTGTCGTCGGTGATTCGGGAGGTGAGTGAGATCGTGGCCACGATTGCGGCGGCCATTGAGGAGCAGGCCACGGTTACCAAAGACATTTCACGCAGTATCTCCGACGCTTCTTCCGGGGTTCAGGAATCAGCGCACAGAGTATCGGAGACTTCGCTGGCATCGCAGGAAATCGCCACTCAAATCGCCGGTGTCGACGCGGCAGCGAAAGACATGGCGGGGGCGAGCGAAAACGTGCGGGTGAGTTCCGGTGAATTGTCGGATGTGGCCGAAGGGCTCAAGGGGGCACTGGGTCGATTTCGGATTTAGATTAGCTACCGCTGCGGCAAACCGGCTCATGCTGCAATCGGTCAACCGTGTATAGGGGCGCGCCGACAAGAGTCTTGGCGGAGGCATATATCTGCAAGAGCCGGGCCTCAGTGATCTTCTCGGCGGGTGCGATGCGGCGAAGTGGGAATCCGGCAGTGACCAAGGCGGCGGCGACGGCTTTGCAGTCGGACTCGGACACTTCCGGGCCGAACGCCAGCGTGTCGGCGCGCTTGGAGATTGTCTTCACACCGGCGCGGAGTTCCACGTCCAGTCCCAATTTTGCAAAGGCGGAACGGATTACGTCACTGTCCTCGGCGCGGTAGAACACAACCTTCACGCCGGCGAGGGTCCGGTAGTGCTGTTTGTCGTCCTCAAGCCGTTTGCTTTCAAGCTGCAAGGATTTGATTTGAGTATTGAGGATGGCAGCCTGCGACGCCAGCTTCTGGAGTTCATCGGCGGCCGTCTTCTTTGCTTTCTGTACCTGGGCGAGCTGGTGGTAGCCGACCGCGATCAAGACCGCCAACACAAGCGCGGCAAGGCCTACCGAACCCCAGGCGGCAAGACCCGCACGCCGTCGACGCTCCGCCTCGCGGCGTTCCAGGTCCTGCAAGAGTGCGAGGTTATTGTCCATGGCTCGATCCTCCTAAGCCGTGTCCAAGCCGGCGCTCCGATGGACCACGCGCCAGAATTCCGTCCACAACAGGGGGCAGCCGGCACCCGCCTTGCTCATGCAAAGATCCAGGCCGTCCTTAAGCGAGTTCAGCCGTTGGATGTTGACTTCAGAAGCCGAGAGTTGGCGCGCGGTCGCGCCCCAACCGATCAGCCCGGTGACGAGCACCGATCCGACGCCCGCCAAAAACTGTAGGGGCGTCTCGAGGCCCGGAGTCAGGGCCGAGAAGATGGCAAAAAGGAGCAACCCGATGGCAGGAGCAATCCATCGAAGACGACCCAGTTGGGTTACCGTACGCTGCTCCCGCTGGAGTGAATTATCCAAGTAGTGCAGTTCGTCCATGCCGGACGGCCGCGCCGGCACATCAGCAGGAGGCGGGACGCCGGAACCGGTGATTCCCAGGCACAAGCGATTGAGGCTCTCGTCGAACTTGGAGGGATCACGAAAGTCAGCCCAACTGCGGCTGCTGAGAAATCCTGGCACAGGCACGGCTTCGATGAGAACGGGAATCAGGCGAAGAGCGGCATTTGAATTCGCCAAGCCGAGGGCGCGGTAGTATTCTTCCTTCACCCAGTTGGACTGCAGGGAACCGCTGGAAACGATGAGCGCGACGGACCGGGAGGCCTCTAAGCCTCGCTCCAAGACCTCGGCATAGCGGTCGCCGGGCAGGATCTGATCGGCGTCCAGCCACACCTTGAGGTTCCTGGCTACGAGGGCGGACCGTAAGGCGGTCACCCAAGCGGCATCACCGCTGTGGTAGCTGAGGAAGACGTCGAAATGGGGGGTCTCGGTGGGGCTCACAACGTTCAGGGATGAGTATATCCTAGAGCCGTCAACCAAGGACCTTCAGATGGTTTTGCGCCATTCCGACCCCTGCTCTCAAATATTTCTTGACACATAGACGGCGAGCCGGACTGGCTGAGCGCCGTTGGCTCATTGGAGGTTGTCCAGCGTGTCGGTAGTCGGAAACTCGCTACGGCCGGGCTCTCGCCTCGCCTCGCGCAAGTAACGCGTGCGATACTCTCGATATGTCCCATGGGCGGCTTCTCCTCATCTTCGCGCTGCTCTCCGTACCCTTACTTACTCAAGCCGCCAACGTACGGCAGCCCCTTCAGCCGGCCGCGCCCTATCGTTTTGTCGCTGACGCGGACCACCTCATTCACGCTTCGCTGTACCGAAATTACTCGTCGCAGGCAGCGAATCTAGAGATAGCTGAAGTAGCGACTGACGGGACACTCAACGCCTGGCCGGATGAAGTCCGCTCCTATACACCGGAAAACACCCAGACACACCCCGGCATATGGTCATTCCGAAGCGGCCTGATTCGCAAGGGTCATACTTACGAGGCACGCGCCACGGCCGAAGGCACGCTGGATCTGGAGTTCCTCGATGTCCCGACGAAGGACGACGCCGGTAAGGCCGTCCGTGCGGGCATGTCGTGGCTCATCCGAAGCGGGAATGCGTGGCTATCGAATCAGCCTCGGCGTGGGGGCATATCGAAGGAAGGGCAGTTACAGCATCCCGAAGCCCGCGCTTGTATCGCTTGTCATATTACACAGTTCACGACGCGCGCCTATTTGACGGCGGAGGCGAATGGGTATCCGGCTGAGGAATCGCAGGCCCTGGACCGCATGATGGACAGGATCCGCGATAATCCACGTCCGTTGTACGGGCACCCTGGCGTCAACTGGGCGCGAGTGATCTACTCAGCGCGTACCGTCTCCAGCCGCGTACCTGTTCTCTTGGCAATGCACCGGGAAAGTGCGGGCGAAAGCATTGAGCAGGACCGCGATGCCATCCTCGGCGGAGCGCGTTTCTTATTGCTGAGTGACGAGTGCGGCGCAGGCGCGCTGCGTCCCGAAGCCGACGGAGCGCGGCCCGATGTCAGCGGTTTCGAAATTGGACTGCAGACTTGGCAGACGTTCCAACTGGCGGCGCGCCTGGAACCGCAGAACGCGAAGTGGCCGCAGCAGGCAGCGTGCATGGAACGGCTGCTGACGGCGGGTAAACCGGCCAACGTTATCGACGCCGCATGGCAGCTAGTCGCTTTGAAGAGGATTGGGAAACCAACCGCTGCCGCAGTCTCTCAATTACTGGCCTACCAACGTCCCGACGGGCGGTTCCCGCTGGAGTTCAAGGGCGGCGCACCATCCTCTGACTTCATCAGCTTTCATGCTCTTTACGCGCTGGCGGTGGCGGGACATCGTGGGCCGGCCGTGGATAAACTGGCGCGGTACGCCTTAGAGACACAGCGCGCCGACGGCACTTGGAAAGGCGCCCCCGACTACAAAGGTTTCGACACTCCCTTTCGCGACACTCAGTTCGCGGTGATGGCGTTGAGTGAATTGTATCCGCAGCCGCGCAGGCGAGCTCCGGCATTGACTTCGATTCCTCCACAAACGAGTGACGCCTGGCGTTCCGGCCGCCGCGAACAATTGCAGTCGGACCTTGTCGCTCGTCTTGCGCGCGACAGCGAGAACGCGCAACCGCTGATCGAGGCGCTGTCCGCTACGCTGGACGAGAACCTGGGGCAACTCCGCGAATGGCAGAGGTCCATCCGCACACCGGAAAATCAAGCGCGGGTGGAACAGGCGCTGCGCGCCGACAGTCAGCGCGAAGCAACGCTGCTGGCGGAGGCGCTGCGCTCCGGCTCACGAACCACGCGCCTGCGCATCCTCTCTGCCATGGCTGCGGTTGTGGGGACGGATGGTTTTGTGGCGCACCCGCGTACGGGCAATGACCTGGATGCGCCTCAGATCCTGGCTGATGAAGGCGCGGTTCTTGAAACCACGATTGCGGCCTGCCTCGATCCGAAAGACTCGGAGTTGACGGCGGCGGCCATCCGCGCCGGCACAGCTTTAAGCGATGTCCTCACGCCTGGCTTCACATTGGCGCTTCTTAAACTGCCCCCGGCGTTCGCTCCGGCTATTGTTGAAGCTTACGGCGAAGGCCGGCGCGGACGGCTGACACTGGCGCGCGGACGGGCCGTCAATACAGAGCTGCGCGCTACGGTGCGGCAGATTCTGGAATCGCAGGAGCCCGAGAAACTGGCCGTCGTGCTGCCGTTACTTGCCTCCCTTGATGTGGGCGAACCCTTCACGTGGGAACCCTATCTGGAAGGCGCGATGGAGCGACTGCTGATGCTGCGTATGGACGAGCAGGTCCTTCGCGCTGCTTCTGTTTTTCCGCACATCGTCGATGGACCGCTGATGCGCTCGCAGGTGATGGATGCGATGCGTGCGCCTGACACGGGTACCGTGCGCGCCGGCGTAGACGTGGTTCTGCAACGGTATGTAGTCAACCCGAACGTTGTAGTACTGGCGATCCAATTCCTGAACGCATCGAATGGCGTAACACGCCGCCTGCTGCTGGATTCGATGGACCCGGCGCGGGTGGCTTTCCGGCTTGATCAAGTCAGCGCATATAGCCCACCCCCGGTGCCGATGCCGCTCGACACCAACCTCTTCTCGATTCCTTACGTGCAGGAATTTGTGCTGGCGAGCCTGCGCGATTCCGATCCGCAGGTGCAGGCTGCGGCACTCGATCTGACACAGAAGTACGATCGACTGAGAAGCGTCCCCGCGATCAGGGAGACGCTCGCCTCCCTGTCATCCTCACCGGTGCCGCGGACGCGCCTGGTGAGCGCCGCGCTGGTACACAACCAAGCGCCCGCACTGGCCGCAGAGAAGCTGTTGGACTTCGATTTCTTCCGTGACCGCATCCACCCAATTCTGCAAAAGCCGGGACCCGACGGACGTTCGTGCGCCATGTGCCATGCTTCGAACGCCCGGTTCCCTCTGCGGTCCGATGCGAATGCCAATTTCGCCGCGGTAGCTCGTAAAGTGGATATGGCGAGCCCCGCCGACAGCCTCATCCTCGTGAAGCCATTGCTGCCCGGCACCACTTCAGATGGCGACGTGTTTCGCACTTCGCACAATGGGGGCGAGCGTTGGCCAGGCCGTTTGAGCAGCGCGGAATACCAGGTAATTCTGGAATGGATTAGGGGTGCACGGGAGAACGCGCCGTAACGCAGCCGAGAGCTAGTTTCACATTCCTCACGAAGTTTCGTATAACATCAACTGCCAGTACCTTGCGTCCACTTGGGATTGCGGGCTTCGAAGCTCCGTGACAAGGGAAATGGAGAAGCTTCATGTTGCACTTCGGTAACAAGGGTGGGATGTTATTCGCACTTCTGGCCCTGCTGACAATTTCCTCTTCTTGCTATCTCGAGGCGCAGGTACGCAGATTGGGCGTCATCGATCACCCACTGCCCGAGCCGGGTTTGCGAGATGGAACGCCGCTCGCTATTACCGCCGGACCGGATGGCGCGCTCTGGTTTACCGATCAGGGTGTTGGACGAATGAGCACATCCGGAAGCTTCACCCATTTCCGCACGGCGAGCCAAGGAGCCGTTAGTTTCGGAATCACGAGCGGGCCTGACGGAGCTCTCTGGTTCACCCAATATTATTTGGGACGCGTCGGCCGGATCACAACAACTGGCGAGGTCACGGTCTATCCTGTCGATCCTAGTCCAGCCGGAATCACGTCGGGACCTGACGGGGCGCTCTGGTTTGCCACAGGGCTCGGAATTGGCAGGATCACGACGCAGGGAGTGGTCACCGCGTTCCCGACACCGGGGCTGCAGCCGTTCGGAATTACCGCCGGGCCAGATGGAGCTGTGTGGTTCACAGCCGGTTCCAGCATCGGAAGAATCACCACCTCTGGAACCCTCACGCAGTATCCTCTACCGCTGGCCCACACTAGTTCGGCGATTGCCGCCGGCCCGGATGGCGCGCTTTGGTTTACAGAGAGTGCAGACAATTACATCGGGCGGATTACCACCGCGGGCGCGGTGATCGAATATACCGTACCGGCCCCCGTTCATATCCGGCTGTCGGGCATCACCGCCGGCCCGGATGGAGCGATGTGGTTCACCGATGACTACGGGGACCACATTGGGCGGATCACGATGAGTGGCGAAGTCTCGACATTCCGCTTGCCCCCCGGTAGCGGTCAGGTAAGCCCGCTAGGCATTACCACGGGCCCGGATGGGGGAATCTGGTTCACTGAGCGATTTGCCGGGCGGATCGGTCAAGTAGTTCGGCAAACTGCGGAGCTGTCTGCATCGCCTGACTCCGGAGTGTTCCATTCGGCATTGGCACTGAACGGCGCTGGTTTTGCCGCCGGCGAAGCGGTCCGGATTTTTTCGAACAGCACCGGCGCACACCCGTTGGGCGCGGTGACTGCGGGCGCGGACGGATCCTTCTCTCTGGAGACCAAAATACGCCGCTCTTATTGCGGCAATAACAGCATCGTCGGAATTGGCCAGCAGAGCGGGTTGCTCGCCGTAGCGGACGTTCTGGTCCGGCCGCTCGTCACGGCAACGCCATCCAGCTTGCCTCCAGAGGGTGGCACTGTGACCCTCTCCGGATACGGATTCGGACCGTTGGAGGGGCTCAGCATTGGTTTTGGAGCCCCATTTCCACCGTTGGCCTCAGTCATAACCGACATCAACGGCACGTTCACGGGCGACAACGCCGTCACCGTCAGCGTTCCTCCGCTCTGGAACATTTGGGTGACGGGCACCCCATGTGAATCCTCAATTACAATTCCAGTCAGCGAGTAAGATACGATTTACCGCTCACTTGAGTTGGGTAAATTATTATCAGATAATACGGTCGTATGACCTGGAACAAAGCCGCGCTGCTTCTGATCCCCATGGCACTCCTTGTGGCCCAGACGCCCAAGAAGCTCACCATTGCCGATTTTTCGATGGACCGCGAGAGCGAGCGGAAACTGCTGCTGCGGCCGAAGGCGATCCCACAGACGCCAGCGGCCAGCACGGAGCAGTTGAAGAAGGCCTTCGCCGACCCCGCCTCAGAGTACCGATCGATGCCGTTATGGGTGTGGAACGACCAGATGGAGTGGCCGCGCCTGAAGGAACAACTCGCGCAGTTCAAACAGCAGGGGATGGGCGGCGTGTTCATCCATCCGCGCCCGGGACTGATGACCGAGTATCTTGGCACTGACTGGTTCAAGTTGTGGAAGATGTCGATGGAAGAGGGCAAGCGCCTGGGCATGATCGTCAACATCTACGACGAGAACAGCTATCCTTCCGGATTCGCCGGCGGGAACGTTCCCTCTTTGCTGCCAGACACCGCCTCGCAGTTCGTGCAGGCCGAACTAGACGTGCCCGCAGGGGCTATTCATCAGCGTCGCGGCGTCTCCGTTTCACTGTTCGTTGTGAAGAAAGATGCCAGCGGTTTGGTAACGGAGGCGCGGCGTGTGGGGGAGAACACGGCGGTCCGCGAGGGCGAATCGGTACTCGCGTTCCGGCTGAGGCGCGCCAGCGGTAACCCGTGGACGGGCGAGTTTCCGTACGTTGACCTGACGAACCCGCAAACCACGCCGGCATTCCTGGAATCGACTTACGAGGTTTACAAGAAGAACGTTGGATCGGAGTTCGGCAAGACCGTGAAATGGGCGTTTACCGATGAGCCATTGCTTGCCACCGGTGGCGCGTACGATTCGGCGCGACTGGCGCTCCCGCTGAGTTACAACACTCTGGCCGAATTCCAAAAGCGCAACGGTTATGACCTTGCCGGCGAATTGCCGTCGTTGTATTGGGACATCGGCGATTTCAGGAAGGTTCGCTTCGACTACTGGCAGACGCTCCACGACCTGTGGAAGGAAAACTATATGCGGCCGATGTTCCTGTGGTGCGACCGCAACAACATCCAGTTCACCGGTCACTTCATGGAACATGAGTGGCCTGCTCCGTTCATCACGCCCGGCGACGGCTCTCTCTACGCCTATGAACATGTCCCCGGGATCGACCTGCTGGAAGGGTCGAAGCTGCGCACCGACGGCAAGGACGCACACCTGTTGTTCACGATCAAGCAGGTCAGCAGCGTCTCCCATCAAATGGGGCGACGCGCGTTCTGCGAAGCCTATGGAGTGGCTGGGTGGGACGGCACATTGGAGCATTACAAGCGCTTCGGCGATTGGCTGATGGTTCATGGCATCAACTTCATGGACCAGCACCTTGCTTTCTCCACCATCCGCGGGGCGCGCAAGCGCGATCATCCACAGAGTTTCACCGATCATTCGGCATGGTGGCCTTACTATAAAGAATCGGGCGATCATCTGGGGCGCGTTTCGTTTCTTTCGAGCATTGGGGAGTCGCGCAATCGGGTCCTCTTGATGACGCCGACCACGAGCGGCTTCCTATGGGCACGGCGCGATGGCTCCACGCCGGAGCTGGAAACGATGCGGACGGACAATGCCGACCTTAATCAATTCATGGCCGATCACCAGGTGGACTTCGACCTCGGCGATGAGTACATGGTGGAGTGGTTCGGCAAGGAGGAAGGCCGCAAACTTACGATTGGCAAGGCATCCTATGACCTTGTGGTGTGGCCGAAGAACATGACGAACGTGCGGAAGGAAACAGTGCCGCACCTGGAACGCTACCTGGCCAACGGCGGCGTGGTTCTGGCGCTTGGTCCCGCTGCACAATACGTGGATGGCCGCGAAAGCGATGCCGTGCAAAAGATGGCGCAGCGTTACGCCTCGCAGTGGATCAGCGCGCCTTCGCACGACGTGCTGCTGTCGCGAATTGAAGAGCGCTTGCCGCGGCGCGTGACGTTCGATCACGAACTACCTACGGGCGCCGGACTGATGGAACGCTGGCTGCCAGACCGTAGCCGGATGCTGTTCCTGGCGAATACCAGCTTGCAGGGCGTCACCACTACCATGTCCGTCGCCGGCGGCTCCATTGAGGAATGGGACACGATCAACGGCACCATTAAGCCGGCACGCTTTACGAGTTCGAATGGAAAGCTGGGGCTGACGGTGGATCTGCCTCCCGCCGGTTCCGCACTCTACATCGTGCGTGACGCTGCCGCGCCGCCGGCTCCGCCGAAGGCCGAATCACGTTACGTCGCCGCAGCCGTCGGACCATGGCAAGCGAAAGCCGACACGCCCAACGTGCTGGTGCTGGACTACTGCGATATCAAAGCAGGGAAATTGGAACAGAAGGACGTTAACACCTGGCAGGCAAACTGGAGCACGTGGCAGCAGCACGGCTTCGAACGTCCCGCCTGGGACAACGCCGTTCAATTCAAGACGCGCATTTTCGACAAGAACCACTTCGCGGCGGATAGCGGCTTTGAAGCCAACTTCCACTTTGCTGTGCGCGACAAGGCGGCGTTATCCGGCATGCAGCTGGCGCTCGAAATGCCTGAACTCTACAGGGTGGCGGTGAACGGTTCGCCCGTTGACTTCAAGAACAGCGAGCGATGGCTGGACCATCATATCCGCACCGTCTCCATTGAGAAGCTTGCGCACGAGGGAGAGAACACGGTTAGCATTACTGCCGCGCCGTTCGACGTCCGCATGGAACTCGAGAACATCTACATTCGCGGGAACTTCAGCGTGAGGCCGGAGGGCAAGGGCTTTGCCGTGGCTGCACCGGCAGCGTTGGGTTTCGGGTCCTGGGCCAAGCAGGGTCTGCCCTTCTATGCCGACGCCGTTCGTTATGAGACGGAGGTTACGGCCCCCGCCGGAGCGTCGATGCTGCGTGTGGAATTGCCGGAGTGGCAAGGTAGCGTGGTGGAGGTGATCCTGGATGGGAAGCGGCAATCGCAACTGGCGTGGCAGCCGTTTGCAGCGGAGATGCCGGTGACGGCCGGCAAGCACACCGTGTCTCTGCGCGTGGTCTCGACGCCACGCAACATCTTCGGGCCGTACCATAACCCGACCAAGCCGCGGATGCGCGCCTGGCCGGCGGCGTGGGCGGAGTTTCCCGAGCACCAACCCGGCGGCGGCAAGTACGATATTCTCGACTACGGATTGATGCAGCCCCCCGCAGTGTCAGTCACCATGACCGGAACTTTATGAACAAATCGCAAGCGCGCATCGGAGTATTTGGAATTGGACTCGCCGCCTACTGGCCTCAGTTCGCCGGCCTGAAGCAACGGCTGGAGGGCTATCAGAGTGAAGTGGAAGCGCAGATCCAGGCGCTGGGCGCGGAGGTCATTTCCGCAGGTCTGGTGGACACCGCGGAACTGGCGCGCGAAGCCGGGGTACAGTTCGCGCGCGAAGGCGTAGACCTAATCCTTTGCTACATCGGGACGTACGCCACATCGTCGCAGGTGCTGCCAGTCGTGCAGCGGACCAGAGTCCCGGTGGTGGTGCTGAACCTGCAACCGGTGGCTGCCCTGGACTACGAGCACACCGATACCGGCGAGTGGCTAGCCAACTGCTCAGCGTGCTGCGTCCCGGAGATCTCAAACGCCTTCGCTCGTGCGCGCGTGGATTTCCACGTCGTATCGGGAATGCTGCGTGGTGACGAGAAGGCGTGGTCGGAGATCCGCGCGTGGTGCAAAGCCGCCATCGCTACGGCAGCCTTACGCGAGAGCCGAATTGGTTTCCTCGGCCATACTTATCCGGGCATGCTCGACATGTACTCGGATTTCACTATGATCCACGCCCAGACCGGCGCGCACGTCGAAGTGCTTGAGATGTGCGACTTGGCCGAGATGGTGAAACAAGTGACCGAGGCCCAAGTGGACGCCAAGAAGGCGCAAGCCCGCGAGGTCTTTCAGATTGCCGAAAGCGTAGTGGAAGACGAGCTTGCGTGGGCAGCAAAAGTTTCCGTGGGCCTCGACAAACTGGCGGAGAAGTTCGCGCTGAGCGGTTTAACTTATTACTACCGGGGTCTGGACGGCAATGAATATGAGCGTCTGGGCGCGGGTCTCATCCTCGGCAATTCACTACTCACGGCGCGCGGTATTCCCGCCAGCGGCGAGGGCGATTTGAAGACTTGCCTCGCGATGAAGATTATGGACTCACTGGGCGCGGGCGGGTCGTACACCGAATTCTACGCCATGGACTTCGTCGATAACTTCGTCCTCATGGGCCATGACGGACCAGGCCACATCGCGATCAGCGACCAGAAGCCGGTGCTGCGCGGTCTGGGCATGTATCACGGCAAACGCGGCGCCGGTGTGTCTGTCGAATTCAAGGTGCGCACCGGTCCGATCACGATTCTTGGCATGACCCAGACGGCCGATGGCAATTTGAAGATGATGGCGGCGCAAGGCGAATCTATCCCTGGTCCAATACTCAAAATCGGGAACACGAATTCACGCTTGAAATTCGCGCTTGGACCGGCCGAGTTCATCAATCGCTGGTGTGTAGAAGGCCCCACGCATCACTGCGCGCTCGGTGTCGGCCATCAGATGGAACTGCTGCGGAAGGTGAGCAAGCTGCTACATATTCCGCTGGTTGAAGTCTGCTAGCTTATGCTGAAACGATGCGGCCCAGAAAATCAGCCGCGCTGGCCGGATACGGCGTTGCTGCGATTAGCGTAGCTGCGGCGGCCGTGGTTACGCGCTCGCTGGAATCTCACATCTTTCCGACGCCGCTGTTCTTCGCGGCTATAGTGGCCGCAACGAGAGTGGGTGGGACCGGCCCTGGTCTCGCCGCAGTCGCGCTTTCCACCGTCGTCCTCAGCTATTTCTTCGTACTGCCTCTGCAAGCCCTGGGCGTCAGCACTTCGCCTCTCCCTTACGTCGTCCAATTCGGCGGGCCGGCGCTGGTCACGTGCTGGTTCGTGAAGAAGCGCAAGGACGCCGAGGAATCCTTGGCGCGCGCACGGGATGAGTTGGAACTGCGCGTCCAGGAACGCACGGCTCTGCTGGAGGCGGAAATCGCCGAACGTATGCGCGCCGAAGAAGCGGTGCAGAAGATGCAGGCCGACTTGGCTCACGTCTCCCGTGTTCTGACGATGGGCGAACTCACGACGTCCATTGCCCATGAGATCAACCAACCGCTGATGGCCGTTGTGGTGAACGGCGATGCGGCAATGGGCTGGATGGCTGCTAATCCTCCGAATCTGGAGGAGGCGCGGCAGGCCGTAGACCGCACTATCGCAGAAGGCACCCGCGCCGGAGAGATCATACGCCGCATCCGCGAGTTCGCCCGCAAGTCACCGCCGCGAAAGGCTGCCGTTTCCGTCAACCCACTGATCGAGGAGACACTGGGATTGATGCAGCGTGAAGTTGCCCGTCACGGCGTTACCGTCCACACGAAACTCAGCGACGACGTCCGACCCGTCCACGGCGACCGCGTCCAACTGCAGCAGGTTCTGGTCAATCTTCTGGTGAACGCGATGGAAGCGATGGGCGCTGCCGCCGGCCCGAGGGAGTTAGAGATCACTTCGGCGAACGACACGACGGGACGTGTGGTGGTGACAGTCGCCGACACTGGTCCGGGCCTTCCCGCCGGAGAGGAGTCGCGCCTCTTCGACGCGTTCTTCACAACTAAACGCGAAGGACTGGGCATGGGCCTCTCTATCAGCCGCACCATCATCGAGGGGCACGGGGGGCGATTGTGGCCAGAAAACCGGCCTGGTGGGGCGGTGTTCCACTTCAACCTGCCGGCAATGGATGGCCAGGCATGAACCCGGACAACGAAGCGATTGTCTACGTAGTGGACGACGAAGAAGCAGCCCGCAGCGCGATCACCAGCCTGCTGGCGTCAGTTGGATTGAAGGCCAAGACGTTCGCCTCGCCCGCTGATTTCACCGCCGCTAAGCGCGCCAGAGGCCCGGCCTGTTTGGTCTTGGATGTGCGCCTGCCGGGCGTCAGCGGCCTCGATTTCCAGCGCGAGCTCCAAGCATCCAACGACAATCTGCCCGTCATTTTCATCACCGGACACGGCGATATCCCGATGTCGGTAGAGGCGATGAAAGCCGGTGCGGTGGAATTTCTCACCAAGCCGTTCCGGGGCCAGGCGTTGCTAGACGCGATTCAGCGCGCTCTTGAGAAGGCGCGCGAAGCGAATGCGGAAATCGAGCGCCTTGCGCTGCTTCGCGAACGCTACGCGAAGCTTACGCCGCGCGAACAGGAAGTGATGCAGTTAGTGATCACCGGCCTGTTGAATAAGCAGATTGCCGCGCAGTTGGGCACCAGTGAGCGGACCATCAAGATCCATCGCGGCCAGGTGGTGAGAAAGATGCAAGCCACTTCCCTTCCCGACCTGGTTCGCATGGGCGACAAACTCGGCCTACCTTCCCCAAAGTACTAGTTACCTGCCCTATCATCCCATCGACCGGTGGGGCGCTCGCTAGTTACCTTGGGAGAACGTGATACCGAGAGTAGCGATTGTCGGCGTCAGTATATTCCTGTTCTCGTGCGCGGCCATGGCCGCGGAGGACCCGGCGGTGGTGCTTGCCCGGACCCTCGCCGGGCGCGGAGTAATTGATGCCAGCAATGTGTTGCAAGTGGTGAAGGCAGCCGACGGGAAGCGTGCGGAAGCTCTTGAGGCTCTTCTGGTAAGTAAGGGGATTTTGAAGGAGGCAGACCTCGCATCGTCCGCCGATAGCGTACCTAAGCCGGCGTCCCCCAAACCCTCTGTATCGCTCTACGGCACCCTGATGTTGAACGCGTTCTACAACACCGCCGGCGCCAACATCCAGGACATACCCCTGTTCCTCGCCAAGCAGGGTTCAGACACGACAGGCAGCGACAAGAACTTCGGCATGACTGCCCGGCAGAGCCGTCTTGGCGTGCGCGTGCAAGGAGTCAGCTTGGGATCGGCAACTGCCAGCGGTGTTGTGGAAGCCGACTTCCTGGGGGGCAAGACCGCCTTGCCGAACGGCGAAAACATGGACCTGCCGCGCCTGCGACTCGCCTATGCCCGCCTCGATTGGAAGAAGTTTGCCGTCGAAGCTGGGGAGGATTGGAGCATCTTCGCACCGCTGAATCCGGTAACTGTTGCCGAGTTCGCCATCCCTGGGCTGTCCGCATCGGGTAACGCATGGATCCGAACACCGCAAGTCCGCGCCGAGTATCGCACCACGCATGTCTTGTGGCAGGTAGCCGCCACTGATCCCAACATGGGCGACTACACCACCAGCTCGTTTGCGACCGCTCGTGCACCGGGCATCGGTGAACGCGGCCGTATGCCGGCGATGGACTCGCGCGTGGCATTGAGCGAATCGAAGTTCACGGTGGGCGCAAGTTCGCATTACGGGCGCGGCAAGAACGCAGGTACCGGTGTCGATTCGTGGGGAGCGGCCGTCGATTACATCCTTCCGCTGGCACCGCACTTCATTCTTACGGGGGAAGCATTCACCGGTCGCGCGCTCGGCATCTTCAGCGCCGCCGCGGGGGAGGCCGTGGGCGCAGTGGGAAGCGCCGGCGAACATGGCGTGGCGACACGTGGAGGATGGGTTCAAGCGCAGTTCGCAATGACGCGCCGGTGGCAAGCCAATCTCGGCTATGGGGGCGAGGCGATGAAAGCGTCTCAGCTTCCGGTGGGCAACCGCTATCGGAATCAAACGTACAGCGGCAATATCATCTTCCGGCCGACTCCAGCATTGTCGTGGGCTTGGGAATACCGTCGAATCCTCACTGACTTCCGCGCCCAATCGGCCGCAGGCGAGCGCGGCGACCACGTCAACATGGCCATCGGTTACACGTTCTGAAGGAGAGGCGGATATGCAGGCGAATCGACTGACATACGGATATTTACTGCTGGTGGGAGTACCCCTGTTGGTGCTGGTCTCGGCGTCGGAGTTGGGTAAAGGCATTACGGCTCCGCCCGCGGTCGCCGGGGAATGGACGCTCCAGACAACCGATCCACTCTCTTGCGTAGACGCCCCAAATGTAACGATTACGCAGTCCGGCGAAGAGGTAGTAGTGTCTCTGCATGACGCGAAGAAAACGCGCTGGCAAGGCCTTCTACAGAACGCGCGATTGAACGCCAGTGGCAGTTGCGGCGGTAAGACCGCGCGTTTTGAAGCAGCAGTGGAGGGTGAACGCAGCAAGCGGATCCTGCGCGGACAACTGTGGGTGGACGGTTGCGACACCTGTGCACGAGCTTCGTTCACCGCCACACGCTCGCCGTCGCCGAAAGAAGGAGGCCGCTGATGGTCGATCTTTTCAAACTCATTCTGCAGATTGCCGTCGTTATCCTCGCTGGGCGCATCGGGGGCCTGATCTTTCAAAAGCTGAAGCAGCCTCAAGTAGTGGGTGAGATGGCAGCGGGCATCCTGCTGGGCCCGTCGCTTATGGGCTGGGTCGCACCTGGATTTTCTGCCGCGTTATTCCCGCCATCCAGCCTCGGCCATTTAAACGCGCTCAGCCAGGTGGGACTGATCCTCTTCATGTTCCTTGTCGGTCTGTCGTTAAATCCCAAGGAACTGCATGAGAACGGACACGCCGCTGTGCTGACCAGCCATGTGAGTATCGTCAGCCCCTTCTGCCTCGGCAGCATCCTCGCCCTGTTTCTCTACCCACGCCTCTCTGACGATAGCGTCAGCTTCCTCGGCTTCATGCTTTTTATGGGCGCCGCCATGAGCATCACGGCATTCCCGGTGCTGGCACGAATCCTCGGGGAACGCAACATGCTGAAGTCCCGGCTGGGAACTCTTTCCATCGCCTGCGCCGCCGTGGATGACGTCACGGGCTGGTGCATTCTCGCCTACATCGTCTTTCTCATCCGCGCCGCCCACGGATCGTTGCCCATTTGGATGACGCTTGGCGGCTCCGCGCTCTTCGTGGTGGTCATGGTGTTCGGAGTGCGGAAACTTCTACCGCGGTTTGAATCATCCTTCCGCAAGAACGGCAAACTGACGGATCAAACACTGGCGGTGATGGTGCTGCTGGTGTTGGCCTCCGCGCTAGCCACGGAAGCGCTCGGCATCCATCTGCTCTTTGGAGCCTTCCTGGTGGGCGCGATCATGCCGAAGAGCGAGGACTTCATTCACCACATCACACAGAAGCTGGAAGCGGTGACAGTGGTAGTGCTGCTGCCGCTCTTCTTCGCCTACAGCGGTCTGCGGACCAGAATTGGTCTTGAGGGCAGCGGCAAGTGGTGGCTCTATGCGGCCCTTGTGATCGTGGTGGCGATTGCCGGCAAGTTGGGCGGCTCCATGTTCGCTGCGCGCTTCGCCGGCATGTCGTGGCGCGACTCCGCATCGCTCGGAATTCTGATGAACACGCGCGGCCTGATGGAACTGGTGATCCTGAACATCGGTCTCGACATTGGTGTAATTTCCAGCGGCATGTTCTCCATGATGGTGCTGATGGCGCTGGTGACTACGTTCATGACGACGCCGCTGTTGCATCTGGTGTACCCAGAACGTTTGATTACGGAAGAGCGCATTCGCCTCATGCCGGAACGGGTGGCCTGAGCTATAGGTCAGCGAAAGGTAGAGCCTTGACGCCGGGCGCAAGCGGCAAGCGGATGTCTCCCGGATGTACCACGTAGCCAGGCGCGGATTGCTCTCCCAAATCGGCGCGAAAGGCGACGATGCCGTTTGCCATCGCCGGGCGCGGTGTCGCCGATAGCTTCACTTCGATCGGGATGAGCTTGCCTCCCGACTCCACCACGAAATCCACTTCGACCCCGGTCGACGTACGCCAGAAGTGAACCTGCGGTGTTTCACCCCGGTTCATCTGCGCCTTCACAATCTCGAGTAGCACGGCCGTTTCAAAGATCGCACCACCCATCGGCCCAGCCGCCGCGTGTTCCGGATCCCTCAAACCAGCCAGGTGGCAAAGCGTGCCCGTGTCAGCGAAGTAGACCTTAGGCGTCTTCACCAGCCGCTTGCCGACGTTGGCATGATAGGGGCGGACCACGATCACCTGAAACGTAGCTTCGAGGACGGAGAGCCATGCCTTTGCCGTATTCACTGCAATACCCAAGTCGCGCCCGACGTCTGCGAGGTTCAGTAACTGTCCGCTCCTCGCCGCCAGTGCACGAAGGAAGCTCTGGAACGAGATCAGATCCCCTACTTGACGGAGCGAACGAACGTCACGCTCGAGGTAGGTTTGTATGTAGCTGGAATGCCAAAGAGAGATGTCGCGCCCAGGCTCTGCCGCGAGTTCGGGATAACCGCCGCGGAGAAGGTTCCGCCAAAGCTCGGGCCTGGGAATTGAAGCAG
This sequence comes from Bryobacteraceae bacterium, assembly GCA_039934475.1. Classification (GTDB taxonomy): domain Bacteria; phylum Acidobacteriota; class Terriglobia; order Bryobacterales; family Bryobacteraceae; genus JBDTMC01. The sequence continues at coordinate 1,204 of JBDTMC010000085.1, read as the reverse complement.
GCGCTTCCCGTTTACGAGCCTTCTCCCAAGGCAATGGCGACGAAAGCATACCGCTCTCCTCGCGTTGGGAAAGAGGCAACAAACGTAGCATTGCGGCGCGTCCCGCAAGGGATTCCGTTACCCTCTCCCCCAGTAGCAGGTTCTGAGATCCGGTAAGAAAGTACCGTCCCCGAAGCTCCCGCCGGTCATCAATCCGCTCCTTGATGTAAGGCAGCAGTTCTGGAGCGTATTGAATCTCGTCAAAGATGACAGGGGCCGATGCCAGATCAAGGAAACCCCGCGGGTCAGCAACCGCAGCGGCACGCACGTCGGGAAGCTCTAAAGAGAAGTAACGCGTGCCCTTGGTGAAGACGTGTTTCAGCAGAGTAGTCTTGCCTGACTGGCGCGGCCCCGTCAGCACCACGGCTGGAAACTCGGCGGCAGCCTTCCGCAGCACTGGCTCCAAGGCGCGCGGAATGAAACGGCTGCTCACGAAAAAGGGCTCCTCTTGCAATTATGCATTTCGAATGCAAAATTGCAAGGCCCGCGTCCGCAGGTCCTAGCGATATGTAACCATCGTTGATTGCCATGGAGTTGGATTCAATGAGGATTGCCGTCGTGTTTTTCGCGGTCACGTTCGCCGCCGTGGGCCAGCACGCCCACCCTGTGGAAGATGGCAAGGCGCTGTACCAAAAGAAGTGCGTAGCCTGTCACGGCGAAAACCTCGCGGGCGGGCGCGGCCCTACACTCGCTTCGGGTGCGTGGCATTGGGGTTCCACTGACGCCGACCTCACCCGCAATATCGTCAAAGGCATACCGGGCACCCAGATGCCCGCTATTGTGATGCCTGAACCCGATGCGGCCGCTATCGTCGCTTACTTGCGCGACCTACGCGGAGAGGGCGCCAAAGAGCGGTCAACAGGCGACCCACAAGCGGGGCGCAAACTCTTCTTTGGTGCGGCGGCGTGCTCGCACTGTCACATGTTCGGTGGGACGGGCGGACGCTTGGGACCCGACCTCTCCGGCATCCGTGCCGACAAAAAGATCGCAGAGATTCGCAAGGCCATCCTCGATCCCAATCAGTCCATCCGCCCGGGCTTCGACCGCGTCAGCATCACACTAAAATCCGGACGCACGGTCACTGGCCTTCAAAAGGGCGCGGATACGTTCTCTGTCCTTGTGATGGACATGAACGAAGGCATCCATTCGATTCCCAAAGCACAAA
>JBDTMC010000084.1:0-21145 GCA_039934475.1 Bryobacteraceae bacterium | reverse complement strand
CGTTCTCTGTCCTTGTGATGGACATGAACGAAGGCATCCATTCGATTCCCAAAGGACAAATCAGCAAGACCGAGCGCCTTAAAGCCTCCTTGATGACGGCGCCAAAGCTCCGCGCCAGTGAGGTGGAGGATCTGGTCGCGCTGCTTACCGCTGAGGCTCCGCCGGCGATCCCGCTGCCGGAATGGAAGCCCACGGCATCGCTCAACCTCACAGCCAGCCGCATCCAGAAGAGCCGGCAGGAGCCCGCCAACTGGCTCACCTACTGGGGCCACTATGACGGTAGCCACTACAGCCTGCTGAATTCCATCACGCCGGCCAACGTGACAACACTCGCGTCGCAATGGACTTGGCAGTTAGCCGGCACGAATGTGGAAACGACGCCGATTGTCGCCGACGGGATCATGTACATCACCGGCCCAAAGAACGACGCAGCGGCCCTGGACGCGCGAACCGGGCTGCCGCTATGGCGCTACACGCGTCGGCTGCCGGCAGTCCACAGCCAGTGCACGGTGATGACGAATCGCGGGTTTGCGATGCTCGGGGACCGTTTGTATCTGGGTACGCTGGACGCGCATCTTGTATCGCTGGATGCTCGCACGGGATCCGTGATCTGGGATGTTGCCGTGGAGGATTTTGAAAAAGGTTTCTCCATTACCGAAGCCCCGCTCGCCATCGACTGCAAGATCATCGTCGGCATTACTTCCGGTGAATGCGCGCTCACGGGCTTCATCGATGCTTACGATGCCGCCACAGGAAAGCGCATTTGGCGAGTTCCCACCGTCGCCCAGCCGGGAGACCCCAACCGGGCATCCTGGTCAGGAGATTCGGCGAAGTACGGCGGCTCCCCGACGTGGATGACCGGCACCTTCGACGCCGCCTCGAACACTTTGTATTGGACCACTGGAAACCCTGGACCGGACTTCGATGGCAGCGTCCGCCAAGGTGACAACCTGTACTCCGATTGCGTTCTCGCACTTGACCCGGCCACCGGCAATCGCAAGTGGTATTTCCAGTTCACGCAGCACGACACCCATGACTGGGACGCCAATGAGACACCGGTTTTGATTGACGCAGTGTTCGAAGGAAAGCCGCGTAAACTGCTGATCCAAGCGAATCGCAACGCCTTCTACTACGTACTGGATCGGGAGACGGGCCAGTTCCTCGCGGGCCGAGCCTTCGCCCGCCAGACGTGGGCCAAGGGTTTGGACGCGAACGGGCATCCCATCGTGATCCCGAACACCGATCCCACACCCGAAGGCGTGCGCGTGTGTCCCGACGCCTCTGGGGCCACCAATTGGGCCGCGCCATCGTACGATGCGGGGACCAAACTGTTCTACGTGTCCGTACGCGAGGTTTGCGCAGTTTACACCAGCATCACTCGTCCACCGGCGCCGGGCGAATCGTACACCGGGGGAGGGAGCGCGGCGGAACAGGAGAGGGAAACGCCAGGATCCATCCGCGCCCTCGACCCGCTTACGGGTAAGACGGTCTGGAATTTTCCGATGCAGTCCGGATCGGCGGCAGCCGGCGTTCTCAGCACGGCGGGCGGGGTCCTCTTCGCCGCTACCAGCGAAGGGAATCTCATCGCACTGAACGCGAAGACCGGGGCGCCGCTGTGGCACTATCAGGTGGGTGGCGCCATTCAAAGCGCGCCCATATCCTACGCGGTTGACGGAAGGCAATACATCGCCATCGCCACGGACTCGACTCTGGTTACATTCGCGCTTCCTGAGGCAGTAACTCGGCCGGGGAATGCAACTCCTGAATCTGCTCAATAGCCGACGCCATACTGGTCACCAATCGATCGGGCTGGGCGCGTTCAAAGCGCGCCTTCGCCTTCTCCGTATCGCCTGCGAAACCCCACACGCCGACCACCACCTTAAGCTTGGGAAATTTTTCCCGAATTAGTTTGCACATCGTGCGGGCGGGCGCGAAGGTATAGGGCGGCAAGGCGGAGATACACACCAGGTCATCTTGTCCGGCTGCCAGCCGCGCCAGCAACTCCGCGCGCGAAGAGAGGGCAACCGAAACAGCGACGGCGGTGCAACCAGTCTGTTCCAGCAATTGCGCCAGCATCGCAGCGGTTACTTCATCGGCGCGGTCGTTGGCTGGAACGCAAAGAACGCGCAAGTCGACCGGTGCGGCTACGGCTTGATTCTCTGAGAACTCCGAGATCATCTCGTTGATGCTGGAATAGAGGAACTCCTCGCGGGCGGTGTCGATCTGTCCCTTGTGGCGATCCTCCTCGGCGAGGCTCAATGCGGGTATTATCACCGAATCGTAAAGCTGCACCAGCGTCTTGTCCTTCAGGAAGCGTTCCACAATGGCGTGAGCCTCCGACTGATCCATCGCCAACAGACGCTGATAGATCTGCACTTCCTCTCCCAGGACGACTTCGTCCCCAAGCATGATGTGGAGGAAAGAGAGCTCCGGAATGTAACGGCCCAGGACAACCGCACAAACCGTCAGAGGTGTTGACAAGATGAGGCCGGCCGGACCCCACAGAACGCTCCAGAAGACCGCCGCCACCATCAGGGCGAGGGACGAGATACCGGTGTGCGCCCCGTAAAGTAAGGGCTCGACGAAGTTGCCGATGCTCAATTCCAGGCCGAGAAACAGCGCCGCCACCAATAGGGGCGGCAGCCAACCGTTGGAGGACGCCAGCGAGAGCGCCATCGGCAGGGAAGCCGCAACGAGTGTACCGACGTAGGGCACGATGCGCAAGAGTCCGGCTAGCACTCCCCACAGGATCGCGTTGGGAACGCCGATGAAGTACAATCCGAGTCCAAATAGCACTCCAAAGCCCGCGTTAACCAGCACCTGCATCAGCAGATACCGGCTCACCCTCAGCGCCGCGTCATCCAATGCTTGCGTCATTACGTTGATGTGGCCCAGCCCAACCAGGCTGAACAATCGATGTATCAGATCCAATCGCCTGATGAGCATGAAGACGGTGAAGATGAGGACGAGTCCCGTCGCGAGCAATGGATGCAGAAGGGGCTCAGCAACATCCCTTACATAGTCCAAAGAAGTCGCTTTGGGTTGCACGATGACCACAGGTGCGGGAGACGGGGGAGCACCTGGCGCGCTCCGCGGCCTGCGTCCTTGCACGACCGGTCCCGGGTCGACTGGGCTTGAAAGCTGGGCTGCAATCTCCCTGAGACTAGCGGCAGCAAGTCCAAACGGGCCCTTTGTCGGAATACGCAGTACTTCCATCTTGGCAAGGATGTTCTGGCGATACTGCGGGATTTCCTGGGCGACGTCTACTAGTTGAATCACGATAACCCAGCTCACCCAACCTGTGGCCAGAATGGTTGCCAGCATAGTTAGGCCGACAGACGGTCCACGCCCAATATGCGTTCTTTGCAGCAGCGCTACCACGGGGCTCAAGACGAACGTGAGGATGAGAGCGAACGCCAGCGGGATTAGAATGTCGCGGGCAAAGTAGAGCGCCGCAATGGTTCCAAAGGCCGCAATCATGCCCCAGTGATTGGAGGTTGCAGACCGGCGTCGGGGCGCGTTGGCGATTGTTGGGACGGAAAGGTTAATGGGTGTGGGCATTCCGTGGCTTGAAGCTGCTCAAGGCAGCCTTGGGTTAGTGCAAGTCACTGGCCGTTGTCCAAAAGGTATCGCCAGAAGCCTGGGTACGAAGGAAGAGGGTAGAAACCTCACGCCCCAAGTGCAGAACTTTCCGCCGGTGTTACTCCTTGGTGCGAGCTGTAAGGAAGTAATGAACCGCGGGTGTCACAATCAGCGATAGCACCATCGACGCGAGGACCCCGCCAATGACGGCAATGGCGAGCGGTTGTAACATCTGCGAACCAGCGCCTAACGCCAGCGCAAGGGGAACCATGCCCGCAATGGTCGCGAGCGCAGTCATCATAATGGGGCGCAAGCGCCGGTCGCCGGCCTGAATCATGGCGTCCAACGCGCTTGCGCCTTCGGCACGGAACCGTTGGTCGGCATCCAGCAGAAGAATCCCATTCTTCGCCACAATACCCACCACCATGATCAGGCCCATAAACGAGGAGATGTTGAACGTTGTCCCGGTGACCAGCAGAGCGAGGAAGACGCCAGAGGTCGAGAGCAGAGCCGAGGCGAGAATAGCGACCGGCGCGGCGAAGCTACTGAATTCGAAAAGCAGCACGGTGAATACAAGAACGACTGCCAGCACCAGGACCATGAATAAATCCTTGAAGGATTTTTGCTGCTCCTCATAGGCTCCGCCGTACGCCACACGAATCGAGGGAGGGACTTTTAATTCTGCCATTGCCGCCTGCACGCGCTGAATCCCTTCGCCGAGGTTGAGGCCCTCCAGGCGCGCGGTTACCGAGACATTGCGTTGAAGGTTCTCACGCCGGATCTCAGTCTGGCCGGGCAACTCAATCACTTCTGCGAGAGAGCCCAGAGTCGCGCTCTTGCCATTCGCATTAGTGAGGAGAGCGTCGCGAATCGAATCGATGCTCGACCTGGCCGAGGATGGGTAACGGACTCGGATTGTGTAGGCACGATCGTCCCGGACCACGGGAGTCGGCGCTGGCTCACCTTGAATGATTGCGCTGGCATCCAGTTCAATCTCTTCCGCGGTGAAGCCGGCCCGGGCCGCCTGCACTGGATTCACTTTGAACGTCAAGGCCGGCCCACTGATCGTGTTGTCGATCCCGTTGAGGATGTCCACCACGCCGTCGATCTTCTTGATGCGATCGCCCACCTTCGGACCCCAAACGCGCAACAAAGCCGGGTCTTGCGAAAACAGCTTGATCTCAATGGGCTCAGGAGTGCTGGTCAAATCGCCGATCATATCCTGCAGCAATTGGACGAACTCCACTTGCAGCGTCGGCACCGCGTCCCCCACCTTAGCGCGCACATCGCTGATCACTTCCTCAGAGGTACGCGACCGGTTGCGCTTCAGCTTGATCGCGATGTCGCCCCGATTGGCTTCCGTAACCTGGGCCAGGCCGAGTTCCAAACCAGTGCGGCGGGAAGTACTCTCTACTTCAGGCAGGGCGCGCAGGATTGCCTCAACCTGCGAGATTGCCTTATTCGTTTCCGCGAGCGAAGACCCTGCCGGCATGAAATAGTCGAGAATGAATCCGCCCTCGTCCATGCCGGGAAGCAGGTCGGTCCCCAAGGCGCGGTAGCACAAGACGGAACCACCAACCAGCCCCAGCATCAACACGCTGAGCAGCACACGGTGCGCCAGTGCCAGCCGCAGCATCTTCGTATATAAGCGAAGAAGCCGGCCCTCCTCCTGTTTCACTTCCGGTTTCGCCTTGCGCGTACGCAGCAGTAAGTGGCTTAAAGCCGGGGTCCACGTAAGCGCCAGAGCGAGGGAGGTTAGCAAGGCGATGGCCACCGTCAATGCGAGCGCACGGAAGAACACACCGGTCACTCCGGAGATCGAGATCAGCGGCAGGAAGACTACGATGGGCGTGATGGTGGAACCGACGAGCGGCTTGCCGATCTCGCGCAGCGCGCTGCGAATCGCATCCGACCGATCCTGTCCCGAATCGCGGTGAAGGACAATGTTCTCCACCACAACGATGGCATCGTCAATGACCAGACCGACAGCAGCAGCCAGGCCACCGAGCGTCATCAGGTTCATGCTCTCGCCGAACATTCGCAGCCCGATCATGGTAACGGCTACCGTCGCAGGAATCACCAGGCCGGCCACCAGCGAGGTTCCCCAATCGCTCAAGAACAGCACGAGGATGATTGAGGCGAAGACAAGGCCGATGAGAATGGCATCGCGAACGCTGTTGATGGAATCGTGCACTATTTCCGACTGGTCGTAGAAAGGCTCCAGCACGATGCCCTTGGGTAGCGACCTGCGAATGGTCTCAATCTCCGTATGGACCTCATTGGCGACCTCGACGGTATTGCTATCCGGCTGCCGGTTGACGTTCAACAGCACCGCCGGCTTCCCGTTCGCGGTGACGATGGTGTACACCGGCTTCACCGAATTCACCACCGTGGCGACGTCGGCGATGCGCACGGGCACGCCTGCGTTGGTCGACTTTACGACCAGGTTGCCAAGTTCTTCCAGGCTGCGGGCCTGCCCGCTGACCAAGCTCAAGATCAGTTGATGGTTAGCCTCAAAGAGCCCCGGAGAATCGATCATATTACCGCGCTTAACGGCATCCAGCAGCAGGGGCACCGTCACCGCCGATTGGAGCATCTTCGCCGGATCGGCCCGTATCTCGAACTCCGGTTCCTGGCCGCCCTGTACGATCACGGTCGAAACACCGCTCAGGCGGTTCAAGCGCGGCTTCATCTCGTAGGTTGCCAGTTCCCATAGCAGCGTCATGGGAATATTCTCCGAGGTGAGGCTGTAACCCATCACGGGAAACACGGCGAAGGTCAGGCGGTTGGCCACCAGGCGGCACGTTGGCGGCAGCGTTGGCTGCACCCGCGCCATCGCCGCATTCACCAGTTCCAGCGTGCGGTGCATATCGACGCCCCACTTAAAGAACAGGTTGACTTCGGCTGTACCGCGGCTGGTGATTGATTTCACTCGCTCCAGGCCTTGCACGCTGTTCATGGCCTCTTCGAGGGGCCGCGTCACCGTCACCAGCATTTGATCGATGGGCGCTACGCCGTTGTCCGCGCCAATCACAATGCGCGGAAAATCCGTGGCCGGGAACACCGACACTGGGATGGAAAACGCGAGATACGCGCCGGCGGCTACAAGAGTCAGAATCACGAACAGGATCGGCTTGCTGTGGCGCGCCGTCCAGTGCAGATCGGGCCGTTGATCCATCGGCGCTACTTCTCCTCGCCTTTGGCCGGTTGTTCGATCTTCACCTTGGCTCCATCGCCGAGCCCCACGCCGCCTTCCACTACCACCAGGTCGCCGGCATTCACGCCACCAGTCACTTGAACCTTCTCCGCAGTGCGAACACCGGTCTTCACTTTCTTTTGATGAACCACGCCATCCTTGCCAGCCACATACAGAGCGGCTCCGCCTTCTTCGGCAGGTAGCAGCGCTTCCACCGGCACTACCAGCGCGTCCTTGACTTCACCGGCATTGATTTCCACGCGTACCGCTGCGCCAGGCCTCAGCTTCTCCCCCGGATTCGGAGCCTCCACCCAGATCTCCACCGTCGTGCCTTGCGGATCCACCGCCGGGCTGACTACCGTTACCTTGCCCTTTGTTTCGACGAGTCCATCGGCGGAAATAACCTTTGCCGCCTGGCCAACCCGCACAAAGGCGGCATCGGACTGCGGCAGGTTGACGCGTGCGATCACGCTGGTCACCTGCACCACCGTCAGAAGGGGCGTTCCGGGCGTCGCCATCTCACCCGCAAAGGTCGAGCGGTCCGCAACAATTCCGGAGATTGGGCTACGCACTTCCGCATAGGACAGTTGCGCCTGCGCGGATTCATAGCGGCCTTTGGCGGAAACCATCTGCCCTTCCGCGCCCTTCACTTCCTCCAATTTCGACACGCCTTGCACCGATTCCAGATGCTTGCGCGCCGTCTCATACTGGCTGCGCGCCGCAGTGTAGGCAACCAGCGCTTCATCCACCTGCCGCCTTGCCAGCGCGCCTTCTTTGAAGAGCTGTTCGCGGCTGTCGAGCAAATTCTTCGCCGCATCCGTGCCTTGCTTCGCCGATTGCACATCCGTCTCCGACTTAACCAGTTCATCGGGCACAGTCGCCGCGGAAACATTCCGGTAGTTGGCCGAAGCCTGGTCATAGGCTCCTTTCGCATCGGTGACGGCAGCGGCAAGATCGCGGCTTTCCAAGATCGCCAGCAACTGGCCGGCAGTAACATGGTCGCCGCGATTGACGTAGAACTTCTTCACCGGCGCGGAGATCTTCGGCATCACCGCGGATTGATCGAGCGCCCGCAACACGCCCTCGGCGCGCAACACGCGTTCAATTGTTTCACGCTGCACCGGAGCCACCTGAACCGGCAGCACAGGTTCCGCCTCGACTTCCTTCTTCTTCGCGCAGCCGCTGAGGCATAACAGCGTGGCGCCCAGCGCTAACGATAACGTCGTCCTCATGCTTTAAAACCGTCCTGTCAGGACATCGAGAGATGCCAGCGCGATTCGATACCGTGCCAGGCCATCGTCATACCCATTGCGCGCCAGTGCGAGAGTGGATTGCGCGTCCACTACTTCCAGCGCCGTAGCCTCGCCCGCCTGATAACGCAGAACGGTGAGACGCAAGCTCTCCTGCGACAGATCGAGCGAACTATGGAGCGATTCCAACTGCGCCCGCGCCGCAAGCGTTTCGAGGTAGAACGAATTCAAATTCAATTCCAGACCACGGCGCGCAAACGTCACGTCTTGCCCGGCCTGGCGGCGGAGTAATTCTGACTGCTTTACCTTGCTGCGCGTGGAGCCCCAATTCCAGACCGGCACCGTCATCGAAGCCTGGACAACCGACCCCAAATTCTTCACGTTGTCGGGTCCCCGCAGAGCAAACACGTTGGCATCAATACCAAAGAAATAATCGAGTGAAAAGGACGGATAGTAGGCCGAACGTGCAACGGAAATCCCCGCCTGTGCCTCTTTCACGCCGGCCTCCGCGGTCCTGATTTCGGGACTGGTGGAGAGCGCCAGCGAGCGAACCTCGTCCTCTGCAGGCAAAGGCAGATCGGGTTTCAGATCGTCCACGACGTCGTAGGGTTGCGTGAGATTTTGAAACAGAAGAACGCCCAACGCGATACGCGACTTGCGCTTGACAGTATCGGCATCCTGCAAATCGCGCTCCCTCTGCTGATGTTGCAGTTGCGCCTTGATCACATCGGCGCGCGCCACTTCTCCGCCCCGTTCCTGCTTGCGTGTGATATCCAGGAACCGCGACGACTCTTCCACGCTGCGGCGCGCATTCACTTCATGCCGTTGCGCGGTCACCAGCGCATAGTAACTTTGAACCACCGTCGCCACCAGACCGCGTAAAGCTACGTCCTGACGGGCACGCGCCGCCGCCTCCGCTGCTACCGTGCGCTGAAACTCAGCCAGGCGCGTGAACGAGAACACTTCGCTATGCACCGTCGCCTGCTCAATATATTCACGCTCGCCGTTGTTGGCGACAAAGACGCCCGATGCCGTTCCGTTAGGTTGGGTGTAAGCGAACTGGCTGGACGCCGCCACGGTCGGGAAGAACGCTGCCTTCGCCTGCACGCGGTCTTCGTGCGCCAGCGCGGCGGCGATGCCCGCCTGCAGAAACTGCTGGCCGTAGTCGCGGGCAAGTTTCAGAGCGCCGGCGAGGTCTACTGTTACCGGCGGGCCGGGTGGCCGCGGACCTTGCAAGGCAGGAGTTTGAGCGAGTGCGGTTCCGAGCATCGCCAGAACCGCCCCAGTAAATCGAATCGTCTTTACCATCGACTCATTGAGCAACAACGAGTATCTCAAAGCTGTCGGGAACCATGGTAGGACGAGGACGAGGCTGCTCCGTGGTTGCCGCCGGGGCAGGGCCGAACTTCGCCGCCGGCAGGTACAGCAGGTGACTCTTCGGGTCGACGGTGATGTTCCGCGATCCCGTCTGCGTGGGTATCGTGGTGATCGCCTGGTAGGTTCCCTTCACTTTTCCCACGGCCGTCAATGACCCTTCACCATTGGAGCTGAAGGCCATCCCGGCATCGAATGCCGCACCATCGGAGCGCCCGCCAATCGGCACGGTCGCAATCACCTTTCCCGCCGCGGGATCGGACACAACCATCACCTTGTTGCCGCAGACGGAAAAGAGATGGTGTTCTTTCGCATCCAGCGCGAGGCCGGTCGGGTCTTCGCATCCTTCCAAGAGATAGCGTTTGGCGATCTTCATGGCCGACGTATCGATCACCGCCATCTCATGCGTGTCTTCCACATTCACCCACAGCCCGCCTTTGCCATCCACCGCCGCAAATTCAGGCTTGCCGCCCATGGGAATGGTGGCCTTGACGGTGTTAGTGGCCGGGTCAATGACTGTGGCGTCATTGGAGCGCCCGTTAAACGTGTAGATCATTTTCGAAGCCGGCTCGTAGATAATCGCGTCGGGGTTTTGACCGGTGGCGACGTGTCCTGTGGTCTTCAGCGTGGCGATATCGAAGATAGTGACGTTGTTGCCTCTCCCGTTGCTGACGTATCCCTTTCCCAAGGCCGGAACCAGTGCGATACCGTGGACGCCGGGCGTGTCGGGAATGTCCCCCACCACCTTACGCGCTTCTGTGTCGATCACAACAACATGCGTTGCGTGCGACACATAGAGCCGGTGCGTGGCGGAATCGGCGAAGAGATAGTCCCAGCCGCCGTCGCCCCCCACAGGGATTCGACCAACGATGTGTGGGCCAGCCGCGCTCAGCGCGGAAGCGGCCAGAAATAGCACGGCAAAGAATGTCTTCATAAGTTGATCTTTACGCCTTCGGACACCCGATTGAACCACGGAAGTCTGAAAATAGGATGAAAGGACGAAACGCGCATTCGGCGTACCATCATGCTCAAGATGCGATTGCTGGTAGTGGAAGACGACCGCCGCATGGCGCAAGTACTCCGCCAAACCCTTGAGGAAGAAGGTCACACGGTAACTCTCGCTTTCGATGGCCGCGAAGGGCTGGAACTCGCCGCGCGTTTTCCATTCGAACTCCTGGTGCTGGACGTCATGCTGCCCGGTATCGACGGCTTCGCGATCGCCAAGAAGCTCCGCGAATCCAGTAGTCGGACACCGATCCTCATGCTGACCGCCCGCGACCGCGCCGCCGACGTGGTGCGCGGCCTCGATCTTGGCGCCGACGACTACCTTACCAAGCCGTTTTCGTTGGAGGTATTGCTGGCAAGAGTGCGCGCCCTGGGCCGGCGCGGACCCATCCCGCAATCGCTGGTCCTACGAAGCGGCGACCTCGCGCTCCACACCGGGACGCGGGATGTCACTCGCGGTTTGCGCCACATCCATCTGACTCGTACGGAGCATGCCGTCCTGGAATTGCTGCTGCGAGCGAGCGGCCGCGTAGTCACCCGCGAACAGCTAATGGAGAACGTGTGGGGCGATGCTGGTATTGAGAGCAACACGCTCGACGCCTTCATCCGTCTTCTCCGCGCGAAGGTGGAAGCGACTGGAGAAGCGAAGCTGATTCACACCGTGCGGGCGGTGGGTTACTGTCTTCGCGCGGAACAACCATGAACCGCGTCTCCATCCGTTTGCGGCTGACTCTCTGGTTCTCCGGGGTGTTGCTGGCCGGCCTCGCCGTGTTCGCAGTGGCCACCTTCCTCGCGTTGGACCACCGCCTAATGGAAGGAGTGGATTCCGATTTGCGCGCGCGGATCGCCGGTCTGCAAACAACGCTCGATATCGAAGGCGACCTCAGCCGCGAGCAGATGGTAATCGAAGTCACCGAATTCGCCAGTGAGATCCCCGAGGGTAAGCTGATGCAACTGCGCGATGCAGCCGGCGCGGAGATGTTGCCCGCGAGCAAGGGTTTTCGCCTCTCTGCTGAGGGCTTCACCACCGAACTTCGAGATGGACATACCTACCGCGTCCTGGGCGCGCCGATCGCATCTCACGGCAAGTCCTACATGGCGACCGCCGCGTCGGATATGGAACGAGTGAATGGCATCCTGCACGACCTTCGTATCTTCCTCTTGCTGGCGATCCCGGTTGTGATGCTGGTAGCGGCCGCTGGGGGATTCTGGATCAGCCGCCGCGCCCTTGCCCCTGTGGATGAGATCACGCTGGTGGCGCGATCGATCAGCGTGCGCAACCTTTCACAACGCCTCCGCGTGCCGCAGACCGGAGACGAGTTGCAGCGAATGTCGGAGACCTGGAACGACGTACTGGAACGGCTGGAAGAAGCGGTGAAGCGGATCCATCAATTCACCGCCGATGCCTCGCATGAGTTACGAAGTCCGGTGGCCCTGATCCGGGCTACCGCGGAACTTGCACTGCGCCGTGAGCGCACTTCGCAGGAATACCAGCAGTGGCTGCGGCAGATTGAAGACGAGGCAATGCGGATGACCGAGCTGACAGAAGCGTTGCTGGCGCTGGCCCGGGCCGATGCCAACGGGATGCTGGAACTGGAACCGGTGGACGTCACTGCAGCCGCCACCGCCGCCATCGCGGAAGTGCAGCCCTCCGCTGCGGAAAAGGGGATCCGCCTGCAAGCGCACTTCACTACACAGCCTCTGGTGGCCCCCGGCAATGCGCCAGGTCTGCGCCGCCTTCTGCTGATTCTGCTCGACAACGCTATCAAATACACACCGGCTGGCGGACACGTCACGCTCTCTGTGGAGGCCATTGCCGCCGGGATCCGGGTGGAAGTGGCAGACACAGGGGAAGGCATCCCAGAGGCGGCGCTGCCCCATATTTTCGAGCGCTTCTATCGCGCCGACACCGTCCGTGCCCGCGGCTCTGGAACCGGACTCGGCCTCTCCATCGCCCGCACCATCAGCCGCGCGCACAGCACTGAGATCGCCGTGGAAAGCGAAGCGGGTAAAGGATCGCGCTTCAGCTTCGTCCTCTGCCATCATTGAAGCAATGCGTTTTGCAATCTTCCTTTTCTGTGCGGTCTTTGCCGTCGCGCAGGACCATACCAAGTGGGCCGACTACGGTGGCGCAGCAGACTCCGCACAATACTCGGCGCTGCGGCAGATCAATCGTTCGAACGTCACCAAGCTCGAGGTCGCATGGAAGTATCCGACCGGCGACAACAACAAGTACTCCTTCAATCCACTGGTAGTGGATGGACGCATCTACGTGCTCGCCAAGAGCAACTCCATCGTGGCCCTGGACGCAGCGACAGGCAAGGAACTGTGGGTGCACGCCCCGGAGCCCGGCACTACCGTCATCACGAATCGCGGCCTAAACTACTGGGAGAGCAAAGATCGTTCCGATCGCCGGCTGCTCTACGCGAGCAACCACGCCCTGCGGGCAATCAACGCAGTCACTGGTGAAACCATCGCCACGTTCGGCGTGGACGGCAAGGTAGACCTTAAACAAGGACTAGATCGCGATCCCGCTACTATCAGACTCGTCCAATCAACAACACCGGGGCGCGTCTTTGAAGACCTCATCATTCTCGGTTCCGCCACCAACCAAGGCTATGGATCGGCGCCCGGCGACATTCGCGCTTACGACGTGCGCACCGGCAAACTGGCATGGACGTTCCACACGATTCCGCGGCCCGGCGAATTCGGACATGACACTTGGCCAGCCGAGGCGTGGAAGCACGTCGGAGGCGCTAACGTGTGGGCCGAAATGACGCTCGACCTGAAGCGCGGCATTTTGTACGCGCCTACGGCCAGCCCCAAGTACAATTTCTATGGCGTGGACCGCAGCGGGGCCAACCTCTTCAGCGATTCCCTGCTGGCGCTGGACGCACGCACGGGCAAGCGCCTTTGGCATTTTCAGATGGTGCACCACGACATCTGGGACTACGACGATGCCACCGCGCCGAAACTGCTCACGGTGCACCACGAAGGCAAGACCGTAGACGTGGTGGCTCAAGTGAGTAAGCAAGGCTTTGTCTGGGTGTTTGATCGTGTTAGCGGCAAGCCGCTGTGGCCCATCGAAGAGCGCCCCGTTCCCAAATCGGACATGGCGGGTGAAGAGACGTGGCCCACGCAACCATTCCCTGTAAAGCCGCCGCCGTTCTCACGGCAGAAGTTCACGGTGGACGATCTGAGCCCCTTTCTCTCCGCCGCGGACCGCGCCAAGTTCCGTGACGATATACTCAGCGCCCGGAACGAAGGCCTGTTCACACCCCCGGGTCAGCGTGGTACGGTGCAGATGCCCGGCAACAATGGGGGCGCCAACTGGAGCGGGGCTGCGGTGGAAGCGGAGAAGGGTCTGCTCTACGTGGTCTCAAAAGACCTTCCCTGCATCCTCAAGCTGGGGAAGGATTCGGAAGCGGACAAGGCCCTTCTTTCGGCTTCTTCGGGAGACCATTACTACAGCGCTTTCGGATTCCTGGTGGCCAGCGACGGGCTCTCCCCGATCGCGCCGCCGTGGACGTCTCTTACCGCGTACGATCTGAACGACGGCACCATACGGTGGAAGATTCCGCTCGGCGAGGTGCCGGAACTTGCCGCGAAAGGGATCCGCAACACGGGCACGCACTATCCGAAGCTAGGTCCCGTGGTCACAGCCGGAGGCGTCATTTTCACCGGCACGCGCGACAAAAAAGTACGGGCGATCGATTCCGACACTGGGACGGTGCTGTGGGAACACGAGTTGGATGCAGCACTGGAAGGCATCCCGGCGATCTACGAAATCGACGGACGGCAATACGTGGTTTTCTGCGCTTCCGCGCAGGTGGGCCTTACGCCGGCAACGCAAGTGAAGATCGCCGGCGCGTACGTGGCCTTCGCGCTGGCTGGCAGGCGTTAGTAAGATCCGGCTACTTGGACCCATCCCTAACGGTCGGGGCTCGGTTACCGGCTGGCTAGGCGATTACGTTCACCGGATTGGCGTCGAGAAACGCCCGCAGATTTTCCACGGCGATGTCCATCAAACGCGTCCGCGCCTCCTGGGTCGCCCAGGCGATGTGGGGCGTCACTATGCAGTTGCGGGCGCTGAACAAGGGGCTGCCGTGGACGGGGGGTTCTTCCGGCAACACGTCAACTCCGGCGCCGGCGATCACCCCTTGATTGAGGGCGTCGGCCAGATCCTGTTCGACGATCAACGGCCCGCGCGAGGTATTGATCAGAAACGCCGACGGCTTCATCAGCGCCAACCGCTCCGCGTTCATGAGGTCCTTCGTATCCGGGAAGAGGGGGCAATGCAGGCTGACGACATCGGAGGCGGCAAGTAACTCCGCCAGTCCCAACCAGCGAAAGCCCTCATACTCAGGCGGCTGGCCCGGCACGTTGTCATGGGCAATCACTTTCATGCCAAACGCGTCGGCGATCTTCGCGACCTGGCGGCCAATACGCCCGAAACCCACGATGCCCATTGTTTTGCCGGCCAGTTCCATGAGGGGCGTGCGCCAGAAGGACCAATCGGGATTCACCGCCCATTGTCCGGCGCGCACCGCGTCACTGTGCTGCTGCACGTGATGGCACAATTCCAGTAGCAGCGCGAACACCATCTGCGCCACTGATGCCGTGCCGTAGGTAGGAATATTGGTTGCTGTGATGCCGAATTCACGGGCAGCCGCCACGTCCACGATATTGTAACCGGTGGCCAGTACGCCGATGTAGCGCAGGTCCGGCAGCTGCGCCAGGGTCGTCCGCGATAACGGCGTCTTATTCGTGAAGGCGGCGGTGGCCCCGGCCAACCGCGCGACAACCTCTGCTTCGGGGGTGCGGTCATGCACCGTCAAATTGGAGATCGCGCTGAAAGTGTCCCAGGAGAGATCACCTGGATTCAGCGCATATCCGTCGAGAACCACTGCGGTGGGCTTGGTCATACTCGCCCTCATGATAACAACGCCTTGTGCGTGTAAGATGGAGCGTATGCGTTTACGCCTTCTGCTGTGCCTGATACTGCTCGCCTTCCCCGCCCTTGCCGAGAAGCGCATCATTCGACCAAAGGGTTCGGCCACCGGAGGCCCGTTCAGCCCCGCCGTGCTTGCCGACGGTACGCTCTACATCTCTGGCCAACTCGGCCGCGACGCCAACGGAAAGACACCCGCCGAATTCGAAGACGAAATGAAAGCCGCCCTGGAAAACATCGGCGCCCTGCTGAAGGAAGCCGGCATGGGCTTTGAAGACGCCGTGGCGGTACAGGTCTACCTCACCGACATGACCTTGTTTCCGCGCATGAACGCTGTGTACATGACGTACTTCAAGGATCCCCGCCCGGCGCGCACTACGGTTGGCGTGTCGAAGCTCGCCGGCCCCGACTTCCGTATCGAAATCACGGTCACCGCCCACAAGTAGCTACGGTTCCTCGCGGAACTTACGGAGCTCTTCCAGCCGCTCTCCGATGCGCTTCTCCATGCCCCGCTCCGTGGGCTGGTAGAAGCGCGTCCCGATGAGCGCCTCCGGCAAGCACTTCATCTTCGTCATTGCGCCCTCAAAGCTATGCGCGTGCTGGTACCCCGTGCCGTAACCCCAATCCTTCATGGCCCGCGTGGGAGCGTTGCGAATGTGCATGGGAACGGGCTCCGCGCACCCGTTTTGCACGGTCGCACGCGCCGCGTTCAGCGCGTTATAAGCGGCGTCCGATTTCGCCGCGACGGACAGATAGATAGTCATCTGCGCCAGTGCCTGATCCCCTTCGGGAATGCCCAGGAAATGGACCGTCTGCATACACGCTATCGCCTGTTCCACGGCTCGCGGATCGGCGAGGCCAATGTCTTCAATCGCCATCCGTACCAGCCGCCGCGCCAGATACATGCGGTCTTCGCCCGCCTCCAGCATGCGCGCCAGCCAGTACAAAGCCGCATCCGCATCGCTCGACCGCACGCTCTTGTGCAGAGCCGATACCAGATTGAAGTGCTCTTCGCCGCCTTTGTCGTACAGCAGCACCTTACGCTGCAACGCATCTTCGATTACTTCGGCCGAAAGGGTACCGTCCTTGGAGGCCGTCGCCGCCAACTCGAGGATGTTATAAGACGAACGGGCATCGCCATTGGCGTAAATCGCAATCTGTTCCAGCAACTCCGGCGCCGCGCCAAGATGCAGGTCTCCCAACCCGCGTTCGGTGTCCTCCAACGCCCGCTGCAGCAGCCCGGCAATCTCCGGAACGGTGAGAGCGCGCAAGGCATACACCCGCGCCCGCGACAGCAGCGCGGCAATTACTTCGAACGACGGATTCTCTGTCGTCGCTCCAATCAACGTGATATCGCCGCGTTCCACATACGGCAGGAACGCGTCCTGCTGCGCCTTGTTGAAACGGTGAATCTCGTCGATGAACACCACTGTGCGACGGCCCAAACGGCGATTGCGTTCGGCATCGGCCATCACTGCCTTGATTTCCTTGATGCCACTCAACACCGCGCTGAACGGGAGGAAATCCGCGCGCGTCGCCTGGGCAATCAACTGCGCGAGGCTCGTTTTACCTACGCCGGGCGGCCCCCACAGGATCATCGACGTTACTTCGTCGCGTTCAATCTGCGCCCGCAGCGGTTTCCCCGGGCCTAGAACATGCTCCTGTCCGGCATACTCGGCCAGCGTGCGTGGCCGCATCCGATCGGCGAGCGGACGTTTCTTGTCCTGAAACGCCGAGGAGAGCGGTGAACTCTCAAACAGGCTCATTGTTCCTATCCCGTTGCCGCGCGGCCTCATACAGTAAGATGCCGGCAGCCATCGCGGCGTTCAGAGATTCCACACCGTGCGTGGGGATACGCAGATCGATGGCCGACGCCCGCAGTTTCTCACTCACTCCGCGCCCTTCGCTGCCGATGATGAACG
Organism: Bryobacteraceae bacterium; assembly: GCA_039934475.1. Taxonomy (GTDB): domain Bacteria; phylum Acidobacteriota; class Terriglobia; order Bryobacterales; family Bryobacteraceae; genus JBDTMC01. Next base: position 3,865 of record JBDTMC010000084.1, on the reverse strand, counting down.
CGCACGCCCGTGTTAACTCCGCGTCCGCCAGCAGGCGACCGCCGGAAGGAACCGTGGCATAAACGTCAATCCGCCGCTGCTCCATGGCGGCACGCGCCAGATCGGCATCGATCCCAGCCACCACCGGTAGCCGGAACAGCGATCCAGCCGAGGCGCGCAGGGTCTTAGGATTCCACGGGCTCACGGTGCCCTTCAAGAACAGCACTCCCGACGCGCCAAAGGCTTCCGCCGCGCGCACCACCGCGCCGGCGTTTCCCGGATCCTGCAAGCCATCGAGCACTACCACCAACGACCGTCCACGAAACACCTGGACCAATGTCCACGCCGGGGGACGAACCAGCGCAATCACGCCCTGGCTGGATTCCGTCGCCGAGAGCGAAGGAAAAATGTCATCGGGAACGACGATGAGTTGGATTCTTGCAAGCCGGCCGACATGATTCTCTACTGCGGATTTGACGGACTCGGCGGCAATCACGGCCTTCACTTCGCGATCACTCCGCAGCGCCTCTTCCAGCAGATGGAAGGTCTCCGCAATGGCGTAACCTTCTTCGGTTAGAGTGGCCTTGGCGACCGCACGACGGACGTCCTTCAGCAGTGGATTACGAATGCTGGAGAGGGCGCGAGCGTGCGCGGGGACCGCCATTGTCAAAACAGTAGCACATGGGGACTGGCGCGCTTGGGCGGGGGCCGGCGCAATTGGATTCGTTTCACTGGTTTGGCCTCTAGCCACAATCGTTGGCAAATTCTACAGGCGGCTCGGTCGGACTACATCGTAATGGTTTAATTGGCTGTACGCATATGGTAATTTGAGATGTATGAAGAAGACGCTGCAAATCGATGAGAAAACCCTTCGAGAGGCGAAAGACGCCTGTGGCGCGACGACGGACACGCAGACTGTGCGGCTCGGTCTCGAAGCGTTGATCCGGCACGCGGCGTATCAAAGGCTACGGCGATTGAGGGGCAGTGAGAAAGGCGCGGCGGACGTCCCGAGGCGGAGGGGAGCCGCTGTTCCGAAGAAGACGGTTGCGTGATGATACTTGTCGACACGTCCGTCTGGATTCGGTTCCTTGCCGGGCGGACACCCTATGCTTCAGAGCTGGACCGTTTACTGGACAGAGACGAAGCGGCTGGGCACGACTTGATTGAGGGCGAGCTATTGATTGGAGATCTCGGTGGGCGCAGCGATTTGCTAAAATCCTATGGCCTTATGCACCGCGTTTCCGCGGTCGCTCACGCGGAAGTCATCGCGTTCGTGCGGGCACACAAGTTGCACGGACGGGGCATTGGTTGGGTCGACGCGCATATCTTGGCCTCGGCGTTGGTGGCGAGAGTACCTCTTTGGACAGCCGACGAAGGGTTGGCTAAATTGGCCAGCGAACTCGGAGCTGGGTATTCTCCGAATGCTTAGGCGCTAGGCCCATTCGTCAGCGGGCTGGCTTGAGGAAGCGATCGAACCAGGCAAAGGCGTCCGCCTGCATCTGGCGGTCGAATTTGTGGCCGCCCTCGTAATACTTCGAGGTGTAGTGGTCAGAAGCGTTGGCGAGGCGGAACGTTTCTGCGATCATTGCGTCGGCGCGCTGCATCTCAGGCATCGTGTACAGCTGGTCTTGCCTGCAGTTCAAGACCATGGTTGCCGCCGGGGCGCGCATCGCCAGAATCTCGGGGAAGTCCAGATCCTTTGGCAATAACGGCACGTACGTCATCCAGGTGTGCGTGAAGGCCTTGTCCAAGAGGAACTCGCGCCACGTTGTCATGAACCCAACCGCTACCGCCACTTTGATCCGATCATCCAATCCGCCGAGGAAGACCGTCCTCATACCGCCGCCCGAGAGTCCTCCGCATCCAATCCGAGTGGGGTCGACTTCAGGACGGCTGGCCAGCACGTCCAAGGCGCGCTGGTCCTCACCGACGTAGACTCCAGGCCACGTAGTGCCGGCGGAGATGAGGCTCTTCTCCATGATGTCCTCATGCGCGGAGGCAAAGGCGTTGTAGCGCGCAATACCCTTCTCGTCGTCGGGAGATGGATCCACTCCTCCTGCTTGTAAGTTCGCCGGAACGTCACTGACGCGGACGCGCCGGCTGGCGAAGGGAAACGTGTCGTGAACCAGGACCACATAGCCGCGCTTGGCGATCTCATTGGCCCAACCCACGCCCCCGTAGTATTCGGCTTGATGTTTCTGTTGAACGGACCAAGGGGTGGCGTCGGTTCTCACGATCTTGCGCCAGCCGAGGAACTTTTGGCCGCCATGGTCGTGCAAGGCGAGGATGCCTGGCAAGGGTCCGTGTGCGCCGGCGGGTTTCAAAAGCACCGCCTCGGTCTTCGGTCCCGCAGGCAGTTGCCAGGAGAGGAATTCGATATCGAGCCCGTCGTAGGTTGCTCGCCCCGTGACCGTCACCACCGGCTTGCCGCCAAGATTGACCGGGGCCATGCACTCCAGCACACGCTTTCGCGCGGTCTGACGCCACTCATCCACACTCGCCCATTTCCCGGTTCGGAATGACAACTTCCCAGGTGCTGACCCGAGCACTTCATCGGCCAGCCAGGGCCCGTAGCTGCCCACCTGGTTGACCCTCGGCGGTGTCTTCTGCCCCAGGAGTAGTTGGGAGGCGATGATGGTACAAAGAACGATTTGTCCAGCCGGCTTCATATCGCTCCTATTGTGCTTGAATCGGAAGAGATCTGTCATGGGCCCGAGCGCCAGCGCCGCCGGAGAGCGCTGGAATAAAGGTTCAAATCGACGATCATCGCGATCGAATAACTCGCCCCGGGAATCATTCTTGACTTTATTACAACGTCTTTACAAGACCTTGGCAACTCAGTGGAGAGTTCTCCCGTATAGTCAGGAAGTGCCCATAAGTCTTGCCACTCCGATGACGACGCAAGGGTGTTGTTAACTCCGAAGTGGACAAGCGAGAGGCACTAGCGCGAGCCTCACTGCGACTGCTTTCCGTGCCGCTGGTGTCTAACCCGCGGCACGCACTTTTGGAACAGTAGCATGCTCGCCCAAGCCCGATCCAAGTTGAAAGGACAAAACGTTGAAAACCCAAATCAAGACTCTCATTTACAAGTCAATCGGCAGCAACCTGCTATTGGCTCTGCTGGTTACTTTTGCCGCCACAGCGCCGTCTTTCGCAGTAAGTGACGATCATGCAGGCCACGCGGCCGCCTCCGCGCCTGCCGCTCTCGTGCAGATCGTCCGCAACGCCACCGCGCAGTTCATCGACGTCAATGCGACCGGACCGGCCGGCTACCAGCCGCTGTTTGGCTGCATCAGCGGCCCGGACCACGGGGCGATGGGCGTGCACTATATCAACCTCACCCTGGTCGGCGACGGCGAGGTGGATTCCTCCAAGCCGGAAGCGCTGATTTATGAGCCGTGGCACGGCGGATACCGGCTGGTGGGAGTCGAATACATTGTCGACGCCGCCACCTGGTCCTCGAACCACAGCGCTCCGCCGATGCTGGAAGGCCAGGCGTTCCAGTTTGTGAACAGTCCGAATCGCTACGGTCTGGCCGCATTTTACGAACTGCATGTTTGGGCCTGGCGGGACAATCCGAATGGCGCCTTCGTGGATTGGAACAACTGGGTGACTTGCGAGGGCCAGTAGACTACTGCTAGCCGGTTTCGCGCAGTCGTCGTACCGGGCCGGGCATTCGCGTAGGTGAATCGCCCGGTCCAGCCAGTCGCCATGTGTTCGCTACACCGCATTCTTGTAAGATACGGAGTACCGATATGTGGATCGTCCGGCTGGCGCTCGCCCGCCCTTACACCTTCGTCGTCATGGCTGTTCTGATCGCGATCCTCGGCGGTGCAGCGATCGTCACCTTGCCGGTGGATATCTTCCCATACATCAACATTCCCAT
>JBDTMC010000083.1:0-21282 GCA_039934475.1 Bryobacteraceae bacterium | reverse complement strand
ATTCTGGATGAGGACTCCTTTCGCGATCAGGTCGTGAATGTCGCGCAGGGCCGTATCGTGCGAGCAGTTCGCGATCTTGGCCCACTTGACGGTGGTGAGATTTCCCTCGAAGCCATCGAGAAGCCTGTTGATTAGTAGATGCTGGCGCGCATTGAGGGGAACTATCCGGAGCGCTTCCCAGAACTTTGCCTTCGCGAGGATCGCGCCGAGGGTCTCTTTTGCGCGGGCGATGGCGCGGCTGAGACAGGCGAGGAACCACTCCATCCAGGGGGTGATGTCCAGGGTTCCGGATTGCGTCTGTTCGAGCGTGTCGTAATAGGCCTTGCGCTCCTCACGAATTTGCGAAGACATGCTGTAAAAACGCTGTGCGCTATCTTCGGATCGGGCAAGCTGCCCATCCGCGATGGCGCGCGCGATGCGCCCGTTGCCATCGTCGAATGGGTGGATGGTGACGAACCAGAGATGCGCGAGGGCCGCTTTGAGGATGGGATCGATCCCCTCCTTCTTGTTGAAGAGTTCAAGGAAAGCAGCCATCTCGCGTTCCAGGCGCGACGCGATGGGCGCCTGATAGTGCACGGTCTCACGGCCAACCGGGCCGGAGACGACCTGCATGGGACCCCCACGATCATCGCGCCAGGCGCCGACGGTGATCTTGGTCAAGGCGCTGCGTCCGGTGGGAAAGAGCGCCGCGTGCCAAGCGAACAGCCTCTCGGCGGTGAGCGGTTCCTGATAGTTGCTGGTGGCGTCGAGCATCATCTCGACGATTCCCTCAACATGGCGGCCGGCAGGTTTGAGACCGGCGATGTCCATACCGAGGCGGCGGGCGATGGCCGAGCGGACCTGCTCCGGATCGAGGTTCTCGCCCTCGATCTCGCTGGTTTTTAGCACGTCGGTGGTGAGAGTCTGAAGTGTCGCCTCCCGCCGGAGTTGGAAGCCGAGTGCTTCCATGTGGCCGATGAGCCGCCCCTGCTGCTGGCTAACGGCAGCCAAGGGCGCGGACAGCCGCTGGTGGTCCCAGCGAAAGTTTGGCCAGTCGGGGAGATCGTGGATGTAGAGTTTTTCTACGCGCTCCATGCGTAGATAATAGTGTCATTCAACGCATGCGTCAAGGTCTAACGCATAATCTGCGTAGAATCAGCGACGGTTTTGACGCACGCGGTTGTCGCCACGAGGGTGACGGATCAGCGGGAAATTTGGAATGGGGTGTGGTGAAGACGTTCCGCGCCACCGGCGGTGATGACGAAGCCGTCTTCGATTCGCAAGCCTCCCCAGGGGGCATCGAAGAGGGGGATATCGACCGAGATCACCATGTCCGGTTCGAAGGTGGCCGGGCTGCTGGGGCCGAAGATCGGCGGTTCGAACTCGATCACCCCGACGCTGTGCACACCCGAATATAGGAAATAAGGTCCCAGTTGCGCCTCTTCGACGATGCGCCGCCCCACGGCTTCGACAGCGCGGCCTTCTATTCCGGGCCGCATGGCTTTGAAGCAGGCTTCCTGTGCGCGAGAGGCTACTTCCACCGCACGGCGAACGTCTTCCCCAGGATCTCCGACGAGGACTGGCCTGCCGATTGCGGCGTGATAGCCCTCATAGCGCGGTGCGATGGTGAGCAGCACCATTTCATTGGCCTGGATTTCACGGAACGTCGAGCGGGCCAGGATCGGCCTGGAGTTCGGTCCCGAGGCGACGATGGTGTCGATGCCCGTTCCTTCGGCTCCCATACGCCGCATGGCGGCCTCGGCTTCCGCTGCCACCGCGCGCTCCGTGGCTCCGGGGCGGATCGCTTGCACTGCAGCAGACAAGCCGGCCTCGGCAATCTGGTATGCGAAGCGAATCACCGCCAGCTCAGCCGGCGACTTTCGCGCCCGCACATCGCACATGGCGTTTTCTTCGTCGACCCACTCGGACTGGGGAAAGGCCGCTTCCAGGGAATGCAGCAGATCGGCACTCATCAGGCCGCGGCCGGCCAAGCCGATACGGCGGATGGCGCGGACGTCAGGGATCGCCTCGGCGACGATTTCGCGCAGGCTTTGGATGGCACTGTAGGGGTAATCTTCGTTCGGGTGGGTGAACTCGCGGAGGATGCGGACGTCGGTGAGGCGGCCAGCGAGCAGAGCATACTCACGCGTCTCAGGACCGCACAGCATGACAGGCGGACCCTCCCGGAAGAGCAGGATGCAGACGGGCTCAAAGTGAACGGGAAAGTTGGCAAGCCAGCGGGCGTGCGCGGGGCCGAAGACGGCGCGATCGTCGGCATAGGCTACCAGCAGATCCAGAGTGTGCCATTCCATCAGTTTCTGCACGCGACGCCACCGCTGCGGGTATTCGTCAATCGCGATCACTGGCCTTGCGGAAGTGAGAGTGCTCATGAAGGGTCCTCAGTTTCATCGGGCAGTATACACCGCGGAGAAGATGAGACAGAATACGTTTGCCATGTGCATTCCGTTGTATGTTATAATAGGCGTTAATGGAAACTATCCTGTCCATTAATTCCTCCTACCGTTGTAAGCGTAGTGCTGCGCACCACTCAATCCAGGTATTGAATAGTGGTGGGTACGTTCTGGCGAGCTACATCGAACCCACTGGCGAAGTAAAGTGGCAGCGGGTCATTCCAGCTACCGATAAAAAGGTCATCGAAGACTGGCTGGTGCGGAACTTTCCCAGTAACGGAACGTAGATAAGAGCTCCGCTCTTGATATCCCTTTGGGATATGGAGACAGAAGACGGAAGGCAGAATGGGGCTGCCCAGAGCGATCTGCGGCCCCAACTGTCAGTTTTCGCGCGCGTCCTTACAGGTCTGTCTGTTGGAATCATAGAACGACCTCGCGAATGGGTAAGATAATAGTCACGCCCATGACGCAACCAACCAATTGCCGCATCGCCTTCTTCAACGGCAACTTCGTACCAGAAAACCAGGTATTGATTTCGTTCCGCGACCGGAGCTGGAAGTATGGCGACGGCGCTTTCGACATGATCCGCACGTTTAACGGCGTGTCGTTCCGGCTGAAGGAGCACATCGATCGCTTCTATCGCTCACTGCGTTACCTGCGCCTGGATCCGGGCATGAGTCCGCAGGAGATGATCGACGCGTCGGAGGAACTGATTGCGCGCAATGAACACCTGCGCGAGGCGGTTGGCGATTGGTGGATCGGCCAACGGGTGAGTCGAGGGGTGGACCCGATTGAGGATGAAGTACCGGAGCACGCCGGTCCGAATGTAGTCATCGAATGCACGCCACTGCCGCTGAAGGCGCGGGCGCGCCAGTTCCGCGATGGCCTGGATGTGTGGACGCCGCCGCAACGGCGTATCGCGCCGGAGATGCTGAGCCCGCGGGCGAAGACGCACAACTACCTGAACATGATTGTGGCGGAGCAATCGGTGAAGGTGCACGATCCCGAGGGTTGGGCGGTGTTGCTGGACACTAACGGAAATCTTGCCGAGGGGTTAGGGAGCAACATCTTCCTGGTGCAAGGGGGCAAGCTATATACTCCGGGAGAACGGTACGTGCTGGCTGGCGTGAGCCGGCAGATGACGCTCGACCTGGCGGCGAAGCTGGGCATTCCGGCGGTTGAAGGCGACATCGATCTCTACGATGCGGCGAATGCGGACGAGATGTTTCTGACGTCGACGAGCCTCTGTATCGCCGGTGTGCGCAGTTTCAATGGCGCGAAGGTGGGCGACGGCCGTCCGCCGGGCGCGATCACAAAGCAGTTGATTGATGCCTATATCGCGGAAGTGGGCTGCGATTTCGTAGGGCAGTATCTCGCCAGGGTGCGCTGAACAGGCAGTTTACCGGCCGGTCATTCGCTCGATGTGCTCGGGGTAACGAGCGCCTTCGATAGTGATTTGGGAAGCGGCAGTGTCGATATCGCGAAGGTCTTCCGCGGTTAATTCGATGGCGGCTGCTCCGAGGTTCTCCTCGATCCGCGACAGCTTTGTAGAGCCCGGGATGGGGACGATCCATGGTTTCTGAGCGAGCAGCCAGGCGAGGGCGATCTGCGCGGGCGTCGCGTTCTTCCGTTCGCCCATACTGCCGAGCAGGTCGACCAAGGCTCGATTGGCTTTCATCGCTTCGGGGGTGAACCGCGGGAGGATGTTGCGGAAGTCGGAACTGTCGCGGGTTGTGTTCTCGTCCATTTTTCCAGTGAGGTACCCCTTGCCGAGAGGGCTGTACGGGACGAAACCGATTCCGAGTTCTTCGACGGTGGGGAGCACTTCGGCTTCGGGGCGCCTCGTCCACAGTGAGTATTCGCTTTGGAGAGCGGTAACGGGCTGGACGGCATGGGCGCGGCGGATGGTCTTCACGCCGGCTTCCGAAAGACCGAAGTGCTTGACCTTACCTTGCTGAATGAGCTCCTTTACAGCGCCTGCGACGTCTTCGATGGGCACTTCCGGGTCAACGCGGTGCTGATAGAAGAGATCGATGGAATCGACCCCAAGACGTTTGAGCGATGCCTCGGCGACCTCTTTGATGCGCTGCGGACGGCTGTCGAGCGCGACGCTTTTACCGGTTTGCGGGTCGAGTTTGAAGCCGAATTTAGTGGCAATGACCACTTGGCTGCGAAAGGGAGCGAGGGCTTCGCCAACGAGTTCTTCGTTGATGAAAGGGCCGTAGACTTCCGCAGTATCGAAGAAGGTGACACCCAGTTCCACGGCGGCTCGGAGGACGAGGATCATCTCCTGCTTATCTTTCGGCGGACCGTAGCCAAAGCTCATGCCCATACAGCCGAGACCGATGGCCGAAACTTCGAGGTTACTCTTTCCAAGTTTGCGTTTTTGCATTGCTACTCCTCTACGTAGTTTCGCGTGGCTCTGGGAGCGCCGGACGGGGGTCCGTCCAGAATTGGCGGCGGATGAGGCCAACCAGGGCGGAGAGAACCAGGACGGCCATCAGCCAGCGCATAGCGCCGGCGATGGAGGCCGCGTCGAAGGTGGGTCGTTGGAAACGGCTCAGAATGGCGGCGCGTTCGAGCATCCAATGCCAGCCAGTATGTGCCACCAAGGCCGATAGGATGATGATCCCCATGCGCTCAGCGACGGCGAAGCGGAAGAGTGCGGTGAGGGCGGGGATGAGAAGGATCAATACGAGGAGTTGTCCCAGTTCGACTCCAATGTTGAACGAGAGCAGCGAAGTGAGCAGGTGGGATCCGGCGAACTGCAGCGTCTCACGGAGTGCGAACGAGAAACCGAAGCCGTGGACAAGACCGAAGGCGAAGGCCATCATCCAGCGGCGTTGCGGGACGGGCACGGCGATGTTCTCCAAAGCCATGTAGACGATGGAGACGGCGATCAGCGTTTCGATGAGAGGTGGGAACCAGAGAGCGTCGGGCACGACGTTGTAAGCCGCGGCTATGAGCGTGAAGGAGTGCGCGATGGTGAAGGCGGTGACTACCAGAACGAGAGGGCGCCAACTGCGCAAGGGGATCACCAGGCAGAGCAGAAACAGCAGATGGTCAGTTCCGTCGAGGATGTGGAAGAAGCCGAGTTTGACGAAGCGGAGTGCAGCTTGCAGCCAGCCTGGATCCATCGGCACAAGGCCGGGGTCGGCGGTGAATTCGAAGGCTCGCACGGGGCCGTCCGGGGGTTGAAAGCGCAAGACGGTGACGACGCGCGCGGCGAGACGTTCGAGACCGGGACGGATGGAGAAGCGAGAGCGATCGGATTGGATGGGGTACTCCAATAGGGCGTCGAGCATCACCTGGTTCCACACCACGTTGGCATCGGTAGCGAGATGGGGTCCTGTGACGTGGGCGAGGGCTTCCTCAAAGGACGCGAACGAGCGGTCCGACTCGAGCGATATTTGCGTGGCGGCGAGGCGCGGTGGCGGGAGACGCGTATCGCCCTCGTGGATCTCGACGAAATCCGCGATCCATAGTTTTGTTGCGTCGGAGAGAAGGGGCGCCAGTTTTTCCATGTCGAGGTAGCCGCCGGGACGTTCGGGGAAATTGAAGTCGCGGATGATGCGGAGAGGAACGCGGACGAGGAGTTGCAGACGGGCGCCCGATGGTTTCGCAAAAAGCTGAACGGTGGCGTCGCTGGGAATGTCGTGAGCCGCGGTGTGGCCGGCGCTGGCGAGGAGGCTCGCCGTCACGAGCAGCAGGGGACGTGAGAAGCGCAAAATGGCTGTTCCTTCCGCGGAAGCGTGTATGATAGCTTACCTCTAATTCCTGGACGGAGATCCCATGAGACGAAACCATTGGACGGCGGCATTTCTTGTAGCGGTGGGAGGACTGGCGGCTGGATCGTTTGTGCTGCAGAAGAGTGCTGACGTAGAGGCGGCGGGCGTGCAAGCGCCTCGGTTTGAAGTGGACCCGATGTGGCCGAAGCCGCTGCCGAACCACTGGGTGATTGGGGCTACCATCGGCGTGTCTGTGGATGCAAACGACCACATCTGGATCATTCATCGCGTGAGTTCGCTGGAAGCGAAAGAGACGTACGCGACGATGGATCCGAAGGCGGCGATCTGCTGTGCGGCGGCGCCTCCGGTGCTGGAGTTCAACGAAGCGGGCGACTTGATTGGCCATTGGGGCGGTGAGGGCGCGGGGTTTGATTGGCCGGCGTCGAATCATGGGATTGACGTCGACTACAAGGGGAATGTGTGGATTGGCGGGAACGGGCGCGGGCCGCAATCCCCTCTACCGGCGGATGAGAGCAAGATGGGCGCGGGGCAAGTTCACGACAGCATGGTGCTGAAGTTCACACAGAGCGGCAAGTTCCTGATGCAGATCGGAAAGCCTTATGAGAGCAAGGGCAGCAACGACATCAACAATCTGAAGCTTCCGGCGAAGACGCTGGTGGACCCGAAGACGAATGAGTTGTATGTGGCCGATGGCTACGGGAACCGGCGCGTGATTGTGTTTGACGCCGACACGGGCAAGTACAAACGGCACTGGGGCGCCTATGGCCACAAGCCTGACGATACGCAACTGCCGCCGTACAATCCGAAGGATCCGCCGGCGCAGCAGTTTCGGAATCCGGTGCATGGGCTGGTGTTGTCCAACGATCGGATTCTGTATGTCTGCGACCGCAGTAACGACCGGATACAGGCCTTCCGCACGGATGGGACTTATTTGAAAGAAGTGATTATCGAGAAAGAGACGCTGGGCGATGGGGCCACTTTCGATGTCGCGCTTTCACGAGACGCGGCGCAGACGTATTTATATGTCGCGGATGGCTCGAATATGAGAGTTCACGTGTTGCGGCGGGATACGTTGGAGGAACTGACTACGTTTGGCGATGGCGGGCGGCAACCGGGCCAGTTCTATGCGGTGCATAGCATTGCGACGGATTCGAAGGGGAACATCTTCACGACAGAGACGTACCGCGGACAGAGGGTGCAAAAGTTTCTGTTCCGGGGGATTGGGCCGGTGGCGAAACGGGATCAGGGCGTGGTTTGGCCGAAGGGTAAGTAGTGCGTCTAGCGGCCGAGGTGGTGCGGCGGGAGTGAGATTTGAGGAGTTACCGCTCCGGCTGGAACAAGCGCTTGGTATTCTTCGCTGGTGAAGGGCTTGAAACCTTCCGGCCAGGACATCACGGACCTGCAAAGAACTCGAACCTGAATCGGCGCGGGCGGGGGGTTCACTCGGGCCACAGTGATTTGCGGGGAGCAATTCCAGTTCAGCAAATGAACGAAATCGTCACGCAGATAACGGGGGCAGTAGCCAACGATGTAGATGTCCCGCTCCGACCTCTCCGCAGTGCGCAACGCGATGGCGTCGGGGTCATTCGCGTTCTGAAAGTCCCGCATGGCCAACAACTGTTCGCCGACGTGCAGATGCATGGCGCGGTCAACCGAGTGCAGCGGCATGTGACTCAAGCCGTGCAGGAGGAAGTGGACTTGATACTCGCCTTGTTCGTTCGGTTCGGGACACGGGAATACTTCGAGGGTATCGGTGACACGGGTACCACCACTCCGGGCGAGGATGGCCACGGGGTCGGCATCCGATTCCGGCACAGAAAGCCACTCTAGATAGTCGCGATACTCCGGACGGCTGCGTGGAAGCAGGCGATTTGAAAACAAAGGGAATAGCTCTTCGGATACGTAAACAGTCTGCAATTCGGGGAAGGACGGCAGAGCATGAAATCCGGCTTTAACCCGGGCCTGCTCTGCACCTTTGGTGTAGACAAACGAGTAGAGGCCATCGGAATGCTCAAGGCGGCCAACCGGGAACCACCGTCTGCCAACCGGGTCCTGCCAAGCCAGGAACAATGTCCTCATTCCATTTCCTTCTTCAAACCAAGCAGAGTTCTTTTGTTAACTGAAATTAGCCGCTGTGCGAATTGAGCAGCCGTATCGGAAATGCATTCGGGAGGTACATTCCCCATGATTATATCGATTTCTTCGTCGGCGAGTCCTTCTACAAGACCGAGCCAGCCTACGGCTGCAGCGCGACTCCAATGAGCAGCTTCCAAGAATGCGGAAAGCGGGGATAAGGGTTTCTTGTCGGTTTCAGCATGATACAGCGCGGAGAGAGCACGGCCCGCAAATGCGTCGACGGTACGATTGCGGTCCTTGGTTCGGAGCCGCTCCGCGCATTCTTCCTCCAGGAGATTGCGCCCGAGACTTGACGCATGATCGAAAGTGGGGGCTAAATGCACGGTGCCGTCGGGCAGGCGCAAGACGGCCCAGTTTTCGTGGTGCCTATCGGTATTGCCGACGAGCGCATCGAGGAGGAGATAGCCAATAAACGCGTCGACAGAAGATTGCACAAACGCGGGCGCTTTCCAGCCGGGAGGTAGAGCCTGGACCTTGCTTCGCACCGTGATCATCACACGCTCAACCGTATGCGCTGGAACCCGATAGTGGAAGCCGGCACCTACGGCATACTGGGGATCAGTCTCGGCCAGGAGTTCGTTTCCAAGAATAAGGGCCGTTCCGGGCGGACAGAAGTTCCGGCTGCAAACTCCCCGTACGTATCGACCGCCCGATTCCCATTGCGCTAAATCGTACTCGGCATGCGGTAGCCCGAGCCTGCGAGCCAACTCCGCACACACTTTCTCAGCCCAGTCCTCACCCGTCCCCGGGCGAACCTGTTTGAAGAGAAACCGTCCGTCGTCGTACCAAAATTTGTCCTTGGTTCCCAGAGGTTCGGTGGCCTCAGGCGCATTCGCCAGGACACTGATAATCGGGTACATTCGTAACAACAATAGTAGCCTGCGCGGGACGGCCACAAGGTTCAGCGAAGCCGATGGGCTCTTCCCGCAGGGAAACCCGGCGCATGGACGTGCAAAGGAGGCACAGTAAACGATATAGTAGATTCATCTGGGCATTCGACCTGTGAACTCCTTGCATCTCTCTTTTCGGCTGAATCTATTGGCGCTCCTACCGCTTTCCGTTGCCGGAATGGCGCAGACGACTGGCGCACCTGCGGCACTGGAACCCTCGTTTGAACAATACGTAAAACCGTTCCTTACCCAGAACTGCGCGAAGTGCCACAACGCGGACAATGGGACTGCCGGCGTTCGGGTGGATCAGTTAGACGCCAAGGTGGAAGACAGGCAGGTTCCGACGTGGGAAGCGATCCGGCACCGCATCCATGCGGGGACGATGCCACCGAAGGGCTTGCCGCAGCCTGCGAGCGCGGACAGGGACCGGATGGTGACGTGGATTGGGAATGCGCTGGAAATGGCGCGCCTGCGACCGGCTCCGAAGAATGGCGTGGTGCGGCGGTTGACTGTGGCGCAGTACCGGAACACACTTCGCGAGTTGTTGCTGCTGGAAGACGATCTGACGGCGGCGCTGCCTCCGGACGCGATTTCTAAAGACGGATTTGTGAACAACAAAGACACGCTGCAAATGTCGCCGTTGCTCACGGAGGCCTATTTCGAGATTGCGGAAGCGGCTCTGGAACGCTCCATCGTCAATGCGAAACAGAAGCCTGCCATTCAGAATTTCCGCGTTGATCTGGGCGCAGGGATCAATCCAGCGCCGCTGCCCGAGAAACTGGAACTGGGCGCGGACAGCTTACTGCTGGAGAACCCGGATTTCCTGGTGACGCAGTTGACGCCGGCGAAGCCGTTTGCCTTCGAGCCGTTCTTCATGAAGACGAAATATCGTTTCATTGAAGGCTACCGGGGCAACGATACGGTGCGCGGCTGGCGCGACTACGACAGCATCTACCACGCGGTGTTTGCGTGCATGCGCGGCAGCCGAGGGTATCCGAAGGGGGATCCTTATAACGTCGTCCCTGAAGGACTGCTGCTGCGGCCGGCGATTCCCAATGATGAGATTTTTGGCGCGGACGGAACGTATGGTCCGAAGGCGAATTTCAAGATTTCGCTGAGAGAACTGCCGGACGACGGACGGTTCCGCGTGATTGTGACAGCGGCGAAGTACAACGATGGCCTGTTGCTGGACGCGGGCACGGCTGCGGCGACGGCGGCGAAGGGAATCGTTTGGAAGGACACCAAGGCCGCAACCAGCATTACCATTCCGCAAGCAGGCGTGTATCAGGTGGATGTGTATGGACCGGAGCGGAAGCTGCCGGCCGCGGACGCCTCGCGCTTGCACACCGGGCTGGCGGGCAACTGGCCGGCGGATAAAGCCGCGCCAGGCCATCTGGATGGCGAAGCAAAGCTGGTGGATTCCCCGGTGGGTCCGGCAGTATCGCTCAAAGGCGGCGGTGACGGATTCACGGTGCCGCGCGAGAAGATCCTCACCAACGACGAACAACTGATTGGCGAGGGCGACTTCTCCGTGTCGGTTTGGATTCATCCGAGCGAATCGCGAAGGGCGGGGATCGTCAGCCTTGGTTCGGCAGACCGGCAACAGGGCTGGTATCTGGAGACCGCCGAGGGCGGCGCGCTGCGGTTGGTTACGACGGGACACGAGCGGGACGCTAACGCGACAGTGACGTCGGCAGCGGGCGTGATCAAGGCTAAGACGTGGCAGTTGGCGACGGTGGTTGTGCGCCGGGGTAAGAACGAAACGCGGCTGTATGTGAATGGGTACCTGGTGGGGCAGGCGTCGACGGGGTTTGCGCAATTCGATGACACCAAGGCGGATCTCAGGCTAGGACACATTCCCGAGGCTGCGGTATTTCAGGGTGAGCTGGCGGATGTCCGGCTATACAACAGGCCACTGGAGGAAGCGGAGATACAAGCCCTTGTGGAGCCTGGGAAGCAGTTTGTGCAGGGGAATCCGGAGAACAAACTTCCGCTAGTGTTGACGCTGGGCGGCCGGCAATTTTCGGGCGGCTGGCAGCAACCGGCGTTTTTGGCCGTACGGCTGGAAGCGGGACGATTGCCGTTGAAGGTCCATTACGCGGGCGCGAGAGCATTGGAACGGGTTGTGTTTACGCCTCTTGCCGCGGGCGATGAAGTAGCGAAGCGGTTCGCGAAGTTTGAGAAGCGGATGCCGCGGGTGGGCGTCCATCTGGGCTTGCGCCGCGATTGCGGCAGCACGTTGTCTCCTGTGGGCGCGCCGCAAACGGTGACGGGGGAGAAGCCGGGGCGCTACGTGTTTGAGGGCGCGATCGACAATTTCCCGAGCCCCTCGGTGGAGAAGAACAACGTCAATTACCTGGCGGGTGTTCGAGAGATCGGCGTACGGAGCGAATACACGGACGGGCGCGACATGCCGCGGCTGGTGGTGCGGTCAGTAGAGTTCGAAGGACCGTTTTACGATTCGTGGCCTCCGCCGTCGCATAAGAAGATATTCGTCGATTTCGAGAGCAAGAACGACCTGCCGGCGTATGCGCATAAGATTGTGACGACGTTCGCAACACGCGCGTACCGCAGGCCCATCACGGCGGCGGAGGAAGGCGCTCTGCTGTCGGTGTACCGGAAGTCGACTGCCTCGGGACGCACGTTTGAAGAGAGCATCAAGGACGCGCTGCTGGTGGTTTTGACATCGCCGCAGTTCCTGCTGCTGGTGGAGAAAAGCAAGACGCCGGAGCCGGAGGCGCTGGACAATTACGAGCTGTCGTCGAAGCTTTCGTATTTTCTTTGGAACGGCCCGCCGGATGAAAAGACGTTGCAGCTAGCGGGCGGCGGGCTGCTGCGGAAGCAGTTGGATGCGGAAGTGAACCGGATGATTGCGGACAAGCGATTCTCGCAGTTCACGCGGGAGTTTACGTCGCAATGGTTGAGCCTGGATAAGTTCCAGGTGCTGGAGCCGGACCGGAAGCGGTATCCGAAGTTGACTCGCGACACACGCGTGCAGTTGAAGCAAGAGCCGGTTGAGTTTTTGCAGTATCTGATCCGGAACAACCTTCCGGTGCGAAATTTGATTCAGTCCGATTTCGTGATGGCCAATGAGGATGTCGCCAGTTATTATGACCTGGCGGATAAGCCCGATAGCGGATTCCAGTTTGTGCCGATTAAGCACGGGCGTGCGGAGATGGGTGGTGTGCTGACGCAGGCGGCGATCATGGCGGGGTTGTCCGATGGGCGGGAATCGAATCCGGTGAAGCGCGGCGCGTGGGTGGCGCGAAAGATTATCGCCGAGCCTCCGGCCGATCCCCCTCCCAATGTGCCCGTGCTGAAAGAGATTCCGGGACTGACGCTGCGGCAGCGAATTGAACAGCATCGCAATCAAAATGGATGCCGGCAGTGTCACGCGAAGATCGACCCGTGGGGCGTGGTGTTCGAACAATACGACGCGGGCGGGCGATTGAAGGCGCAACCCGTGGACGCGAAGTCGACGCTGCCCGATAACACGGAAGTGGATGGCGCAAACGATTTGAAGCGGTATTTGGCCGAGGATCGCATCGACCAGGTGGCTTTCAGTTTCCTGAAAAACCTGACGACGTATTCCACCGGGCGAACCTTGACGTACAACGAACTGGCCTACCTGAAGCAGGACGGCTTGAAACTGAAGGCAACCGGCTACCGGATGCAGGACATGATCCGGTATGTCGTCAACAGCAAGATGTTTCTGGAAAAATAGTAAAATTCAAGGACCCGCATGAACAGCTCTCTTCAGCTCGACCGCCGTGCTTTCCTCAGGGGTATTGGAGGAATGGCGTTGGCTCTACCGGTTCTGGACGCGATGGGCGCCGAGGTAACCGGGCAGGCTCCGCGCCGCTTCTGTGCGATTTACACCGCGAATGGCATGTCGCTCCCGATGAGTGAACATGACGTGCCGGAGTGGAGTTGGTTTCCGGCCAAAGGCGCCGATGCCGAGTTCGCCTTCGGCAAGTCAACCGAACCGTTAGCGCCGTTCCGGAAGAAGCTCAGCTTCCTGGGGAATTTGTATCATCCGAACGGTCCGAAGGCCGATCCGCACGTGTGTTCGGATATGTGGCTGACGGGCGCACCGCTGCAGAATCCGAAGCCGGGGAGCTACAATTCGGCCGGGTTGGATCAGGTAATCGCGCTGCATACGAAGCAGTTTTGCCGGCAGCCGTCGTTGGTGCTGTCCATTGACGCCGGCACGGGTTATCTCTCGCGCACGGGCACGATTTCGTACAGCCTGGAAGGGCGGCCGATTCCCGCGGAGAACAATCCGCGGCGGGTGTTCGACCGTTTGTTCCGCGCCGATCACACATCGCTGAAGGCGGAACACGAGAAACTGCAGAGGCGCATCAAGCTGGTGGACGCTGTGGCCGAGAGCGCCAAGACTCTGGAGAGTCAATTGGGCAAGACCGATCGCGAGCGGATGGATCAGTACATGACTTCGCTGAGCGAGGTGGAGTCGCGGTTGATCGCTTCTGAGCGCTGGATCGACATTCCACTGAAGAAGCAGGATTACTCACGCCTGAATCTCGATATCACGAACGAAGGCGACCCGGCCGAGTATTACCGCAATATGTTTGACCTGATGGCGTTGGCGTTTGACGCCGACATCACGCGCTCCATCACGTTCATGCTGAACCGCGAAGACGGTATGGGGATCAGCGACACGTTCCCGTTGAAACTGGGCCTATCGAAGACGCACCACAATCTCTCTCACGCCACGGATAAAGAGGGACAGTTGCAGTTCGCGAAATACGACCTGTTCCTAAGCCAGCGGATCGCGCATTTCCTGGAGAGCCTGAATACGTATCAGGACCGCAACGGCAGCGTGCTGGATAACACGATCGTGATGTATGGGAGCGGTGCCAGCACAACGCACAACTCGCACAATCTGCCGACGCTGATTGCCGGCGGCTCCAATCTGGGGCTGAAGCACGGGCATTACTGGCGGGGCGCGGAAGAGACAAGGATGTGCAACGTGCACTTGAGTGTCCTGCGCGCTTTGGAGATTGAGCAGGAAGCATTTTCCGACAGCACGAGTACGCTGACGAGTCCGATTTTCACCCGATCGTGAGTACATCGATGAGCGAAACCGATACGCAAGAGATGCCGCTTCCACCGGCGACGTTGGAATCTTTGGTGTTTTCCCTGAAGATGCAGGCGGAGATAGAGTTAGGGTTCTATGGCAAGCAAGAGGGAGCCCCGGAGCCCGATTTGAAGAGGGTGCGCCATCTCATCGACCTGCTTGGGATGATTGAAGAGAAGACGCGAGGGAACCTCAGCATTGAAGAGAAGAGGCTGGTTGAGAATTCCCTCACTGATCTTCGATTCCGATATATGCACGCGTTTGAGGAAGCGCGAAAGCCTACATCGCCCACGCCCTAAGAGAGCGCTACTGGCGCAGGCTGGGTTTGTCCGCCGTCGGGAAATCCGCCGGCACCTTCTGCTTCACTTTGCCGGTGGCGGCCCATTCGGTTCCGCGCTGGAGAGTGACGATGAAGCCGACGCACTTCATGGCTTCGGGATCGTGGCCCAACGTGGTGTGGAAGACGCGCCCCTTGCCATATTGGATGGTCATCAGCATGGGTTCGTTTTCGCTGGTGCCCTTCACTTTCGGGTCAGAGAAAGCGGTAGCGAGCACAGCGAGGTCTTCGGCGGGTCCGCACATCGCATCGTAAAGCTCGTCGGTATTGTGCATCCACTTGGCGGGCAGGCCCTTGGTGATGGGGTGGTTGGGATCACGTGTCTCAACGAGGAAGGCGTGCCGGGGGCCGTGGTGGCCGCAATCGGTGGGCGCGGTATCCTTGGCCATTTTGCCGTCGCGCCAGCGGACCATCGGGCCGTCCTTAGAGGTGTTGCGAGCGCTCCAACCGCCGACTCCGATCACGCGCTGGAACTCCTTCCATTGGGGGAAGCCGTTGTCAGCGGAGTGATAGCTGACTACGCCGCCGCCGTTTTTCAGATAGCTGAGAAAGTCGGCCTGGGTTTCGTCGGGCCACATACCAGCGTTCTTCGGACCGAAGTCGTTGTAGTTGAGAACGACGACGGCGTAGTCGGTGAACTTGGGATGGAAGGATTTGAGACCTTCATTGTCGGCCGGGGCGGTGAGCACCTCCACGGTAAACAGCTTCGTCTCTTCGAGAATGCTCTTAAGGACAGGCGTGGTGGCCTTCCAATCGTGATTACTGCGGCCGTCGATGATGAGGGCTTTCTTAGGGGCGGCCGATAGGAGGGCCGCGAACACTGTCGCAGATAGGATTGCTTTACGGATCATCCGAGTGGTTTCTCCGGTCCCTATTTTATTCGATTTGAATGTTGGATTCGGATAGATGATTTTCGCGGGTCGCCCGAGAATGTCGCGCGCCGGGCCAAACAGCAGTGGATATCGCAGTACGGCGGCGCGGTTCAATGCCAGACGCGGTTCCGAACAATACCATTCTATGAATTCGTACAGATGCTAGGCACGGCAGTTTTTGGTCTGGTCGAGTTCGGGCAGGGTCGATTCATGCTCTTCCTCGAGGCGGCCAGAAGTGAAAAGTTCTCAGCTCAGATGTCCGGAGCGGTGCGGCTCTGAACCACTGCCTGGGTGTGTTGCTTCTGTTGCCGGCCTGTGCACCCAAGTCAATTTCATCTCGCTCCTGAGCGAATGAGCGATCAAGTTTTGAATCCTGTACCATGAAGGGCGTGAGCAAAGCACCCTCTAGCGTTTTCATTTCGTATTCAACGGATGCCAAGCGCTGGGCCGAAAAGCTCTCCAATGCCTTGGAAACAAAAGGAGTTTCGACATGGGCGGATTTCAAGAGCATTCGACCGGGCCAACGGTGGTTTGAAGAGATCGAACAGGCGTTGGACGACGCTCAGTATTTCATTCTCGTCGTCGGTCCAAAGAACGCGATCGGAGAATGGCAAGACCGAGAATGGCAGGGTGCGCTTCAGCGTACATGGACTGACACGAGCAAGCGGATTTTACCTGTCCTTGTGGACGATGCCCCGCCGCCTCCATTCCTGAAGGACTGGACATTCGTTAGAATGCAGCCGAACGAGGCTGAGTCGTCATGGCTTGACAGGATATATAACGCTATTTTTCGAACCGGCTCAAGGGGACGTGGCGTTTCCACAAAACAGGGCGTCAAGCGAAGCAGAGAGTTCCGCAATCGCCTTCAGGAGATCGAGAGCGTAGCTAAGCAGTTGAAGTCGAGTCGGGAACAATAGGAGGATGGCCCCGAAACGAAGACGGGAGCACTTCGGCGTTGGGACGTTGCGCCTCAATCCCAGCACTTCCGTTTTTCTCAACTGTCCCTACGATCTCGAATACCAAGCTCTATTTGATTCCGCGGTGCTGTCTATCGTATGCAGTGGCTTCACACCGAGAAGCGCGATGGAGAGTGGAACAATTGCTGAGCCCCGCATGGCTCGGATCACTAGAGCGATTTTTGAGTCAAAATATTCGATCCATGACCTTTCTCGATGCAAGGGTGAAGGGGACGCGAATCTGGCACGTTTCAACATGCCGCTGGAGCTTGGTATCGCGATGGCACGGCGGTACCTGTGCAAAGGCGCAGCTAGTAAGCACGACTGGTTGGTGCTGATCCCTGCTGGGCACGAATACGGTCGGTACATCTCAGACCTAGCCGGCTTTGATCCTGTGACCCACGACAGCAGTCAACGCGGCTTAGTACTGGCCATCATGACGTGGTTGGCAACGAGGGTCGATGCTGTCGGCACGCTGACGCCTCAACAAGTTCTCAAAGGACTGCCCGAGTTCAAGCGCGCTATGCGGTCGTTACGAAAGATCTGGGGACAGTGGCCGCCATGGGCGGACGTGGTCCTTGCCGCTCTCGATGTCGTCAAGGGACTTCGATAGTCAGAAGGGCGTGTGGAGCTCGCACCGCCGAGAGATCCTCCGCTCGAACTCGATGTCCTGCGCGGCCGGGCTGCAGAAGTTAGCGAGATCCGCCAGGAAGAGAGGGTTATCAGCGCCCGCAAGCCGTTCGGGCATACACTTTTTCACTTTCACACCTATCGGCGCTATCCGGATTCGGACTGACCGAACATCAGCGGGCATTCGATGCTGAGGGGATGATGGTGAACGCCGACCTGGCGGACAGGCACGAGGTAGAGCGCCGAGTGGACCGCGCGTAGCTACTGAATCGTGGTGGGATCACTGGCTGAAGCGGCGGGCGAGTTGCCGCCGGAGACAGAGGCCGTATTCGTTACGCTGGCGGGCGCCGCTGCCGACACCGTTACGTTCACTGTGATGGCCGGGTAGCTCTGATTGACAGCGAGGGCGGTGGTGCGCGTGCAGGTGTTGGCGGTGCAGATCCAACCGGTTCCGGACATCGAGACGAGTGCGAGGCCGGTGGGAATGGTGTCGGTAACGGTGACCGTGCCGGATGTGGGTCCGGTAGCGGTGGCGGCGTTCTTCACTGTAAGCGTGTAGACTCCAGCGCCGCCGCGGGTGAAATTTCCGGCGTGAGATTTCGTGATGCCGAGGCGGGGCGTACCCGGACTCTTCTTGACGATGACGGTTGTCGAGGCGACCGCGCCGCAAGAGGCGGTGTAGTTGCCGATATCCACCTGCTGGCCTCCGGTGGCGGAGAGATCGCCGGCACTCAATTGCATGGTGGCCTGCGTGGAACTGATCACCGTGCTGGGCCGGTAGGCGCCATTCCAATATGTATAGAAACTGCCGTTGACGAAGCCGGTTCCAGTGAGGGTGAGAGCAAGGGCGTTGGGCGAGGTGACGGGTGACGCAGGGCTGACCGTGGCCAACTTCAGGATGGTGGGGACGATGTTGAAGTTGGCAACGGGGAGAAACTGATCGTGGATGGTTGTCGATTGAGGGTTGGTGAGACCAGAGAGGTCGCCCGTCCAACCGGCAAAGACCATGCCGGAGCCGGAGGTGGGCGTGGCGGTCATGCTGAGCAGCGTTCCATCTGGGAACGAGCAATCGTTGTTCGGACAGCTAATGGAATACTGCACGTCGGCGCAGAATTGTTGGGCGTAGGCGTAGCTTCGGTAAACGGGCGTGAAGCTGGCTGTCACCGGTTTCACGCCACTGGAAGAGGCAGTGATGGAATGTGTGGCGGCGCCACTGTCGCTCCAGCTGTTGAACGAATACGTGGCGTTGTAGGTGATGGGCACTTCAGGATTGTCCACCTGCACGGAGTGAGTGGTTCCGGCGGCCCAGGATGGTCCTGAGTAATCCTGCGAATAACCTTGCGGGAGGTAGGTGAATCCATTGTCCACGAACGCGTAGAGCCCGGGGTTATGGGTGTTGGGGCCGGTGATGGATTGGCCGACGACGGTGACCGGAAACGTGGTGAAGTTGCCGCTGGCGGTGAGCGGGGATTGCACCGCGAACGGGTAGGGAGTCCCGCCCTGTGGATAGGGGAGGCCGAACCAGCCGTAGAAATTCTGGCCGCCATTCGGCGTGGCGGTGGCTGTGACCTGCTGACGGTCAACGAAATAGGTTCCGCCATAGATGTTCTGGGGCGCGGGGCTCACCGTAACAGCGCCTGAGGCGGCCGGTGAGGCGGAGATGGTGAAGGGATGCAGGCGGACGAAGTTTGCCTGGTAGACGGTGTATGCGGGTTTAGCGGCGGGGGACACGAGGGAGCCGGTGCCGCCGCCGATGGCGATGGCATGGGCGCGAGCGCCGCCGTCGTTCCACTTGGCGAATTGGTACTTGGAGCCATCGGCGGGCGTGGTCTGCTGAGGGTCAGCGGGGAGGTTGAGTTGATGGGTGGAGTTGAGGGCCCAACTGAAAGTTTTCGGCGCGGTGTAGGCGACTCCGTCAACGGTGATTTTGAGGCCGGGCGGGTTGGTGGTGATGGTTACGGTGGAAGGCGTGGCTCCATAGAGTCGCCGGATCTGATCGATGTCACCGGGGGTGTAGCCGGTGGAGTTGCTCAATGGGATGCCAGCGGGCTTCGATTCGATCACGGCAAGGCCATTCTTCGTGAAATTGAAAGCGCCGTAGTGCATGAGCGAGGCATGATCGTAGAGGCCAACCGCCTGAGCATTGAGAGTAGCGGTATCGATGTTACCGGCGAGGAAGGGCTTGTCGGCGTTGGCGGTGTTAATGGTGACCCAGGTGTTGCGATCGGCGCGCTGCTGCTCGTGCAGCAGGCCGATGGCGTGGCCCATCTCATGGGCCATGGTGTCGACGCCACAGTTGACCGATCCTTGAATGAACTGTTGGCCGCCGACCATACCCACTGAAGACTGGCAGGAGCCGCTGAAGTTACCCGGATCGAGGTTGAAGGTAACGTAATTTGTCTCTGTGGTTCGCGGCACCCACTGGAGGATGCCGGTGAGGGCAGTGTTGACGTAGGAGAGGGCGGCGGTAGTGTTGGCGGAGCCGCTGGCGACCGTGTAGGGAACCTTGCGCACGCTGCCTACGAGGGGCCAGAGCTGCGCGGTGCTGGCGGTGGTGAGGCCAAATGGACCGGGCGTGGCGCGTCCGACGATGATGTCACCTTCCACGATGTTCCAACCGTCGACGACAGCATAAGTGACCTCCTGACCCATCCACGTACCGGGGCGCAACTCGCTCACTTGAGGACCTGGCTGCGTTCGATTGGGCTGAACGAAATGAGCCGTGGCAGCTTGCCCTTCGGCGTCCACAACGACGATGGCAAACTGGTTGACGCCTGGTGCAAGCGGCAGTTCCGCCGACCATTCGGTCACATTGGCGGATTGGAACGAGACAGGGCCACGGTGGCCACGCTGGTCCAGCCAGTAGATGTGCGCAATGGATGACTGTGAGGATGCGACTCCACGTACCGAGACCGAAGCGGCGGCCGTTGGCGAGGGCGCTGTGAGGACTCGAACGGATGGCGGCGCGGCGGTAAGTGCGCCCGTCAGGACAGCCCACAGGAACAGTCGGGTCATCATGGTCATGAGTGACCCTAGTTTAGCTAAGTGGCTTGGCGAATGGCGTAGACGGCACCGGGCTGGGTGGCGAATTCGACGATTCCGTCGAGCTCTTTGAATGGGACGCCCTTGCCACCCGATTCCACGGCCAGCGTGGGCCATGGCTTGGCGAGGCGCGCCGGCGCGCCCTTCTCGCTCTTTATGGTGACAGCAGAGACGGCCTTGCCATCCCAGACGGCGGAGACGAGGAACGCGCCTGCGGCACGGAGATCGCGGAAACTGGCGTGGCCCAGATTTTCCGTGTTCGGGAAAAGGCGAATGACTCCGGCGCAGCTTTGCAACATGCACTCATTGAGAACGGCGGGGAGGGAGAGGTTCTCAGTCCACACGCCCATGCGCATCATGAAGTCGAAGGGCGTGTCGTCTTTGTAGCGTCCATCGATTTGACGAACGCGATCGTTGGCGACACCGAATGGTCCGAGGCAGTAGCGGACTTCGCGCTTGAACCATTCGAGGTCGAGCATGGCGAGGCGCGCGCGGACGAGTGGCTGCCACACCAGATCGTTTCCACCTTCCAAGCGAATGGTTCGCGCGGTGCGCCGGGCCAATTCCAGATCGGCGGGCCGGCGATCAAGGCCAATCTGCTCGGCAGGGAAGACAGCGGCGAGGGTGACCGGGACGTTGTAGACGAACTCCGCGGGACCATTGGCAACGTCGGTCCAGACACGGCCGAAGGGTCCGGTGACTTCCGGATAGGGTGCGAGGTTGGTGCGGACTTCGTGCCATTTCGGGCGAAGATCTGCGTCGAGGTCCAACGCCTTGGACCCTTCGAGCATGGCATCGAGGAGGAACTCAGTGAGGGCGAGATCGATGATGCAATCTTTGTTCAGGCGGAAGTCCACGGTCGCGCCCCAGTTCTCAGGGGAAACAGTGGGGACGATGTGGTACTTGCCATCGTCGCCCTTAGTTACAAAGGCAACCAGGAAATCCGCGGCGGCACGTAACAGAGGATAGACGCGGCGAAGATACTCGGGATCCAGGGTGTACTTGTATTCCCACCAGAGGCTTTGGACAGTCCACGGCGTTTCGCAGATCTCATAGCCCCACGGCGGCGCCGGATAGGGATTGACGGTGCTGGGCACGGGATAGGCAGAGTGCGGGAAATAGGCTCCAGGGAGGCCGAACTGGCGGCTGGCGTTGTTGCGCGCCATGGGGAGGAACGATTCC
>JBDTMC010000082.1:0-21376 GCA_039934475.1 Bryobacteraceae bacterium | reverse complement strand
CATTCTGGTGAAAGCAGGCGGGGCGACGGACGCGGTGATCGATAGCCTGCTGCCGTTTCTCGAACAGGGCGACATCATCATCGATGGAGGCAATTCCCTCTGGACTGACACTATCCGCCGCGAAAAGGACTTGGCCGCGAAGGGCTTACGGTTCGTCGGTTCGGGTGTGTCGGGCGGCGAAGAGGGTGCTCGGTTCGGCCCCTCATTGATGCCCGGCGGCGCCGCGGAAGCGTACAAAGAGATTGAGCCGATCTGGACGGCCGTCGCCGCCAAGGTGGATGCCACAACCGGCAAGCCGCTCGAGGGCGCCACGCCTGGACATCCCATCGTCGGCGGCGTGCCGTGTACCACGTACATCGGGCCGAACGGCGCGGGCCACTACGTGAAGATGGTCCACAACGGCATCGAGTACGGCGATATGCAGATGATCTCTGAGGCGTACGCCCTGATGAAGCATCTACTTGGATATTCGCCGGACGAGATGAGTGCCATTTTCACGGACTGGAACACCGGCGTTCTGGACAGCTTCCTCATTGAGATCACCGCCGACATTCTGAAGCAGAAAGATCCTGTCACCGGCGCGCCATTTGTGGATATGGTGCTCGACACCGCGGGACAGAAGGGCACAGGCAAGTGGACTTCGGCGAATGCGCTCGATATGGGTGTTCCCGCTCCCACTGTGGCCGAAGCCGTGTTCGCGCGCTTCATCAGCGCCATCAAGGAAGAACGTGTGGAAGCGTCGAAGGTGCTCACTGGCCCGGAGCCGCGCTACGAAGGTGACCGCGCCGAGTTCATCAAGGCGATTCACGACGCGCTCTACTGCTCCAAGATTTGTGCTTACGCACAGGGCTTCCAACTGATGCGTGAGGCACAGAAGGAATTTAACTGGAAGCTGCACTTCGGTGAGATCGCCAGCATCTGGCGCGGCGGCTGCATCATCCGCGCGCGCTTCCTGCAGAAGATCACCGAAGCCTATGACCGAAATCCCGACCTGACCAATCTGCTGCTGGATCCCTACTTCAAAAGTGCCATCGACGCCGCCCAGACAAACTGGCGGCGTGTAATTGCGGCCGCGGCCGTGCATGGGATTCCTGCTCCCACGTTCTTCTCTG
Source organism: Bryobacteraceae bacterium (assembly GCA_039934475.1). Lineage (GTDB taxonomy): Bacteria > Acidobacteriota > Terriglobia > Bryobacterales > Bryobacteraceae > JBDTMC01. The sequence continues at coordinate 20,264 of JBDTMC010000082.1, read as the reverse complement.
CGCTGGCGTACTACGATGCCTACCGCGCTGAGAGCTTGCCGGCGAACCTGCTGCAAGGCCAGCGAGACTTCTTCGGTGCCCATACTTACGAGCGCGTGGACCAGCCGCGCGGTAAGTTCTTCCATCTGGATTGGCCTGAGCCCACTCGCCCCCAACTGGCTGTATAGGGCGAATGAAAATCGTCATTACCAACGACGACGGCATGGATGCTCCTGGTCTGGCCGCGCTTGGCGGCGCGTGTGCCTCATTGGGCGAAGTGTTCGCCGTGGCGCCAGATTGCGAGAGGTCCGGCGTTGGTCATCAGATCACTACGGCCGCCTCCATCGCCGTGATCGAGGATTCACCCAATCGCTTTCGCATTTGCGGTACGCCCGCCGATTGCACGCGTCTCGCGCTTTCGTGCCTCGTTCCCGACGCCGGACTGGTGGTTGCCGGCATCAACCGCGGCGGCAATTTGGGCGTTGATATCTATATTTCGGGAACAGTAGCGGCGGCTCGCGAAGCGGCCTTGCATGGCGTCCCGGCAGTGGCCATTTCGCAGTACATCCTCCGTGGTCGCGAACTCGATTGGGCCCGCACGGAAGCGATGGCCTCGCGAGTGTTACACAAGTTATTGGAACAATCGCTGCCCGGCGGCGTTTACTTTAATGTGAACCTGCCCCACCTGACGCGGGAGGCGCCTGAGCCGGAGATTGTCGAGTGCCCCGTGGACTTCTCGCCGCTGCAGGTTCGTTACCGCCGCGATGGCGACCAGTACCGCTACTCTGGCGATTATTACAGCCGGCCGCGCCGCGATGGCACCGATGTGGACCTCTGCTTTGCCGGTAACATCACCGTCACTGCCATTCCTTTAGCCATCGGTAACGGGTTCCATCTCCGATGACTGCACGCGAACTGTGTTATCAGTAGTTTTCGGACATGCTGCGGATTGAGCAAAGTGAACCTGTCCCGGGCCTGATTGTGCTCAAGTTGAGCGGGCGAATTATGCTCGGCAACGAGAGCGCGGCCATTCCCGATGTCGTCCTGCGCCTGCTGAAGCAGGGCAAGAAGATCTTCATCTGCGATCTGAGTGGCGTCACTCATATCGACAGCACCGGCATCGGACGCTTTATTGCCAGCCTCAACCACGTCTTCCGCGAGAAGGGCCGCCTCATCATGGCCGGCGCCGACGGGCAAGTGCGCGAAGGCTTCAAAGTGACCCGCCTCGACACCGTCTTCGAATTCCACCCGACTGTCGACGAGGCTCTCAAGGCCGTTCACTAAAGCAATGAACCCGACCGAACGCTTCTCCAGCCGTGCGGACGCGTACGCGCGCTTTCGCCCCACCTACCCTGAGGAAGTCGTGGATCTATTAGAGACCGAAGCCGGCTTGCGGCCAAGCGCGCTGGTGGCGGACATCGGTGCAGGGACCGGCTTGTCGTCGGCTCTATTTCTCCGCCGAGGCTACCAGGTGACGGCTGTGGAGCCGAACGCCGAAATGCGCGCAAAAGCGGTGGCTTCCCTCGGCGCAGAAGCCAGGTTCTCCGCGGTCTCCGGCACGGCGGAAGCCACTGGATTGCCCTCGGAATCGGTGGATTGCGTTCTTTGCGCCCAGGCCTTCCACTGGTTCCGGTTGGAACAGACGAAGGCTGAGATGTACCGGATTTTGAAGCCCGGCGGCATCATCGCGGTGATGTGGAACCTGCGGCGTCCCGACGCTTCGAATTCCTGCGCGACCTGGAAGGGGCCTTGCTCAAGTACTGTCCCGCGTATGCCAATCACATCCTGCACGAGCACGACGTCGCCCAGGCCAACGCCCTGACGTTGGCCCCCGAAGTTCACTTGCACCACACCTTTTGGACGCAAGACATGGACCGCAAAGCCCTCATCGGCCGCATGGAATCGGCATCCTACGTGCCCCATCCGGGAGAGCCGAATCATGACCAGTTCTTCGCGACAGTGAACGGACTCGTAGACCGGTACGCGGACGCGAACGGCATCGTCAGCGTGCTCTACGACACACGGCTTTACTGGGCGCGCGTCTGACGCTTTTTACAAGGCTTTTACAACCCCTTCACAACCTGTCACCGCACTATGGTTTACACCAAGGTGAGACAGTTCCCGTCGAAGGAGCCGTATGCGTCGTTATGCGGTTGTTCTCGCTCTTTGCGTCGTCATGTGCGCGGGCGCGTCAGGTCAAAGCGCCACTTGCTCAGTGAACGGAAACACCTTCAATCTGCAGGCGCCGGCGAACGCGGTTGGTCAGTACAATGAAACCGTCGCGGTGCTGCCTGGCGCCGCATTGAACGGCGGCGACCTTGTTATTGGCACAGCGCTGGACGCACGATCACTGCCCCCGCTTGGCTTCCTACCGGGGCAAAATGCAGATGCGTTTTACGTTCAGCGCGGCAATGCGAACTGCAGCGCGGACCTGGAAGGTGAACTGCCCGGCATTCAGTCGAATACGGGCGACTTCTACAGCATCTTCGGCGATCCCGTGGTAGTGGCCGATCCAGCACGGCACGCGTTCTTCATCGCCGATCTTCGCCTTGGTCCCCAGATCGCCGTTGGCCTGATGAAAGCTACTCCAGCAACGCTGCTCAACACTACCAACTGCCCTTCGGGCACAGTCCCGAACGCTGTCCCGTGTTTTGTCCCGGTGGCGCAACTGGCCAACCTGGTCTCGTCGAACACCAGCAGCGGATTGTTCTCTCCGTCCATCGCGGTGGATCAACGCGCTACGGGGACCGGCGCCGGCGACATCTACATCGTTGTCGCCCAGAACAACCAGGATGGCTCAGCCACCACCATCTCCCTTTCCACCTGTTCCAATGCGCTGAGCAACTGCAGCAACCAGGTGAAGGTGAGCGGCGCGGACACCCGTACCTACAATCCGTGGGTACAAGTGCGCCCGGATGGCGGCATCACGATTTCCTATGTCCAGCGCGACGCCAACACTCCGACTACGGCCCTGGAATTGAGGTTTGTGACTTGCCAGCCGGGCGGATCGCCGCAACCTCCCGTTTGTGCCGCGCCCGTCGCGGTGCTCCACGAATCGCAGCCCGCGGGCCTGCCGGGAGAGGTGGAACTGACGCCGCAGTACGTCAACCCGATCTCCATCCAGACCACGGATCCGACGTATCCAAAGCACGTGAACCGCCTGGAGAGCGACGGATCGACGGTGACCACTTTTCTCGTGTATGACCGCTGCGGGACGCCAACAGTAACCGGCGGCGAGATCTTCTTTCCGCTCTGTGCCAAGACCGATGTGGTCCTGACGACGTCCACCGACGGCGTCAACTGGTCGCCCCTTCAGAAAGTCTCGAATGCCGCCGGACAGCAGTTCTTTGGGCACCTCGCGCTGGATGCCTCAACCGGTGTGGTGAACATCGCTTACTACTCGACAGAGAACGACCCCTTGAAAACAAGCATGCAAGTCTTTCTGGCTCAGGTAGCGAAGGGCGACGGTGCGCCAGGCACGCCGCGGAGAGTTACGCAGTCGCTCTATGACGGTCCGCTCGGCGGCTTTAACGGTGCGGGACTTCCCGGCGGCTACCTTGGAATCGCGGCCGGCGGCGGCCATACGTACATCCACTACACCGGCAGTATCAAGCCGGGAAATTACAATGGCGTTCTGTTCCCGGTTGCAAACAACATTCTGACGGGGGTCCTCCAATGAGAAGGTTGGCGCTGTTCCTTTGTGCGCTGGCGCTCCACGGCCAGAAGTTGCCGCCTTCCGCTACGGCGCGCTACCTCGTGTCGGAAGAAGGTAGGAGCCTTCTTGAGGTGTCGGGACATCCCTTGTCCCGATCGATGAACGGCGCTTTCGGAGAACCATCCGCGGCCGCGCTCACCGCCGCTCGAACCCGCTGGCGCGCATACACAGCCAGCGCTCCACCCGATGCGCAGCCTGCGGCCACGCCGTGCACGGGGAACTCTGGTGCTCGTTTCAATCTCGAGCAGAGAGCGGGAGCCGCGCCGCAGCAGAACGCGTCGGCGGACTTCATCCTCAACGGCAGCGGGCCAGGCAATGACTTGGTTGTGCAAACGGCCAATGACTTCCGCGGGACCTTCGCCAGCGCGACGTGGGACAACAGCATCAGCGGCTACTACGTCCACCGCGCAGGGTCCCCCGATTGCAGCGTGCAGTTTGAAGGCGGTTTGCCGGCGATCCTGTTCCATGGCGCTCCCGTTCTCGGAGTGGGCGACGCGGCTGTCGTAGCGGACCCTGTTCGCGGAGCCTTCTTCATGGCTGATGTGCGCTTCGGTCCGGCCGCCGGAATCGGCCTCTTCCGCGCCTCCGCCGCCAACCTGCACAACCCCACCAACTGTCCCGCCGGTACGCACCTGGAGACACAGGCGGAATCCTGCTGGGCACAGACGCCGCCGGTGCTTTTGAATCCGGTGCCGCAGCCCTACTACAGCTCGGAGTTTACGCTGGCAGTCGACGAGCGTGTGTCGGGCACCGGAGCGGGTGACCTCTACGTGGCCGCGAACACCTATATCGCCAGCGCCGGAGCGTTCGCCATTGCCGTCACGGCATGTACAAATGCGACGCTGCGTTGCAGCCCGCTGGTGACCTTGTCGTCCTCCGGTACGGCGCCTTTTGTGCGGGTTCGCCAGGATGGCGTAATCACCATCTCCTACCTCGGCGCGACCAACGGGACGGGAATTTCACAAGCCGTGGGTTTTGTGACCTGCACTCCGGTGGGGGCGCCGAATCCGCCAGTCTGCGCTACGGCTTCCACTGCGGTCACCATTCAGAATCCCTTGCCTACGCCGAGCCAGTTCGAACTCACGACGCCCATCAAAGGGATTGATCTCTTTGTGACCGGCACGTTCCCGAAACATGGCAACCGCCTCGAGTCCAACGGCGCGTACACGACCTTCCTCGTATACGACGACTGCCGGACTCCGTATACTCCTCCGCCGCCACCAAGTCCGCAGCCGACGCTGTGTCTGAATACCCAAGTGAAGATGGTTGTCTCGGCCGATGGCGGTCAAAGTTGGTCCGCGCCGGTGGCCGCCGATGCCGCATCCGGGCATCATTTCTACCCTTCGATCGCGGTTGACCGTTCCACGGGGACGTCGAACTTGGTCTACTACACGACCGCCGGCGATCCCTTCCATCATCGAGTGAATGTGGTGATGAATCAGATCGCGCCCGGCAGCACGGTGCTGGGGCCGCAGATGCCGCTCACACAGTTCCCGGCTCCTATGGATCTGGCGCCGGGCCGTTTGCATTTGGACATGAACGACTTCCACCTCGGGGCCATCGTCCGCGGCACCGGCGTGGCAGGGCAAAGCCACCTTTACACGTCGTTTAGCCGGACGATGGTGAACGGGACGTACAACGGCGCGCCCCTACCCGATAAGAACAACCACATCACGCTGACGGTGTACTGACGTCTTTGGCCGCGTGGATTTCCTGAAGACTCCAGACCCGAATGGGGTCGACGCGCTTGCTGGCGACGGCTTGGACTGCGGCGCGCGCACCGGACATCGTTGTAATGCACGGAACTCGCCACGTGACGGCGGCGCGGCGGATGGCCTTTTCGTCAGTGAAGGTGTGCCCCCCGGTGGTTGTGTAGATGACGAGTTGCACCGTCTGGGCCTTGATTAAATCGACGGCATTGGGTCTGCCCTCGTTCACCTTGAAGACGGTTTTGCAAGGGAGACCGGCGGCCTTCAAGATGGAGGCGGTGCCGCGTGTGGCATGGAGTTGGAAGCCGAGGTCGTGGAAATTGCGGGCCACTTCGACGGCGGCGGCTTTGTCGCGGTCGTTGACGCTGAGGAAGACGCTTCCCTTTTCGGGCAAAGGCGTGCCGGCGCTAATTTGCGCCTTGCCGAACGCTTCGCCGAAGTTTTCGCCGACTCCCATTACTTCGCCGGTGGAGCGCATTTCCGGTCCAAGCGCCGGGTCCACTCCAGGGAATTTGTTGAACGGGAAGACGGGCGATTTGACGAAGAACTGTGGGACGGGGAGTACGCCCGAAGTGCGGCCGCCGGTGAGGTACGCGAAGTCCTTCAACTTCTTGCCGAGCATGAGGCCGACGGCGATTTTGGGCAACGGCACGCCGGTCGCTTTGCTGACGTAAGGCACCGTCCGCGAGGCGCGCGGATTTACTTCCAGGACGTAGACTTTACCTTGCTGGATGGCGTACTGGACATTCATCAGGCCGATGACCTTAAGGGCTTTGGCCAGCTTTACAGTGTACTCTTCGATGGTTTGAAGTTCACTCGCGCCGATGGAGAACGCGGGCAGCACACAGGAGCTGTCGCCGGAGTGTACGCCAGCTTCTTCGATGTGCTCCATGATGCCGCCGATCAACACGTCGTCGCCATCGCAGAGCGCATCCACGTCCACTTCGGTGGCGTCTTCAAGGAAGCGGTCAATGAGGACGGGGCGCTTCTGGCTGAACGTGACTGCTTCCGCCATGTAGCGGCGGATCATGTCTTCGCCATAAGCGATGACCATGGCGCGGCCGCCCAGCACATAGCTGGGACGAACGAGAACGGGGTACCCGATACGGCGGGCGATCTCGCAGGCCTCTTCTACGTTGGTGGCGGTGCCGTTGTCGGGGGCAGGGATTCCTAGTTGGTCGAGCACGGCTCCGAAGAGTTTGCGGTCTTCGGCGAGGTCGATGTTTTCGGGCTGGGTGCCGATGATTGGAACTCCGGCGTGCTTCAGCGGCAGGGCCAGGTTGAGAGGCGTCTGGCCGCCGAACTGAACGATGACTCCGTCGGGCTTTTCGATGTCGGCGATGTTGAGCACGTCCTCGAGGGTGAGCGGTTCGAAGTAGAGGCGATCGCTGGTGTCGTAGTCGGTGGACACGGTCTCCGGATTGCAGTTGACCATGATGGATTCATGGCCAAATTCCTGCAGCGCGAAGGAGGCATGGCAGCAGGCGTAATCGAACTCGATGCCCTGGCCGATGCGGTTGGGGCCGCTGCCGAGGATCATGACTTTGGGACGGCTGGTGGGGTCGGCTTCGGAGACCTGCTCATAACTGGAGTAGAGGTACGGGGTGAAGCTTTCGAACTCGGCAGCGCAGGTGTCAACGCGGTTGAAGACGGCTTGGACACCCAGTTCTTTGCGCCGGGCGCGGAAGTCGAGAGGGTCCATGTCGACGGCGCGGGCGATGCGGTTGTCGGAAAGGCCGGCGCGCTTGGCGGCGAGGATGATGTCGTGCGTCAGGTCCTCGGGCTCGAGCAGATCCATTTGCTGCTCTTGCAGCACGATGTCGCGCACACGTTCGAGAAACCACGGGTCAACTGCGGTCATTTCGTGGACCTGAGCGATGGTGTAGCCGCGTTCAAAGGCGAAGCGGATGTAGTTCAGGCGGTCTGGGTTCGGGGTGATGAGCTTGTTGGCGATCTGCGCTTCGTCGTAGACGTCGGCGGCCGAAGACTTGCCTGTCTCCATGCTGCGCAGGGCCTTGCCGAGCGATTGCTGGAAGGTGCGGCCGATGGCCATCACTTCGCCGACGCTCTTCATCTGGGTGTTCAGCACGGGTTCGGCGCCGGGGAACTTTTCGAACTGGAAGCGCGGGATCTTCACCACCACATAGTCGATGGTGGGTTCGAAGCAAGCGGGTGTGACCTTGGTGATATCGTTCTTGATCTCGTCGAGGCGGTAGCCGACGGCGAGCTTGGCGGCGATCTTGGCGATGGGGAAACCGGTGGCCTTCGATGCGAGGGCGGAACTGCGGGAGACGCGCGGGTTCATCTCGACAATGACCATACGGCCGGTAGCAGGATCGATCGCAAACTGCACGTTGGAGCCGCCGGTATCGACGCCGATCTCGCGCAGGCAAGCCAGCGCGGCGTCGCGCATCATTTGATACTCGCGATCGCTGAGGGTTTGCGCGGGGGCGACGGTAATGGAGTCGCCGGTATGCACGCCCATGGGATCAAAGTTCTCAATGGAGCAGACGATGATGGCGTTGTCCGCCTGATCGCGCATCACCTCAAGCTCATATTCCTTCCACCCGAGGACGCTCTCTTCGATGAGCACTTCGCCGACGGGAGAGAGATCGATGCCGCGCTCCAGGATGTCGATCATCTCTTCGCGGTTGTAAGCGATACCCCCGCCGCTGCCGCCCATTGTGAAGCTGGGGCGGAGGATGAGTGGATAGCCAATCTTGGTGCCGAATTCGAGACCCTTTTCGACCGTGTTGACGAGTTGGGATTGCGGGGTTTCGAGACCGATCTTGCGCATCGCATCCTTGAACAGGAGGCGGTCTTCGGCCTTCTTGATGGAATCGATTTTGGCGCCGATTAGTTCCACATCGTACTTATCAAGGACTCCGGCTTCGGCCAGGGCGACGGCGAGGTTGAGGCCGGTCTGGCCGCCGACGGTGGAGAGCAACGCGTCGGGGCGTTCACGGCGGATGACTTCTTCGGCGTAGGCGACGGTGAGAGGTTCGACGTAGGTACGGTCAGCCAGCTCCGGGTCGGTCATGATGGTGGCCGGGTTGGAGTTGATCAGCACCACTTCGAAGCCGTCGGCGCGGAGGGCTTTGCAGGCTTGCGTGCCGGAGTAGTCGAACTCGCAGGCCTGGCCGATGATGATGGGGCCGGAACCTACGATCAGGATCCGGTGAATGTCGGTGCGACGGGGCATCTAACGGGCGCCTCCCTTGGCTTCGGTCATGAGCTTGATGAAGTCATCGAAGAGGTACAGCGAATCGTGCGGACCGGGCGCCGCCTCAGGGTGATATTGGACGCTGAAGACGGGGTAGTTGCGGTGGCGGAAGCCTTCGAGAGTTTCGTCGTTCAAGTTGATGTGGGTGAGTTCGACGTCGGACGCATTGAGTGAATCGGGATCGACGGTGAAGCCATGATTGTGGCTGGTGATCTCAACGCGGTTGGTGATCTTGTTCAGCACGGGGTGGTTGCCGCCGCGGTGTCCGAACTTCAATTTGTAGGTGCGGCCGCCAAGGGCGAGGCCGAGGATCTGCTGGCCTAGGCAGATGCCGAAGATGGGCTTCTTACCGATGAGTTTGCGGACCTGGGCGGCTTGGAATTCGAGAGGCTCGGGGTCGCCGGGACCGTTGGAGAGGAAGACTCCGTCGGGGTTGAGCGCGAGGACGTCGTCAGCGGAGGTTCCGGCGGGGACGACGGTGACGCGGCAGCCGGTATGGACGAGTCGGCGGAGGATGTTGCGCTTGATGCCGTAGTCGAAGGCGACCACGTGGAACCTTTTTTCCGGCCAGGGTTGCAGATGCTGGGAGGGGGAGCAGGCATCCACTCCGGCAGTCCATTCATAGGGGGCGGTGGCGCTGACACGGGTGGCCAGTTCGAGGCCTGCCATGGAGGGCGACTGGCGCGCCTCTTCGACGAGCGCCTTGCCATCAAGGGAGGGTCCGGCGGCGAGGACGCCGCGCATGACGCCGCGGGTGCGCAGATGGCGGACGAGGGCGCGGGTATCGACTCCGGCGATGACCGGGATGTCGCTCTTGGCGAGGAAGTGTTCCGCCTGTTCATCGGAGCGCCAGTTGCTGGCCAGCGGGGAGAACTCGCGGACGACGAGGCCTTCAATGAAGGGGCGTCCGGATTCGTTGTCCTGCTGGTTGGCGCCGTAGTTCCCGATTTGAGGGTAGGTAAGAACGACGATTTGACCGGCATAGGAAGGATCCGTGAAGATTTCCTGATAGCCGGTAATGGAGGTATTGAAGACTACTTCACCGTGCCGGTGCGTGAGCGCACCAAAGCTTCTGCCCTCGAAGACGCTCCCGTCCTCCAGGGCCAGAATTGCTTGATCCAAATGCCTCTCCTGTAGGGGGTGGTGTAACTAACTATTTCACCATGCCAGGGGAGGGAGGCGCAATGGGCGGTTTGAATGGCGCACTTTCAACCAAAAATCGTGTTGAAGTGTTGAAAGGACGAAAACGTCAAGATGTGTTAAGCCGATTAGGCTCAATCGGTTGCCGGGATTTCAAAGAACCAGCTGGGTGTTGAAAGTGTTGAAACCTGTTGCAACGACCAGCGTTTGGCGGCGGCGCGTAGTACGCCACAACCGTGTTGATTAGAGCATGGGGGGAGGGGATTTCGAGCTTGGAAGGCTGTAAGTGATTAAAAAGAAGGAGGAAATGTTTCTTCGCCGACGGTGAACGGCGCCGCGGACGAGGTACTGACGATGATAAAGTGTTGGTTGGGAAAGGTGGTAAGGATGTCGCCGGAAGTCGCGCTACGACGGATCGCCGTCGAGGAATATTTGGCCACCTCTTTCGAAGATGGCGACCGTGAGTATGTGGACGGCGTCGTTGTGGAGCGAAACATGGGCGAGAAGGACCACAGCCGGCTGCAACGCCGTCTGATTGTGCTTCTGGACAAGATTGCGGACGTGTATTGTTTCCCGGAGCAACGGGTGCAGGTGAAGGCGAACCGGTTCCGCGTGCCGGATGTTTGCGCCTGTGTTGGTGTGGAACCGGAGGAGCAGGTGTTCACCACTCCTCCTTTTCTGGCGATTGAAATTCTATCGCGTACTGATCGGGCCTCGGATGTTGAGGAGAAGATCGACGACTATTTATCGTTTGGCGTTCCGTTCGTATGGGTGATCGATCCGCGGTTGAAGCTGGGCTATGTGTACACCAGTGGTGGGCGAGAAACGTGTAGTGACTCGCTGAGCACCGTTGGGCCTGAGATTCGGGTGCGTCTGGCGGACCTTTTCGCCTGAGGAAGCGGAAGCCGCTAGCGAAAGTCATCACGGCACGCGATTCGCGATCCTGACTTGGAACCTATTGATCTTGGTGCGAGCGGGCACCAATTCGCGGGATTTCTCGTGCGCGAAGCGTTCACCATCAAGGGTGGCGAAGGCCAGGGAATCGTCGAGCAAATTGACGGCGCAGTGGAAATCGACGGAATGCTGTACCTGGTCGAGATGAAGTGGTGGGACGCGGCGATTGGCCGACAGCAGATTGCGCCACACCTCGTCAGTGTCTATGGTCGCGGAGACGTGGGCGGCATCTTTATCTCGTATTCCGGGTTTTCATCTGCCGCTATCGAAGACGCGAAAGCCGGACTAGTGCAGAAGATTTTCGTGCTAACAGAGCTACAAGAAATCATTCAGATTGTCGACAGCGAAGGCGACTTGAAGACGTTCTTCAAGGAGAAGATTCACCGGGCTAAAACAGACCGCAACCCCTTCTATAAGCCGACTTCATGAACTAGCCGTTCTCCAGCTAGTGTGCTCGACACAATCATCGCCAGCACTGAATCTCTTCGCGGCTTTTCTCACTAATCTGCCCCTTGATGAAATCGTTCACTGCGCGGGGGTCTGGATTGTTCCGCTTGGCGGTAACATGGAAGGTGTACGTGTCCCAGTTCTCCACCTTTTCGAAAACAATCAAGCCCAGTCCAAAGCGCTCGCATTCAACTGCAATTCTGTCGTACAGGGGGTTATCCTCGTATTCATCGGAGTCCGGGAGAGCGAGGTAGCTGCGGTGAGCGAACGCGGAGTGAGCCGCGCACTCGTATACTCCCTCCATCGCAGTTTCAAGGTTCGGTTTGATTTCGAATGTAATGACCTCAAACAGCTTGTTCGGTACGTAAGCAAAAGTCTGGATTGCAATCAGCGTCACGTCCGGGCGTGTCCATGGCCCCCCGGTGTTCCGCCTCCCCTGGAACGCAGTTATTTCGCATATCCAGGGCTTCAGGAAATTATCGGGTACGTACCCTGTCTGCACGCACTTCTGGAACGGCTCATAAGGGGACGTTTCGGCCACGACAACTTGAACGGCAGCGACCGCCACAGGCATTCCGGCGACGACGTCGCCCGATACCAGCACAGTGACGGGGTCAGTGACCGTAAGAACTCGCCGTACCGCCCCCCCTGCCCGCGCCCTTTCTCCAGTTTGCTTTCGGTAATCAGGGAATTTCGCAAATCCCAATAGTCGTCCAGCGTGAACTGTTCGCCGGGAAAAGAGAGTTGTAGCGCTTCACGAAGACTGGCGTTGCCCATCGCTTTTCCATCAATGGGTGTAAGTTCATAGAGTCTTTGCTTGAATTCATCCCGTCGCTGCAAATCCATGTATAAGAGGCATCGTAACGCAAAACGTCATTGAAAAGAGGAAGTAATTCGACAGGAAGACTGAATCGCTTAGGCGCCTCCGACGCTGGTGTATGGCGATGACGGCGTAGCGGAGGCAAGGGTAGAGCCTGCGCCATCTGGTCAGCTTTCCGCGGCTACAAGCCAACGAGGCGGCACGCACATGATTATATGCGTCAGCTATTTGAGGTGCGTCGGAGCGTCCAATTCATGAGGCGCGCTAACCTGCGGCGAAGGGCATTCGACTCGTTCGTCGAATTCGCTGGTCCGGTTCTTCTCGGGAGTGAGAAAAAGCACTTTCACTTGTGTATAAGGTACGCTTGACGGAAGGCGATCTTAAGTTGTATTGCTCAACAGTTAATTGGTGGAGGGAATCAAGTCCGTGGATATCGTCACCGTCAAGAACAAGTTCCAGATAGTCATTCCGCAGCATGTGCGCGAACTGGCCCGTGTCGAAATCGGCGATCTGCTGGAGGCAGGCGTCGAGAACGGTAAAATCGTGTTCACGCCCAAGAGCCTGGTGGACCGGCATATCGCCGAGGGACTGGAGGACGCTCGCGCCGGAAGGACTCACGGGCCTTACAGTAGGGCGGCGGACGCCATCGCCGCGTTGGAGTCACGCGCCAAACGCCCCGTCAAAAAGCGCCGGCAGTGAGACTGCGGTTTAGAAGCCTGATAGAGCGGCGGGAGCCCCCTCTATAATAGGCTTGGCCGGGACGAGAGGGTGGCCGGGCGTTATCCGCGACCCGTTCCCTTTCCCTCGGCTTTCCTGCTCCGCGCCCCCCCAAATCTCATCGGCGCCACTCCTATTCGGGAACATTCAGCACGTCACCCGGATGGATCACCGTTTTCTCATCCTTCAGCCTGCCAGGATTTCCCGCGATGATCTTGGGAAATTGCGTGCCGTTGCCATAGAACCCTTGGGCGATCTTCCACAACGAGTCCCCTGCTTTGACGGTGTAGGTGCGAACCTGCGCGGCCGGAGGAGCGAGGCTCGCGTCCACCGTCAAGTCGCAACTGAGATCGCCGTAGCCCGCATCGACCGACTTGATCTGATCCCAGACGGCGTTCTTGATGACCTCCGACGGAGCCGCCCCTTGGATATAGAGCTTGTTATCCTGCACATGCAGATGAGCGAGTCGAACGCCCTTCTGCTGGATCAGGTTCAGCACCGACTGATACTTTGATTTGAGTTCGTCTAAGCGATCCATACATTCTCTCCTTGTTGTTGCCGCAAATTTGCCGTTCGCCTGTTTGATGAGTTCGATGGTGAAACCGAAAATCTTTTATCGAGGGCGCCGATCCTGAGGTAATCGCAAGGGGCGTCGGTGACGATTTTGGCTACTCTCCTGTAGCGTTCGGTGCTTTGGATGGAGGCATGGCTGAGGGATATTTGAATCTGTTCGAGGGGCACGGGCCCTGGTGGGCGAGTTGGGCAACGGTGCGGCCGACGTGGCGGAAATTCAAGATGCGGCCCGCCCCGCCCCCCCCTGGACGCAAGCTTGACGGAAGGCGTGTCGAGTTGTACTGTTCACCAGTTAAACTGGTGGAGGGAATCAATTTGTATGGGTATCGTCACTGTCAAGAACAGGTTCCAGATTGTAATCCCGCAGCATGTGCGCGAACTGGCCCGTGTCGAAATCGGCGGATCTGGTGGAGGCAGGCGTCGAGAACGGCAAAATCGTGTTCACGCCCAAATGGGCATACGCTTGTGAGAACGCTTCGCCGGTTCCGAGGCCCTATCGCGATCGTCTATTGGCTGTTCGTCTTATATGTCTACGTCGGTCTTCGTTATGCCGATCGCGGTCAGGCGGAGGGTGGGATTCCCCTAGTCGTTGTGTGCCTGCCCTGGAGCATTCCGGTTCTTTTCGTCGGATCGATAGCGCTGATCATCCCCGGCTTAGATCACATCGTACCCTTAGAAGCAGCAAACTTTATCATGTTCGTAGTCATTTGTGGCGGTTTGAACGCCGCCCTGATTCTTGGGAGATCGCGGGTCGTTGCATGGTTCCAGAGCAGCGTATATAAAAGCCTTGCCTTAGCTGCAGCCGTCGCGGCTGTCACCTTAGCTGTGCAGCTTATTATGCCCGTGGTTGACCGTGATGCGCTTGAACGCAGCCGACCGCAAAACGTGCTGAAGGATGCTGTCTACGTAGGTCCAGCCGTCGGATGGTGGGAGCATTGCGCATATCTTCCGGCACAACGTATAGATCAATGTCGGATTTGGAATTACCGCGGCGGCATCCTCGAAGAAGGTGAATTTGTGCCTTACGATCAAGGGGCGCCGGCAACCAGCGATCAGCTTCGAATAGTTGACGGCGGCAGTGGGCCGGACAGAATAGTGCTGCGGAACGGTCGAACGCTCATACCAAAATCTCGCGAGGTCCAGATGCGGCGATTCCTTGATTGGCAGAATGGAAAGCGTCAGACTCCGTGATGCGTGTTGGGCTGCCGTTAAAAATAGGCCCACGTAACCTCGTTTCTTCTCCGGCTTTCGTGCGCCGCCGCGTCGAGCTAAAAGCGCTCTGCATTATGTCCGGTGAAGGCACAGACCTCTCCCCTGCCGATGCAGCGATCTAGCGCGAGGAACGGGCACGGTGGGCGGCTCCGCTTTGCTGTGCCGATTAACTTTCCTAAAAATAAGGTATTTTCTACAGCCTTCCGTGGCTAGAATGAGGGGGGCCATCCTCAAAGCCATGGTCAAATTATCGGTCTTACTCGCAGTCATCCCGGCATTGCATGCGCTCGCGGAGCCTAACATCCTTGGGACCGTTCAGGATCGTTCCAACGCTCCAATTACCGGCGCTAAGGTGGTAGTCTTTGAGGCCAGCGGGAAAGGAGTCCAGACTACCAGCTCCGCGGGAAGTTTCGCCTTTGATGGAATTGCAGATGGCGACTATCTATTCAAAGTGGAGAGCATCGGCAACAAACCAATTTTCGGTGCGCTTCGGTTGAAGGCAAGTGAACAGCAGAGAATCAGCATCGTTACAGTGAGCGAAACATCCCAGGAGCCAGAGGCTGTAGGCGCGGGTGCCGCGCTTCGCCACGCTACCGTCCACCGCGATCATCGCCCAAACGACCGAAAGTGACGCCCGCACAGGTTACAAAGAAGGTGACGCCGGTCTACCCAGCTTCGGGGCGAAAAGCGGGGGTTCGAGGAACGGTTCGGCTTGCAATGATCATCCTCCCTGATGGCACTGTGGATGACCTCGTTGTGCTGTCCGCGCCAAACAGCAATTTTGCAATTGCTGCGCTTCTTTCCGTCAGGCGATGGGAATACTCACCCACGTTTTTGGACGATCAGCCTGTAGAAGCCAGCCTCACTGTTGACGTCAATTTTGAACCCTAGCACTGCGGAAGCGCAGTTGTCTCACAACGGGTCCTTTCTGCATCGCGCAGTGGCATGGCACGATTGACGGACGGCTTGTCGAGTAGTACTGCTGAACAGTTAACCGGTTGGAAGGACTCTCTATGGATATCGTCACCCTCAAGAACAAGTTCCAGATAGTCAACCGCCCTCTCAAAAAGAGCCGCCGTGAAGCTACGAATCGTGCCGGAACGGTCAGGAGTCCTTCTCCCAGGGGTTTGCCAAATACAATTCAACCCGGTCCGTTGTCCACGTTGCCACGCCGCAGCCGAAGAAGTCTGCGTCTTCGGTCCAAATCGTACAGCCGAGTGTAAGCGCCGAAGCCAGGACTGGCCAATCGTCCTCATCGCGCCGATCAATGCGTTCACGGGCTATAGCTTCAACAGCCTGTGAGATCGAACCGGCGCTAGAATTATTGGTGTCGAGCATAGATATGGGTTTGGACATCGAAGAACTGATTCTGGCAGTCGAAGATGGGTTTCAGATTCACATAGCCGATGAAGAGGCGAAGGCTGTGTCCACCGCCGGTGACCTCTACACTTTGGTCGTTTCCAAGCTGAAAGGCAAGGATTCCGGGCGCTGCTTAACTAGTGCAGCATTCTATCGCACGAGGCGTGGGATCATCGACGCACTTAGTCTCGAACGTAAGGACGTAAGACCATCGACGCCGCTTAACGTCATACTGCCAGAAGAAAACCGTCGCGAGACATGGCGGCGAATTCAGGATTCGATGGAGTTGCAACTG
Source organism: Bryobacteraceae bacterium (assembly GCA_039934475.1). Lineage (GTDB taxonomy): Bacteria > Acidobacteriota > Terriglobia > Bryobacterales > Bryobacteraceae > JBDTMC01. The sequence continues at coordinate 4,121 of JBDTMC010000082.1, read as the reverse complement.
CCCGACTTGGAGCACCGATGGTCCACCGTTGCGACACTACTGGCCACCGGAGTAGCACTGACAGTCTGGCCGGGTCTCTATGCACGTGTCGGTCCCGGTGGACTCGCACTCTTGTCCTTCCTCGGCCTGGTCGTCGGCGGCTTCCTTGTAAAGTTTTCGCCTGTCTGGGCGGTTGCGTTTCCCAATCACGATGCAACTGTCGGTGATCTCGCCAGAGATGTAGTTGCGATCAACCATGGCCTACTGGTGGCCGAAATCGGCACTTGGAACAAGCATGAAGTGTGGGACATTCTGCGCCGAATCATCGTCACGCAGACGGGAGGCGAGTGCGATGAGACCCCGCCCGAGGAGGGCATTGTCGATGATCCAGGTATTGGCTAGGGGTCCGGTCCGGCGGGCAGTCAGTGCGGGGCGGTTCGCGGGGTCGATGGGGTGATTTTTTGTCGGGCTCGGTCTTCGGGGGCCGGCAGCATCGGTCCGTCATTTCCGTAGCCGTAGTAGTTGGCGGCGACGGTGATCGCGCTCAATCCGCCGTCGCTTTATGCTTTGCCTTGAGGCTCGGACCGCGAACAACAGACGAGTGACAGCCGCACCCTCGGTTCATCCCTCGTATTTCCAGTTCGGCTTTAAGGAGGTCGGAGAGGGCCCGTTCAGGATCGAGCCAATCCGCGGCGGGTGAGCAACCGTCGAAAGCCCTGGCCAGCCAGAACTGATAGGCACAAGCTGCGATTGTCTGCTGCAGTTCCGTCTCAAGGATATCCGGCAGAATAAAGGCCCTTGTCGTAGCGTGGCTTGCCATTTCACCCTTTCCCGTTCACGATTCAGTACTCCAGGTCTGCCGTCTCTGGAGCATGGGATGGGCCATACTCAGGGACCGGCTATTTGAAGGGTGAGGCCGCTGAGCCAGCGTGGAGCTAGCGCACCGAACACGGGAGACAAGGCGCAGATGCTGCACCTTGAACATGCACAATGTGTCGATCCGGGCGCGGCTCGTTCAACGGTGATTGACTTTCAGTCGAACGGCCCGGCGAGGTAAACGAAAGTCACCTAAAGTCACCTTGCGGCGTGCCTGGCGATCATTCCTTTGGAAGAGAACTCCTGCCGATGGCTCCAATTCAACCATGCCGAACTCACGCTGCGGACCAGTTCTCCGGGCTCAAACGGCTTCGCCAGCACATCATAGGCCCCCAGGTTTAAGGCCTCGGCCCAGAGTCTCTCGTCCGCAAGTCTGGATGTGACGACCAATGTTGGAGCAACTCGCATAGGCTTCAGTCCTTCCAACATGTCGATCCACGTACCTGGGTGCAGATCCGCATCACAAATAACAACGCCGATGTCGCCGCGGCGTATCACCGGCAGCGCAGACGCGAGGCTGTTGGATTTGTGGAGTTCCCACTTTGTATGGTTGAAGACTGCTTGTATCGAGTGATGATCCTCCGCAAGAGGGCTGGCGAAAAGCACGGTTACGATCCTGGAACGGTTCGTCTCCGATGCAGGCTGTTTCTGATTCATGATCTCCAAAGCGTAGTCCCGTCCTTCCCGCGATCCCTCCTGGTCCCAGATCCAAGAAGTCGGTAGACCGATATGGCAAGCACGCAAAGCGCCACGATGGCAAGTACCCCGGAGCCAATCACAAGCAACTAGCGAGTTTTATCGCCAAGTTCACTCCAGCGATGGGCAAAAGGGCGTGGGCAAGCTGATCATCCGCTCGGTCTCCGAAAAGCAACGGCCGCGTCGGTAGCGGCGGCTTAGCGCTCGGTCAGTGAGGGGCGGTTCGCGGGGTCGATGGGGGTGATTTCCCAGGTGTTGTTGTCGCCATGCTGCTGGGTGTAGAAGACTCTCCAGCCGTTCTGGAACACGGTCGGGATCTTCGAGCCGAGTAAACCGTTGACAGAGGCGTCGCCGTCGGAGACGTGCCAGCCAGTGATTTCGTTGTCACCGTCGTTTTGGAAGCCGTTGCCGTTGGCGGAGAGCGCGGAGTCGATGGTGGCGGAGGCGTCGCGGCCGACGGCGACTACACGGACGGGTTGGGTGCCGGCGCTGTAATCCGCCCGGACGTCGAAGGCGTAGGCAGAATCGTAGGCGTTGCGCTGGGTGTGCAGGCTGTCGCCGGCGTCTTCCACGAACACGATTACATCCTGGCTCCAGAAGGCGCAGTTGTCGAAGGCGGTGTGGACGGAATCGCCGAGGTAGAGCAGTTTCAGAGTGCCGGCAACGCCGTTGGTTAGAGTCAGCTTCATGAGGGAGCCGAAGCCGCCGTATTGGGAGCCGGCCTCGGTGTTGATGTCGGTGTCTCCGGTCTCATCGAAATAGAATTCGGTGAAGTTGGTTCCGGGGCGGAATTGGCCATTCTCGGGCCGCTTGAAGGGGGTGCCACCGGCGGCTTTGGCGAGGGCGTTGGCGTCGAAGGGCTGGTTGCCGACGACGGCGGTGTCATGAATGGTCAGCCAGTTGGTCTGGAATTGGAGGCCGTAGGTGTGCATGTCGAGTACGTCCTGGGACTTGATATCGGCATCGGCTTGGCCGGCGTGGAAGATGATGGGACCAACGTGATTCTTGGACATCACCTGGAGGACCTGGAGACGGCCGCCTTGTGTGAGATCGCTGGTGCTGTAGGGGATGAATCGGTAGAGAAAGCTGTTGGGCTGGCGGGCGTGGGAATTCACGCTTCCCTTGGAACCGCCGTTGTCCTCAAGAATGATTATGTTTCCGCGGCTATCGGCCTGGATTCCCTCGTAACCGGCGCGTCCGAAGATGCCAGAGAGGTCTTCGACGGTGGACGGGAAATCGGAGGTGGCTTGCCACACGCCGCCGCTTGTGCCGGATTCCGAGGTGAACAGGAGGCGCTGGGCCAAGGGATACCAGGTGGAGCCGTCGATCAGCGGCAGGGGTGCTCCCAAGTTGTCGGTGGTGGCGAGGGCCGTGATGCGATGTTGCGCGTCGGCATCGAGGTTGATGCGAGTGATGATGCCTTGCTTGACTCCGCCCGTGTTCGGAGCTGCGTTTTCGTGGCCCTGGAAGAGGAAGCGCGTGCCGTAGTTGTAGTTGGGGTCCGCTCCGTGCTGATTGGAAAGGATGAGGTAGGTGTTTTTGTCGGGCTCGGTTTTGGTGGCTTCCACGTTGTGACCGGAGGCTTGGGTATCCCCAGGGGCCGGAAGCATCACTCCGTCATTTCCGTAGCCGTAGTAGTTGGCGGCGGCGGTGGGGTTTTCCAGAGGCCAAGACCCCTGGCCGACAGGGGATTCCTGCAGACCGCGGATCAGCTTGTTGGGCGCGGCATTTCCGGGTACCTTCGGATTTGCGTCAGGGGCCTGCGGGGTGGCGGCGAAGGCGAGCCCAATGGTGGACAGGGCCAATGAAAACGTCAAAGTTCTTCTCAAGGGTATTTCTCCTCTGGGTGACGGTAGCAGCCGGGTATTAACAAGCCATGACGCGAGGATAAAGATTGGATGATTCTGGTTGAGACCGGTCCGGTCCCTCTTCCCCTTGATTACCGACAAGAGACAAGCTATGATTGTCGGTAACCTAGGGGAGACAGGCGAATGCGTCAGACAACTAAATGCGTCTGACCCCTTTTTGCTCCTTTTTGCTGTTTTTGCGTTTTTGGCTTTTAGAAGGCAGATAAGAGAATAAATGGGGAATAAATGCGTCTGACCCCTTTTAGGGTGGAGGTGGGGTGAGTAAGCCTACGGATTTGGTGCAGGGGACTTTGGATCTGTTGATTTTGAAGGTTCTACAACTGGAGCCTATGCATGGTTGGGCGATCGCCCAGCGGATTACACAGATGTCTCTCGAGGTCCTTCACGTCGGGCAGGGATCGCTGTATCCGGCCTTGCATAAGCTGGAGAACGAAGGGTGGATTGTGGCGGAGTGGCGGCCTAGCGAGAACAACCGTAAGGCGAAGTTCTACTCGCTCACCGGGGAGGGGCGGGAGGTGCTGGAGAAAGAAGCGGCGCAGTGGGAGCGGTTGTCCGCGGCTATCAATTTAATCGTCCGGCCGGCCTGAGGGGGAATCCGATGAGAGTGACACGGAAATGGCGGAACCGGCTTCGAGCGCTGCTGTGGCGGGAGCGCGCGGAGGGGCAATTGAACGATGAAATCCGGCACCACCTGGAGCTGCA
>JBDTMC010000081.1:0-21457 GCA_039934475.1 Bryobacteraceae bacterium | reverse complement strand
CCGGGATTGAGACGACACGGGTCCTGGACGTAGTCGATGCGGCCGCGGCCGGCAGCAACAGTCACCTCGATGTCTGTGGACCGCGTGGTCGCGACGGTGACGACCGCACCGGACTCGTGCTGAAAAGACACAGCGAAGACAGGGTCCCTGGCCTGGCAGAATCGCCATAGTGAGACCGTAGCTGCCGACGGCCGCCCCGTAGATCCACGGAACCGACTGCTGAACACACCAGTCGTTGATAAGGTAACGGACTTCGAAGTTGTCAGCTCCGTCGAGGATGAGATCCGTGCCGGAGAGGAGTTCGGAAGCGTTGCTGGGGGTCAGGTCGGCGACAACGGGCTCCACGGCCACGCCACTGTTCACGTGGGCAAGGTGGCGCGCGGCGGCGACGGCCTTGGGAAGACCTTCCTCTGCATCGGTTTCGTCGTAAAGCCATTGCCGCTGGAGGTTGCTGAGTTCGACGTAGTCACGGTCGATGAGACGGATCCGGCCGACGCCGGCACGGGCCAGCGCCCCGGCGTGGAAACTGCCCAGAGCGCCGCACCCGACAATGGTGACATGGGCGGCCATGATCCGGCGTTGGCCCGCTTCACCTAGTGGTTTGTAGCGGATCTGTCGTGAATACCGGTCCAGATCGGAATCGGTCATTTCTGTTATGTATGGTAGCAGCGGAAGCGCCTGTTACTTCGATTGGGACTACGCATACTGTTATGATGTGGAAGCGTGAGTAACCGCGTCTGGACGGTGCTGGGAATGGCCATCGTGGCCGCCGCCACAGCGGGCGGGGCCCTCGCATCCCCTGCCGAGTACGAAGGCAAACGAATCGTGTCGGTGACGTTCTCGCCGGCTACCCAACCGTTAGAGGCCGACCAGTTGACGCGGCTTCTTCCCTTTCATCCCAACGATGCCTTAAATCTGGACGACGTGCGCCGGGCGATCGACAGCCTCTACAACACCGGGCGCTATCTCGAGATCGCCATAGATGTGGCGCCGGCGGACAACGGAGTGGCGGTGACCATTATCACCACGCCGCATTTCTTTGTCGGCCAGGTGAGTGTGGAAGGCGCCGACGACCCGCCCAGTGCCTCCCAACTCGTAAACGCAACCAAACTGGGCCTGGGCACAGGATTTTCTGAGACCGACGTCACGCAAGCTTCCCTGAGGCTGAAAACGCTGCTGCAGAGCAATGGATTCTACGACGCAGAGGTCAAACCGGAGATCAGCTACCGGGCTGCCACCGAAGAGGCGGATATCCACTTTGTACTTACCCTCGGAACTCGCGCGAAATTCTCGCAGCCCGAGATCACCGGCGAAGCAGGAAGCGAAGTGGGTAAGATCTCCGGACGCACGAACTGGCAGAAGTGGTGGGGGCTGCTAGGCTGGCGTCAGGTGACTGAGAACCGCGTCCAACAGGGCTTGGAACGGGTGAGACGTTCTTATCTCAAGAGCGACCATCTCCTCGCCAAAGTGCAGATGGAGAGGATGGACTATAACCCAGCCACCAAAACGGTGACACCCCATCTGAGGATCGAAGCAGGGCCGGAAGTAAGGGTGAAAACGGAAGGCGACAAGATCTCATCGGGTCACTTGAAGCAATTAATCCCGGTCTATCAGGAGCAGTCTGTAGACCAGGATTTGCTAGTGGAAGGTCAACGAAAAGTTGAGGATTTCTTTCAATCGGCGGGTTATTTTGACGTCAAAGTGGAGTTCCGGCAGGATCAATTGGAAGGCGGGGAACAGGCCATCGTTTATACCATCACGCGGGGGCCGCGCTACAAATTGGTGAAGCTGGATGTCCAGGGCAATAAGTACTTTACGAACGAGACAGTGCGCGAACGCCTGGCCGTGCGGCCGGCGTCGTTGCTGCAATACCGCCAGGGGCGATTCAGCCTCGACCTGCTGGAGCGCGATAAGGACGCCATCAAGGACCTCTACAACGCAAACGGATTCCGCGACGTGAAAGTGGAGTCCAAGATCGTGACCGGCTATAAGGGCAAGGAACTGGATCTGGCGGTGGCCATCACGATCGAAGAAGGACCGCAGTGGTTTGTCAGCGATTTGGATGTCACCGGAGTGGACTTGCGACTGGTGGCGGTGATTCAGGACCTGGTGCAATCGGCGGCCGGACAGCCCTACAGTTCCTTCAACGTGGCGACAGACCGGGACAACATCCTCAATTACTACTTCAATAACGGCTATCCGGAGGCGCGTTTCGACTACCAGGCGACACCGGGGCCGCGACCCGACACGATGTCTCTGCGTTATACCGTGCAGGAAGGCCGAAGGAACTTCGTGCGCGACGTGATCATCACCGGTCTCAAGCAGACCAACGAGAAACTGGTGGACAGCCGGTTGGCCGTCGCGCCCGGCGACCCTTTGTCCCAGTCGCAGATGGTTGATGGCCAGCGTCGCCTCTACGACTTGGGAATATTTGCCAAAGTGAACATGGCGGTCCAAAATCCGGAGGGCAGGGAGAGAAACAAGTATGTTCTCTACCAGTTTGAAGAAGCCAGCCGCTATTCGGTAAGCACAGCACTGGGCGCGGAGATTGCGCGTATCGGCGGTGGGGATCCCAATAGCTTGCAGTCGCCGGCCGGAGCGGTTGGCTTCAGCCCGCGGGTTTCGCTGGGCCTAAGCCGCAACAACTTCATGGGGATCGGACACACCATTGGCGTCCTTTCCCGGTTTTCGAACATCCAAAAGCGGGTCGCGCTGAACTACCTGGCTCCGCAGTTTAGCGGTAACGAGAACAATAGCCTTTCGTTCTCAGCGCTGTGGGACGATTCGCGCAATGTGCGGACGTTCACCTCGCGACGGTGGGAGGGCAACGCGCAGTTTTCGCATCGGCTTTCCCGGGCAACAACCATGCAGTACCGGTTGACGTACCGTCGCGTGACGGTGGATGAGAACACCTTGAATATCAGCGCGTCGCTCATCCCGCTATTCTCCCAGCCGGCACGCGTCGGGCTGGCCGCGGTGACGCTGATCCAGGACCGGCGCGACGATCCCATCGATTCACACCGCGGCTATTACAACACCGTGGACATCGGTGTGGCGGCACGCGCATTCGCATCGCAGACGCAATACGGCCGTGTGGTTTGGCGCAACTCAACGTACTATCAGCTTGGAAAAGACCGCGTGCTGGCCAGATCTACCAACTTCGGATGGCTCTACAACTATGGGACTTCGCCGATTCCACTCCCGGAACGATTCTTCGCCGGCGGCGCGTCCTCACATCGCGCCTTCCCTGAAAACCAAGCCGGGCCGCGGGACTTGACAACCGGGTTTCCCATTGGCGGAAACGCGTTTCTGGTGAACAGTATTGAGTACCGGTTTCCCCTCATCGGGCAAAGCCTCGGTGGCGTCCTGTTTCATGACGCGGGTAACGTATACACGGATTTGAATAGCATTTCTTTCCGCTACCGTCAGCGGGGGAAGACCGATTTCGACTACATGGTGCACGCCGTGGGCTTCGGATTCCGCTACCGCACCCCCATCGGGCCCGTCCGGCTGGATCTCGCCTTCTCACCGAACTCACCGCGGTTTGTCGGATATGAAGGCACGCGTGAGGACCTGTTGCTGGGTAACGGCATTCCCAACGTCGCGCAGCGCATCAGCCGTTTTCAATTCCATTTCTCACTGGGGCAGAGCTTCTGATGCGCTGGGCGGTTGCATTCGCGCTGCTGGCGGCTGGGACCGCGCCCGGGGAGATTGTCGATCGCATTGTCGCCACCGTGGGGTCCAGTGTGGTTACCCGAAGCGACGTACTGCTCCATTTGCGGGTCCGTGCTTTTCTCGACGGCGCGCCCCTGGACTTGTCCGCAGCGGAACAGCGCAAAGCCGTGGACCGGCTGGTGGAACAGGCCCTCATCCGGCGCGAGGTAGAACTCAGCCGCTACACCCCTCCCGATATGGCGGATGTGGACGCAATGGTGGATCAAATGCGGAAGCCGCGCCTGGAAAGCGATTCCTTTTACCAGGGCGAGTTAGTGCGCTATGGAATCACCGATGAACAGTTGCGCCAAGCCGTGCTTTGGCAACTGACGCTGCTGCGCTTTGTGGAATACCGGTTCCGCCCGGGAGTGCAGGTCTCCGACGACGAAATCAAGACCTATTACGGGCGCGAAGCGAAGGCCACTCCGGAGGGAAAAGCTCCGCCTCCCTTGGACGACGTGCGGGACGAGATTGAGAAGATCTTGGCCGGCCAGCGCGTTAACGAGGCATTGAACAAGTGGCTGGAACAGGCGCGCTCACAGACGCCGATAAAAATCATCGAAGAAGGCCTGCTATGAAACGCCGCACGATCATGTATATCGCCGGGGCCTCGGTGGCCCTGTTGTTGATCGCAACAATCGGCGGGTTATGGGCTGTCCGATCACAGTGGTTCCGGGAAAAGGTGCGCGAACGGATCGTCCAGGAAGTGGAGAAAGCCACAGGCGGGCGCGTCGAACTGGGGTCTTTTGACTTCGACTGGGAAAAACTGGAGGCGCGGGTGGCCAGATTCACCCTCCACGGCAAAGAGCCGGCGGGTGAGGATCCGTTGTTCCAGGCAGGCGAGGTCAAAGTGGGACTGAAGGTGATATCGGCCTTCCAACGCGACGTGGACATCGCTTCTCTGGAGATCGACCGGCCGCGCCTGAATATTCTGGTGGACGCGAATGGCCAAACCAACCTGCCCAAGCCGAAAGTGGCACGTAGCGGCGGCCCGAACGTACTGGAACAAGTGATCAGGCTCGCCGTAGGACATATCGAGATACGTAACGGGGTGGTCCGCTACGACACCGAGACTATACCTATCGATGTCCGCGGAGAGAGTGTCAACGTGTCTCTCGACTATGACGGTGCGGCCAAGAGGTACGTCGGCCGGGTGGGGGCAGAACCGGTGACCGTGCGCACCGCGGGTATCGACCCGATTCGTGTGGAGCGCGCGGATACACGCGTGATCGTAGAAAATGATGCCGTGCGTTTCACTGAGGCGCGCTTGAGGATGAAACAAAGCTCGGTGGAAGCCTCGGGGCAGTTGCACGACCTGAAAAACCTGGCGGCTGAGTTTCACGTCAAGGCACAAGCGGCGATGTCGGAAATCGGTCCCATCGTGCATTCTCCGCTGCTCCACGAGGGCACCGGCCGGTTTGAAGGCACGATCAGGCTGGGTGGCGGCCGTCCGGTTGAAATTGCAGGAGCGCTGGAAGGGCAAGGCTTGGGCTATCGGTATCAGGGCTGGACCCTGCGCGGCGCGCGGGCATCGGGCCAGTTGCAGTTTACTCCGGCCGTAGTGGAATTGACAGGCTTGCGAATCGCGGCCCTGGGCGGCAATTTCAACGGGGGCGCCAGGCTTGAGGGACTACACCAATTTCGAGTGAAGGGCGCGGTGAACGGTTTTTCCCTCGCCAGACTATCGCAGGGTCAAATCCCTAAGCCATTGGAATGGAGCGGTTTAGTATCCGGCAAGGTGGATTTGGACGGGTCTATTCAGCCGGGACGCATTCAGGACACCTCGATTGCTGCGGTGTTGGAGATCGCAGAGGCTGCGGGCGGCGTGCCGCTGAGCGGGGCCCTCGACGTGGCCTATAAACAGCGGGTCGGTAAGCTCATGTTTGGCCCATCGTGGCTGGCGACGGCTTCCACCCGGATGAACTTCGAAGGTTCCCTCGGGGAACGGCTGCACGTGGGGTTGGTCTCGTCGAACTTGAACGATGCACTGCCGGCATTCGCCCTCACCTCGGCCACCCCGCCCGCGAAGATGCCCGTGGAACTGCAGCAGGGCGAGGCGCAGTTTGAGGGGTGGGTCACCGGGCCCTTAGACCACCCCGTCATCGCCGGTGCCGCGGGCATCACGAAGTTCCTCTACGAGGGTAGGCTGGTGGATTCGGCGAAAGGTTCCCTTGAGGTAAGCGCAGCAGGGGTTGGCGTTACATCCGCCTCATTGACAATGGGTTCGTTACGCCTGCAGGGGAGCGGCCGGGTTGGCCTGAATCAGTGGAAGCCGGGTGACGATCCGGCGGTTGCGGCGGATTTCACTCTCGCCGGGGCCGACATCCAGAATCTCATCGGAAAGCAGCAGCCGGACCTCCCGCTACGTGGTGTGGTTGAAGCCTCCGGCAAACTGGAGGGCACCCTGAAGAACCTGCGCGGCACCGCACGGGTGCAGGCGGCAAACGCCTATCTGGGGGAACAACGCTTTGAGCAGATTGGGTTTGAAGTGCAATTCGACAGCAACCGGATGATGGTGACCAACGGCAAACTGGCCTCAGGAGGGTCGCTGATAACGGTCCTCGGGACGTGGGTAAGACCGCCGGACGGATGGAAAGGCGGGACAGTCAATGCCACGGTTGCCACCACCGGGTTTCCCCTTTCGCAAATCGCCGGCATCGAGCTGAATGATGTCAACGGTGCAGTGGACCTTCAAACGTCGTTCACCGTGTCTTGGGAGCGGGAGAAATTGCGCGTGAAGGCGCTGCAGGGGCACGGCGCATTACGGGATTTGACATATCAGAAGACGTCGTTGGGCGGATTGAGCCTGGACGCCGCGACGCAAAGCGGTCAGGTGAAACTGACCGCGACTGGCGCACTGCGGAACTCAAAGGTTTCCGGCGAGGGCACCTTCGATTTGACCGGTGACTATCCAGGCAGTGGCCGGCTGACTGTGACGAGGCTGGACTTTGCGGACCTGGAGCCGTTTGCGGCGGCCCGCTACCCTACTGGTTTTCCTTTTCGCGGATTCCTCCAGGGCGGTGTGACATTTGACGGGAATCTGGTAACGCCGGATGGAGTTCACGCTTTGGTAAGGGTAGAAACGGTAGAAATCCGGCCCAAAGAGCGGCAGCGCTTGGGTGCCCCGATCGATACCCCACCGGACCTGGCTCTGCGCAACGCGGCGCCCGTAGTCCTAAGCATCGACCGTAAAGGAATTGCGGTCACCAGTTGCGAATTTGTCGCACGGAACACGGACTTCTTCGCCTCGGGCATGCTGGCGCTAGGCAGCAAGAGTCCCTGGGACCTGAAGTTGAAGGGCAAAGTTGACCTGGTCATCATGAACAGCTTCAACCGGGATTTACAGGCCGCCGGCGTTTCCACGCTGGACGCCACAGTCAGGGGATCACTGGCGGAGCCCCAGGTGAGCGGCAGGATGGAACTCTCCAACGCATCCTTCTACGTGAAAGGACTTCCCAACGGAATTGAGAAAGCAAACGGGGTGTTACTGTTCGATCGGAACCGGGCCAACGTCGAGAAGTTGACGGCACAAACCGGTGGCGGCGAAATCAGCATGGGCGGTTTCGTCGGGTTGGGCGGAGACGACGTGATCTACCGGCTGCAGGCCAAAGCGTCACGGGTACGTGTGCGGTATCCGGAGGGCGTGAGCACAACCGCGGACGCCGACCTGAGCCTGACCGGAACTTCCTCGCGAAGCTTGTTGGCAGGCACAATCACTGTAATTCGGTCGGGGTTCACGGCGCGCACGGATTTGGGGGGATTGCTGGCTCAGGCAGGAAAGCCGCTGCCGGCACCCTCGGCGCCCAGTGAGTTTCTTCAGGGCTTGCAGTTCGACGTTAAGGTGGATACGTCGCCGAATGTGGAGTTCCAGACGTCGTTGACGCGCGACTTGCGGATGGAGGCCACGCTCCGCTTACGCGGAAGCCCGAGCAAACCCGTTTTACTGGGGACAGTGACCGTAAATCGAGGTGAAATTCAATTCTTCGGAAACAAATACACAATCAATCGGGGAGAGATTTCGTTTTTTAACTCGGCCAAAATTGAACCATCGGTCAATATGGATTTGGAGACCCGGGTCCGCGCAGTTACGGTGAACATAAATTTTGCCGGGCCGGTGGACAAGCTAAATGTCACCTACCGCTCCGACCCTCCTCTGCAATCGAGCGAGATCATCGCCCTTCTGACCGTCGGCCGTTCGCCGGCGGCCTCGGACCCCAACGTCGCCAGCGACCAACAACAGAGCAGAAGCAACCCGAGCCTTTTCCAGTCCGGCGCCAATAGTTTGCTCGGACAGGCGGTGACGGCGCCTGTCTCCAGCCGGCTGGAGAGGTTCTTCGGCGTGAGCCGCCTGAAAATCGATCCGCAATTGACCGGAATCGACAACACGCCGCAAGCCCGCCTGACTCTGGAACAGCAGATTTCAAAGGACGTTACGCTGACCTATGTGACCAACCTCAACCGCAGCCAGCAGCAATTGGTCCGGCTGGAGTGGAATCTGAGCCAGGAGTGGTCGGTAGTCGCGGTTCGAGACGAAAACGGGGTTTTCGGGATGGACTTTCAGTACAGACGACGAATTCATTGAACATCTGGGAGCTTCCAGGGATTTCGGGAAAGATGTGCAGAAATAAAGCGCAAATCAGTTGTTCTGTACTAAGGGTGGCGCTGACAATTAACGATGTTGGTACTTCAGGCAAGTTCAAACGAAAGAAAGGCTTGACCTACCCTTTTGAATTCCAGTAAACTCCTAACAGACTAATAAAGCGAACCACGAGAAGGGACGTCTTCGTCTCGATGGGTCGCGGTCGTTGGCAACGAGAGGAGCGCTATGCGCAGCCGTTTATTTCTCCTGGTTGGAGTCCTGTCACTTCTTGGTTCGGCTGGAGCGTCGTTCGGAGCGGCGTTTGCGGTCGGGGCCACCTCGAATATTTTCCTGTCCGGATTGAACGCTCCGCTGGGCACTGGCATTGAACCCGGTGGTGGGTTGCTGCCAATTGAGGTTTCGGTGGTAGGTGGCAGCACGTTGACCTTCACCAATATCCTCATCTCTTCGTTCCCCGCATACCTCGCGTGCAACGTAGCGAAGCTGGATCAAGTGAGCTATCAGGTGACGAGCACTGATGGCGGCACCTGTGGCACGTCCACAATGACTGATATCACAGGAACCGGCACCGGCATTTCCGGCATCATGGCCCCCGCCACGATGTTCCTGACGGGCGTGTTCTTAACGGACAGCGGACCGTCTGGAAGCGACCCGGCAACGCTCGACTTCACGTCAATGGGAACGAATTTCGCGAGCCTCTCTCCTGAAGTTGGACAAACATTCTTCATCGGTGACGGCATGACGGGCACCGGTTCCGGCGCGCTGCAGCAGTTTGTTGTACCGGCTGGCGCAACCCGGCTGTTCCTCGGCTTTGCCGACGCGTACGATGGAATTGCCTTCCACGGCCCCAACAACTACTACGGCGACAATTTCGGTTCGGTCAACGGCACCGTCGATTCATCGCTGGCGCCGGTGCCTGAGCCCACCACGATGGCGCTGGTTGGGCTGGGCCTGTGCGCGGCCGGCTTCCTCCGCCGTCGACGGGCGAATTAGTTAACTCGCAAGAAAAGAACGGATTGCAGAAAACCCGGCGGATCAGTCCGCCGGGTTTTCCATTTCCACGGATGGGCTAATCACAAATCGTGATACAGTCTGAAAAGAATCGCTTCCCTCCACCAGTGGGCCCTTAGCACAGCGGTTAGTGCAGCGGACTCATAATCCGTTGGTCGTTGGTTCAAATCCAACAGGGCCCACCAATCCTTTCAACAGCTTCCCAATCAGTTGAACGCCTCCAAAAGAAGCAACCTGGAACCTCTCGGCTCGGTATGACAGCATCGAGACATCGTTTCTCGAGGCTGTCATTTCAAAGATAAACCTGTTAAATCAGCTACAGAATTTTGCCTTCTAGTACCCTTGTGTGGTTAGTATGGATAGTCGATGTAAACCACTCATTCTGAAGTGGATTCCTCACATCAACATACTGTACGGAAGCAGGCATTTTATGGTTTTGAAAGATTCGAATAAGACACGGAATCAAGAGCGCTATGGTCCAAGCGCACCATTCTCAAATTGGGTCCGCGCGGCGTGTGTAGCAGCACTGCTGGCAGGAGGGGCGGCAAGACTATCAGCACAAGTCGCAATCGTTGAACATGTGGCTCCCACGGCGAACAGCTTCCCCCAGGCCCTGACACAAGGTCCTGATGGGGCAGTGTGGTTTACCGAATACGGCGCCAGTAAGATCGGGCGCATTACGACGGCCGGTGCAATCACTGAGTTTGCAATTCCAACGCCGGATAGCGCGCCATATGGAATCACCGTTGGTCCCGATGGCGCCTTGTGGTTCACCGAGTATTTCACAAACAAAATCGGACGCATCACGTTGGCGGGCGCAATAACCGAGTATCCACTGCCGACGGCGAACAGCTTTCCCGCAAAGATTGTAACCGGATCGGATGGGGCATTGTGGTTTACAGAATTCAACATCCACAAAATCGGCCGAATCACTACTCATGGCGACATTACTGAATTCAGTCTGATCGACGGAAGCTATCCGATCGACATTACACCCGGACCCGATGGCGCGCTGTGGTTTACCGAATCCTCTCGCAATCAGATTGGCCGCATCACAACCAGTGGAACGATCACGGAATTCGGCGTACCGACGCCGGATGCTTTTCCTACCGGGATCACCGCCGGGCCTGATGGCGCCATGTGGTTTACAGAGCAATCGGCGAACAAGATTGGGCGGCTGACAGTGACCGGGACAGTAACAGAATTCCCGAGCGGGGGCGGCCCCATCAGCATCGTTGCCGGCACGGATGGTGCTTTGTGGTTTACCGAGAATTACGGCGCGAACCTGGGACGCATGACGACCTTAGGAGTGACCGCGCAGTTCGCCATGCCGACACCGGGCTATCTTCAGGGCTTGACCGTGGGTCCGGGCGGCCGCATCTGGGTAGCGGAAAACTCTGCCAACCGCATAGGTCAGGTGATCTACCAGACGGCAATACTTAGCACGCCAGCCTCGCGCGGCCTGCCGGGTGAGAACGTAACGTTGAACGGGCTAAGCTTCGGCGCCGGGGAGACCGTCACCATCCTGGATGCGACAGGCCCGCTGCGGACCGCCGTCGCCGATGCCAGCGGAAGTTTCTCAATCACCGTCCCGATCCGGCCCGCTCCATCAGGCCTCAATAGTTACGTCGCTTCCGGCCGAACCAGCAAAAAAGTCGCAGTTGCCAAACTCTCTATTCTGGCAAGGCTTCTGGCAGCACCAGCCACGATCACGCCCGGAAGCATTTTGACTGTCCGCGGATTTGGGTTCAACCAGGGTGACTTGGTGGATGTTCGTTTTGATGACCTCTTTCTGGCGGCTACGGGTGAGACTGACAGCCATGGCAGCTTGACAGTGACGTTCCCGATTCCACTTCAAGCGGCCCCGGGGGTGCATTCCATCGTCGGTAGAGGAGCGAATAATCTAACCGTGTTTGCATATATTACCGTGCAATAAGCACGCACGACGTTGGCTCGTTTGTATAGCTAAGGCCGGAGGGGCGCCCGAATTTTCGACGCCCCTACGGCTTTTTAGTCGTCGTCTGTAAATCCCCTTCTCCACTGGTGGCGTTGAGCCACGGCAATTCACTCCCTGCAAAGAAACATGATGGACTCCCGCCCTACTCGGGTCATGAGAGCGACGGTAAAGAAGTGGGGCAACAGCGCGGCCGTGAGGATTCCGGCCCCCGTGATGGAGGCCATTCACCTCGGCCTGGATGAAGTTGTCAAGGTACGCGAAGACAAAGGCAGGATCGTCATCGAACTTCCCGAAGGCAAAGAAGTCTGTAATGAAGAAGCCTAATGTTCCTGACGCCGGCGAGATCGTGTGGATCAACTTCACACCTCAGGCGGATCAGGTGAAGAGCCTTGATTGGCGCAGCGGGGATGCCAAACCAAAGGGCCGCGTCTCGCCTGAACAATTGGCTGAAGTGCGGGCTAAGATACATGCCCTCAGTGGATGACTGCCAAAGGAGGCTCCGGGGGGCGTCGGGGCGTGTGCGTGGTGGTTACGCGACGGTCCAGGATTCGAACCGCTGACTGGTGAAGGCCGAATTGCCCGAAACATCTCCCTGCCAATGAGCATCAAACCGTAAGGGAGGCCTAGATGGCTCGAAGGTGCAAAAACAATAGGAAAGCCGACCCGGCCCGACTAACAATGGGAGTCAAAGAGGGCGAGTGACGCCGGGGATGGCCGGATACGATGGGGCCGCCAACGGCGGATCCAAGGAATTAGGATTCCCTATTACTCTCTTCGTAGGCTGCGTGATGATGCTGCTGGCAACCCCTTCGGCGGCCCAGCCATCCTTTGAGGGTCAGCGGATCGCAGCCGTGGAATACTCACCGGCGGAGCAACCCCTCGCGCCCGAGGATCTGGCACAAGCCCAATTGGTGCGAGCCGGGGAAGTCTACCACGCCGACACTGTCTCCCAGGCGATTGATCGGCTCTTCGCGACTGGCCATTATTCGGACATCCGGGTGGAGGCCGAGAGCGAGCCCGGCGGAGTGCGCGTTCGATTCGTGACCATCAGTAGGTTGTTCGTTGGCGGCACATCGATAAACGGTCGGCTCAGCGCTCAACCCAACCGCGGGCAGCTTGTGAATGCCACCGGCCTCACACTAGGAGCACCCTATGAGGAAGAAGCGCTGGGCTTGGCGAAGACGAGAATCGAACGCATTCTGAAGGCTAACGGATTCAATGAAGCTCGACTGGCCAGCACTGTGGAACGGCGGCCTGAGGGCGACCAACTCCGCTTCACGTTTCAAGTACACAAAGGCAAGCGCGCACGCTACGACCGTCCGGCCATTAAAGGCGATTTGAAGCTCTCTGAAGACGCAATCGTTGGAGCCACAGGCTGGCGTTATAAGATCCTCCACATTTACAAGCGGGTGAGTGCCCAGCGAACGCGAGCCGGCGTCACCAATATCCAGGAGAAATACCAATCCAAGGAGAGACTGATGGCAGACATCCGCCTGGATTCACTGGAGTACGACCCGAAAACCAAGCGGATGAAGCCGACCTTAACGATCAAAGCGGGACCGAAGGTGGATGTTCGAAGCGTGGAAGCCAAGGTTTCCAAGGGAACCCTGCGCGAAAACGTTCCCGTCTTTACGGAGCGCCGAGTGGATCGCGACTTGCTGGTGGAAGGCGCTCGGAACTTACGTGACTACTTCCAGGCGCGCGGTTACTACGACGTGGACATCGAATTCCGGCAGCATGACGAATCGGCTGACCAGGTTGTGATCGAATATGTAATCGCGCAGGGGCAGCGATACAAAGTAGCCAGCGTCGCGGTGATAGGCAATCACTATTTCTCGGAGGCTACCGTTCGGGAGCGGATGTTCGTTCAGGCCAGTTCGTTCGCCCTACGTCGTGGACGGTATAGCGAATCGTTGCGAAAGAAGGATGAGGAGAACATCGCGAACCTCTATAAATCGAATGGGTTTCGCAACGTCAAGGTGACATCGGCCGTGGATCGCGCATACCGCGGCATTGCGGGGCATTTGTCCGCGCAGTTCGCGATTGAGGAGGGTCCTCAATGGTTTGTCGAACGCGTTGTTGTGAACGGGGTGGAGCAGGTGGACAAAGAGGACCTGCTGACCCGGCTGACCGCCCTGCCGGGCCAGCCATTTAGCGAAGTAGGCGTGGCGACAGATCGCGACGTCCTGCTGACCGAATATTACACGCGAGGCTTCCCTGACGCTACGTTTCAGTGGCGGGAAGAAGCGAGCGATAAGCCGAACCGGGTGAGTCTTACGTATACACTAACGGAGGGTCTTCAGCAGTTTGTGCGCGATGTACTGGTAACTGGGTACAACACTACGCAGAGGAGCCTCATCGAACGCAATTTGCGGATTCAGAAGGGCGAACCACTCTCGCCCGTGAGTATGCTTGATGGACAGAAAAATCTATATGAGCTAGGCATCTTCTCGCGGGTAAACGCAGCGATTCAGAATCCTGATGGCCAGACGCAGCACAAGTATGTCCTGTACGACATTGAGGAAGCCAGCCGGTATAACTTGAGCATTGGAGTGGGTGCGGAGCTAGCGAGGTTCGGCGGGACGACATCGAATCTCGATACCCCGGCAGGAGCCACCGGATTCAGTCCGCGTGTGTCGGTAGATCTGAGCCGGCTTAATTTTCTCGGGCTCGGCCATGTGGTGAACTTGCGTGGCCGCGTGTCGAGCCTACAAAAGCTGGGCTCGATTAGCTATGTGGCTCCACGATTCCGCAATATCGAGGGGCGGAACCTCACTTTTACGGCCTTCTATGACAGTTCGCGCGATGTGCGTACTTTCGCTGCCAAGCGGCAGGAGGCATCGATTCAGCTCTCGCAGCAACTTTCAAAACCCACAACGGCATTGTTTCGATTTGCTTATCGCCGGGTGGAGACCAGCGATGTGGCGATTCCGGCGCTGCTGGTGCCGGCGCTGTTACAACCGGTGCGAATAGGCATATTTTCAGCCAACTTAGTGCAGGACAGGCGTAATAACTCGGCAGACGCGTCTCGGGGCATCTACAATACGCTCGATACAGGCTTGGCGTGGAAGGGCTTCGGGTCGCAGCGCAGTTTTTGGCGGGTGCTGGGACGGAACGCGACTTACTACAGCTTAACCAAGAATCTGGTGCTGGCTCGACAGACCACTATCGGCCTACTGTTTCCGTTCAGCACTCCCCAAGGGCTCAGCGAGGCGGAAGCCATCCCGTTGCCAGAGCGGTTTTTCGGCGGCGGCAGTAGTTCGCAGCGTGGATTTCCCGACAACCAAGCCGGTCCGCGAGATATCGGCACGCCCGCCGGCGCCGGCGCCTCGGCCACGCAGCCCACGGGGTTTCCTCTGGGCGGCAACGTTCTGCTGTTCAATAACGTCGAACTGCGGTTTCCTTTAATTGGCGAAAACATCCGGGGCGTTATATTCCATGACGCCGGGAACATATATAGCCGCATCGGCGATATCTCGTTGCGGCAACGTCAGGCGAGTTTGCAGGACTTCAACTATATGGAGCACGCGGTCGGGATTGGGGTCCGGTACAAGACGCCGATCGGGCCGGTGCGCGTGGACTTGGTCTACAGCATTAATCCACCCAACTTCATAGGCTTCAAAGGCACCACACAAGAGTTGCTTTCCTGCAATCCGGGTTTGCCGCCAGAGCAGTTACCAACGCAATGCCGCGGTGTGCAACAAAGCACCGGTCACTTCCAGTTCTTCTTTTCCATCGGGCAGAGTTTCTGATGACAGCCAAGCTGCTCACTCTGCTGCTGCTCACTCACCCTGCACTGTCGGCGGTAGTGGTGGACCGGATCGCCATTGTGGTGGGCAAGCGGGCGATCAAGACGAGCGATATTGACCGCGAAATCCGCATCACGGATTTTGTGAACGGCGACCCGCTGAAGATTGATGCGCAGTCTCGCGAAAGAGCGGCGGAAAGACTAATTGGCCAGGAGTTGATCCGTCGCGAGATAGCAGCGGGAGGATACAGGACGGCGGCAGATTCAGAAGTCGAGCAGTTTCTGACCGAACTGAAAAAACAACGGTTTGGTCCGGACCCGGAGTATCGTCGCTCGCTGGCACAGTACGGGATCACTGAGGAGACTCTGCGCCGACACACCCAATGGCAAATGACTGTACTGGACTTTATCGAGCAGCGGTTTCGCCCCGGCGTTGTCATCTCCGAAGACGACCTCCGGGATTACATCCGCCGGAATCCGGCCGGCACTGGTGATGCAACCCCGACCGCTGATGAACGGCAACGGATTGAGGATGAGATCGCGGGCCCGCGAGTAACCAAGTTGTTCGAAGAATGGCTGGCACAAGCCAGGCGACAGGCGAATCCGCGACGAATGGAAGGAGCGATAGAATGACCAGCCGCGCGCGGATAGCTGCTTACACCGGAGGGGCGGTGGCCGGGCTGATTGTGCTTGCCATCGGGACCGCGCTCGTTATCGCTCAGACAGTCTGGTTTCAGGATTTCGTGCGGCGGAAGATCGTGGCGGTGGTGGAAGAATCGACCGGGGGACGGGTCGCGTTGTCATCCTTCACCTTCGACTTGCACGGCCTGCGTGCGACATTGCGCGGTTTTAGCGTACGGGGAACGGAACCGGCCGGAGCTGCTCCGCTGCTGATGACAGAACAGGTTGTGGTGCAGTTAAAGCTCTTTTCGGGGCTGAAGCAGGCAGTGGATTTACAGTCGCTCACGATTGACCGGCCGCAAGTCAATTTAATCGTGGGCCCCGATGGGACAACCAACATCCCGTCTCCCAAGATCAAGAAGAAACCGGGCGCTCAAAGTCCCCTGGAAACTGTGTTGGATTTGGCAGTGGGGCATTTCGAGCTCCGGAACGGGCTCTTGACTTATAACGACCGCAAGACGCCCTTAAACGCTCGCGGCGAAAACGTCAGTGCGAACCTTTCCTATAACCGCATGACACCGCAGTATGAGGGACGCGTTTCCATTTCACCGCTGCACTTAACTTACGCTGGCAATCAGCCGCTCGATATTCGAATCGCTGTGCCGGTAACGATCGGGAAGGATCGTATCAATTTCTCAGACGCCCGCATCGGTACTGAGCTGTCCGAACTGAGTTTCAGCGGACAAGTGGAAAATATGCAGTCGCCCAAAGTCTCGGCGAGAGTGAACGGCAAGTTGTCGCTTGCGGACGCGAGGCGGTTCGCAAACCTGCCCATCTCCAAAGAAGCAGGTGGAAAATTGCCCGGCACGCTGGACCTGGATTTGTCGGTTACGGCGGATGAAAACTCTGTGCAGGTACAGAATGCGCGACTGACGTTGGGACAGTCTAGCCTCGTAGCGGCAGGCATGCTGAGGGACCCCAACGGGCAGGGCGGACTTCAATTTAAGACCACAGTCAATCTGGGCGAAGCGTCCCGCCTATTCCAGGTCGCGGCGCAACCAGAAGGCGTGGCGCAGGTGGAGGGTACGGCAAAGCTGCACGGTTCCGACTATGAAGTGGACGGGAACGTGAACGGCAGAAATCTCTCGTTCCGCCAGGGGACTACACGGATCCGGGGCGTGAATGTCGCCACCGCCTTTCACGCGGACCCCCACATCATCGGCCTGAAAGAGATGCAGCTGTCCGCATTCGGCGGTGCATTTACGGGTGGTGCGGAACTGGAAGATCTGACCCAGCTTGCACTTCATGGCCGGCTTGACCATTTGGATCTGCAGGCGGCAGCTGGCGCCTTCCTTAAAGAGAAGCTGCCTTACGACGGCGTGGTCTCCGGGCCGGTACGAGCCGAAGGGAATCTGAAGGCTCGCGGGGCATCGGGAATAAGGGCAAACATGCGATTGGTTATTGCGCCGGGTAAGGGGAAGGTGCCCGTTACCGGTCGCATAAATGCGGAGTACACCGGCGCGACGGATTCCGTGCAGCTGGTGGATAGCTATGTGGCACTGCCGAATACGCGACTGCAGCTTTCCGGCGCACTCGGACGCCAAATCCAGTTTGAGATTACATCGCGCAATCTGGACGATTTTCTGCCGGTGGCCACGTTGGGCTCAAGCAATCCATTGAGGCAAATGCCGGTTGTTTTGCGGAGTCCGATGAAGTTCCAGGGTGCGATCAGTGGGACTGTGAGCAACCCACAAGTGACGGGACATCTTTCGGCGGGCGCTTTCCTCGCGGAAGGGCGACGATTTGATTCCCTTGCTGCGGACCTGGAGTTGTCGAGCAATGCAGCAGCAGTCCGCAACGCCACACTGACGCGCGGGGCAATGCACGCGGGGGCTGAAGCGAGCCTTGGTCTGACGAAGTGGAAGCCGCTGCCACGCTCTCCTCTGGCAGTTCGAGTGGCGTTACGGAATGGAGACCTGGCCGATATCATGGCGCTCGCCGGACGAGCGGATATTCCCATGGCTGGAGCACTGACTGCGGATGCCGACGTTAGTGGGACGTTTGGCAATCCCACCGGCGTCGCGACGATGGTTGTGGTGAACGGGTCTGCGTATCAGGAGCCCTTCGACCTTCTCGACGCACGAGTGAATTTCTCCGACCAGCTGATATCGCTGCCGGCTATGACCTTAACCTCAGGTCCATCCCGGATAGAGCTGAACGCGACCTTCCGGCATCCCCCGGACACCTTCTCTACCGGGCATGTGGAGGCCCGCATCAAATCGAACGATGTGCAGCTAGGCCGATTACAAAACGCGGCGAAGCCTCGACCCGCCTTGACAGGCATTTTGACCTTGAACGCAGAGACGGCGGGCGACCTGGCGCAACGGGGCGGTGACGCGGAATTCCAGTTGGCGCGATTGAACGCCGATCTCCGAATTCGCGGCCTGAAAGCGGAGGGACAAGACTTCGGGGATTTGACGGGGAGCGCCCGCACCGACGGCGCTACGGTTCGCTACCGGTTGGACTCCGGTTCGTCGTCGTCCACCATTCGGGTGAACGGGGAAACGCGCCTGGAACCTCAGTACCCGACCACAGCGAGCGCTAGCATCCGCGATCTTCCCATTGAAAGCCTACTCGCCCTGGCCGGTCGCAAAGACATTCCAGCCGTAGGCAACCTTGCGGCGAGCGCCAACGTGAACGGGACCTTAAACAAGCTGTCCGGAAGTGCCGAAGTCACACTCCGGAATGCGGCTCTCTACCAGGAACCCATCGATCGGGTGACAGTGCACGCCTCGCTGTCGCCTGAAACGATCAATGTCTCTCTTCTTGAAGTGACGGCCGGACCCTCGCGACTGAATCTGACGGCGAGCTACCATCACCAGACGGACGACCTGGAACGCGGCGAAGTCATGTTCCACATGAGTGATAGCCGGGTGCAACTGGGCCGTATCCGGAATATTCAGCAGACCCGGCCAGGGTTAACCGGACTGGTGGAGATCTCCGCCGATGGCGCGGCGAGCGTGCAACCCTCCACGGCTGGAGGCGCTCCGCAAGTTCTATTTTCGCGCCTCAACGCAAACGTAAACGCTCCCAGCGTGATCATGAACAAAGCGGACCTAGGCAAGTTGAGCTTGACGGCGAAAACCCGTGGAGAAGCACTCGATTTCAGCCTGGATTCCGGCATCGGAGGAGCGCAGGTTCGCGGTTCAGGACAGGTTACTCTACGGGGCGACTATCCGATGAATGCGCAGTTGAACATCAGTAATGCTACCTACTCCGGGCTGGTACCTCTACTCACTCCTGGTAGCAGCGTCCCCCCGGATTGGGACGCTTACCTCGACGGCAAAGTAACCATAAGCGGGCCGGCAGCTCGCCCGGAAGCGCTTAATGGCACTGCCGACTTCTCACGAGCGGAGTGGAAGGCTAGAACAGGACCAGGCACGTCCGCGCGTGAGGTTGCGATCCGCAATGAGGGGCCAGTTGTGGCCGTGTTGGAGAATTCGGTGCTGCGGATTCGGTCAGCACGCTTTGTAGGGCCGAATACTACTATCCAGCTCGCCGGCTTCGCGCCACTCCGTGGTCCAAAGCCTATGGATATGAACGTCAGCGCGAATGCCGATCTGGGTGTGGTCCAACAGGTCTCGCGCAGCATCTATTCCTCGGGAACTGTCGCCCTAGGGGCCACAATCCGTGGAACTATGGCGCAACCGCTAATCAATGGAAGAGTGGAACTCAAGAACGCGTCGTTTAACCACATTGACTCCCCGAACGGATTGTCGAACGCGAATGGGACTATTGTCTTTAACGGGAACAGCGCCAACATTCAACAGTTAACAGCGGAATCCGGCGGCGGCAAGATAACGATGAGTGGCTTTGCCGGATACACTCGCGGGGCGCTCACCTACAACGTTCGCGCCAATGGCCGTGAGGTTCGCCTGCGGACCGCTGGCTTGAGTGTCGTATCAAACGCCAACGTTACGTTGACGGGGAACACGGAGCGGAGTCTGTTGTCGGGCACGGTGACTGTCCAGAATCTCTCATTTAGTCCGCGCCACGACTTCGGATCGATGCTATCGCGCACGGCGCAACCCGTGCAGTCCGCGCACGCGGCGAGTGGTCCAATAGATGGGATGCGCCTGGACGTGCGCATCCGCTCGGCGGTGGGCGCGATGTTCCAGACGTCGCTCGCTGAGGGTTTGCAGGCTGATGCGAGCCTGAACGTGCGAGGAACGCTGATGAGCCCGGGAGTGGTCGGCCGGGTAAACGTCACCTCCGGAAAACTAGTGTTTTTTGGCACGGAGTACACCATCAACCGGGGCACGGTTTCGTTCTATAATCCCTTACGCATTGAGCCAGTACTGGATGTCGGGCTGATCACAACAGCCAAGGGGGTCAACGTGACACTGAATGTGTCCGGGCCTATCGACAACATGCGGCTGACCTACACGTCCGACCCGCCGTTGCAGTTTTCCGAGGTCGTCTCTCTCCTCGCCACGGGACACACTCCGACGTCAGATCCCAACCTGCTGGCACGCGAACCTGCCGCCCCCCCGCAGAGCCTTCAGCAGATGGGACAATCAGCGCTGTTGACGCAAGCCGTTGCCAATCCGGTAGCGAATCGTCTGCAGCGCGTGTTCGGCATCAACAAACTGAAAATCGACCCGACCTTTACCAGCGGGTCGCAATTGCCCCAGGCGCGTCTGACCTTGCAACAGCAAGTGACAAGCAACCTGA
The DNA here is from genome assembly GCA_039934475.1 of Bryobacteraceae bacterium. GTDB lineage: Bacteria > Acidobacteriota > Terriglobia > Bryobacterales > Bryobacteraceae > JBDTMC01. The sequence continues at coordinate 1,072 of JBDTMC010000081.1, read as the reverse complement.
CATTCACTTACATCACGAATTTGGCACAGACGAATTCACAAATCGTTCGGGTGGAATGGGCCCTCAACGACACATGGTCTGCCATTGCCACGAGGGAAGAAGACGGGCTTGTCGGGGTGGATCTCTTCTATAAGTTGCAACTACGGTGAAACAGGGCATGGCTGCGTCACTTTGCGCGAAGGCTCGGTATGACTTACAAAACGATTTGGTCCGTGCTTCGTGAAACCTTCGACCGCGGGAGTGAGCACGAAGCACCGCGCCTCGCGGCGGCTCTTGCTTTTTACACCATCCTGTCATTGGCGCCATTAGTTATTCTGGTGATCACGATCGTTGCGTTTGTTTTCGGCCATTCTACCGCCCAGAATGAACTGCTCGCCCAAGTCGAGCACTTGGTCGGACGTCAGGGATCGGAGGCAGTGAAGGGTTTAATAGAACAGGCCCAAAAACCAGCATCCGGCGCCTTCGCTTCGAGCCTTGGCGTGATCACTCTGATTTTCGGAGCCTCGGGTGTATTCGGCGAGCTGCGGGCCGCACTTCATAAGATGTGGGGTGTTAAAACTCAGCAACAGATCAGCGTCGTGAGCACGATTAAACAACACTTGTTTTCGTTCGGCATGGTCCTGGCCGTCGGCTTTCTTCTCATGGTCTCATTGGTGATCACTACTGCGTTGGCAGCGATCGGCAAGTTCTTCAGCGGCCTCCTACCAATGCCCGAGTTCGTGCTCAGTATGATTAATTTTGTCGTTTCCCTGGCCGGTACAGCAGGATTATTCGCGCTTGTCTTCCGATACGTTCCGGAAACGAAGATGGCATGGAACGTCGTCGGGATCGGCGCGACCGTTACGGCTTTGCTGTTCACAATCGGGAAGTTTCTCATTGGGCTTTATCTGGGCAAGGCGGCTGTTGGTTCTGCCTATGGCGCAGCCGGATCACTCGTCGTGGTGATTGTCTGGGTGTACTACTCGGCGATGATTTTTCTCTTCGGCGCCGCGTTCACTCGTGTGGTAGCTTCCGGCATTCAGGACACTTAATTTATTGACAACAGGCGGCTATTAATCACGGCAGCAGAATT
>JBDTMC010000080.1:0-21475 GCA_039934475.1 Bryobacteraceae bacterium | reverse complement strand
CATGGTCTCGCTTCCGGTGCTGAATCCGAGGACAATCCTTAACACCGGGTTTGACAGCTACAAGCTGATGGACAAGCACAACGATATGCGCGCCATGGTGCGGCAGCTTAAATTCTCGCCCGACAAGCCGTCCTTCTACCTGCTAAATGTCGGTGAGACGCATTACCCATACGCCCTGCCGGATGAACCGGAGGAACAATGGCCGCGCATTAGCGGCGTTCACGGCGTATTTAAACACCTGGATGCGGAGACCGTGGGCGGAAAACTCGTGAAGAGCGAGCAGAAGTTCTTCGATGCCGGGAAGATGGAGGCGTTGCGCCAGCGCCAGATCGCAGCAGTTAGGTATCTCGACACCGTTGTGGAAGAGCTGTTCGACATCGTCCCCAAGAACACCTACATCACGATTACCGCCGATCACGGCGAGTTATTCGGCGAGGAAGGTTACTTCGGGCACGGGCCAATCTATCACGAGAAAGTGTGGCAGGTTCCGTTCATGGAAGGAAAGATCCGATGAACGAGGCTCGCCTGACGCGGCACGTGCGGACTGCACTGCGTTTGACATGTTTACTGGTCGTTGTGTGGGCTGCGTTCCACAGCGAAAATGGCAATTCGGCGGCAGTCCACTATGCCTATGTCGGGCCAGGAGCGGGATTCGCCTTTCTCGGCTCGTTTCTGACGCTGATCACCGGATTTGTATTGAGCGTCTCTTCCCTGCTGGTGTGGCCGTTCCGTATGCTATGGCGGCTGGCCCAACGCCGTCAGGGGTACCGCAAGGCGCATATCCGCAAGCTGATCTTCCTGGGATTGGACGGGCTGGATCCCGGCCTCACAGAGCGATATCTATCTGAGGGCAGGCTTCCCAACCTTGCCAAGCTCCGCGAACAGGGATCGTTCCACAGGCTGCGCACCACGTTCCCGGCGCTCTCACCCGTGGCTTGGTCTACCTTCGCCACAGGAGTAAATCCGGCTAAGCACAATATCTTCGACTTCCTCAACCGCAACATGAAGACCTATGTTCCGGAACTGGCCGCCGCCCGAGTGAGTGAACCCACCCGCATCCTGAAAATAGGCAAGTGGCGCATCCCCCTTTCGGCGCCCGTCGTCGAACTGCGTCGTAAGAGTCAGCCTTTCTGGAAACTCCTCGGGCAGCAGCACATCGGATCCACCATCATCCGCGTGCCGATCACATTCCCTCCCGACCATTTCAACGGCCGGTTGCTATCGGCGATGTCCACGCCGGACTTGCGCGGGACACAGGGAAGCTTCTCCCAGTTCACTACGCGAGTGGCATCGGCGACGTTTGAAAGCGGCAGCCGTTATCCGCTAAAGCGAAACGGTGCCGTGTTGGAAGGCTCTCTGGAAGGCCCTGAGAATACGTTGGTGGTGGATAGCGGTACCTTGCAGATTCCGTTTCGCATCAGCCTCAACGATAAGGACCCGCAATTGGAGATCGATGGCCACACGTATGCCCTGAAGCGGGGCGAATACACGCCCTGGGTGAAGCTAAACTTTAAGGCGGGGATGGGAGTAACGGTCGCCGGGATCGCACGCTTCATGGCCACTGAGACCGAGCCCGAGTTCTCGCTCTACTGCACTCCTGTCCAGATCGACCCGGAGAGTCCGGCTTTGCCCATCAGTCATCCATCTTTCTACGCCGCCTATCTGGCCAAGGTACTGGGTAGTTACTCCACGCTCGGCATGGCGGAAGATACCTGGGCGCTGAACGAAGGCGTCATTGATGAGCAGGCGTTTCTCGATCAAGCCTATTCCATCATGGCTGAGCGAACCCAGATGTTCAGCAACGCTCTGGAGAAGACCCGCCGCGGTGTGGTGGCCTGTGTCTTTGATACCAGCGACCGGGTGCAGCATATGTTCTACCGCTACCTGGTGCCGGGTTCCTTAAACGGCAATCCCGGCAGCAAGCACGCCAAAGCCATCGAAGACCTATACCAGAGAGCCGATCAGCTTGTGGCACTGGCGCAAAAGCACGTGGATGAGCACACGGTGCTGTTCGTGCTTTCCGATCACGGCTTCTGTTCTTTCCGCCGCGGTGTGAACCTCAATTCCTGGCTGCTTCAGAACGGCTACCTGTTTCTGAATGAGGGCCTGACTGAATCAGGACGCTACTTCAAGGGCGTGGACTGGAGTCGCACCACGGCCTACACCATGGGTTTGGGTGGACTCTATCTCAACCTGAAGGGCAGGGAAGCCCAGGGCACCGTAAAGCCAGGCGCGGAGGCGGAAGCGTTGAAGCGGGAACTGATCACAAAACTGACGGACTTCCGCGATGGCGCGAACGTGGCAATTCGAACTACTTATGCAGCCAATGCGCTCTACAAAGGTCCCTATCTCGCCGAAGCGCCCGATCTGATTGTCGGCTACGCGGACGGGTATCGAACGTCGTGGGACGCGGCCGTGGGCAAGGTGACTACTGAAGTCTTCGAAGATAACACCAAGGCTTGGAGTGGCGATCATAGTGTCGACCCAGTGCTTGTTCCAGGGGTGCTCTTCTGCAACCGTAGGATCGATGCTTTGGATCCCGGCATCGAAGACATGGCGCCCACCGCGATGAGGTTGTTTGGAGTCGATCCCCCCGCTTGGATGGAAGGCAAGTCAGTATTTAATATTGCGTAGCCGTATTTTCTCACTTATGTTCAACCAGCAATCGGTGAAAATCAAAAAACAGCTGTGGGACCGCATCAAACGCGTTTCCGGAGCAGCCGGCTACTCCGCTCCGGAAGAGTTCGTCGAACACATCATTGAGCGCGAACTCGCCAAGCTGGAAGGTGCACAATCCGACGAGGAGATCATCAAGAAGATGAAAGGGCTAGGCTACCTGGAATAGATGCTCAGTCTGTTTCCTATCAGTGTACTTGTCGGTGTCGCGATGCTCTGGGTCTTTCGCCGGACGTCGAATCGGCAGGCCATAGACTCCGCCAAACGCCGCATTCAGGCCTGCCTCTATGAGATGCGCCTGTTCACTGAGGAGCCGTCTCTGGTCTGGAAGGCCCAGGCGGGATTGTTGACCGGCAACGCGCGATACCTTGCGTTGATGTTAGTGCCCGCCATCGCGATGACCGTACCCATGGTTGTGCTGTTCTCTCATTTGGAAGCCTTCTATGGCATGGCACCCTTGCCATTAGGCCGTGAAGCCGTAGTAACCATTCAGATGAAGACTCCGATTGATTCAGCAGTGGCGGCCGCGGCCTTGCAGGCGCCGCCGCAGATCAGCGTGGAGTCGCCGGCTATCCAGGTTCTGGCGGATCGACAGGTGACCTGGCGCATCCGGCCCACTGCCCCCGTCGCGGGCGTGCTCAGGATCACGCTTCCGGACGGGGCCGCCGTCGAGAAGAAGATCGATGCGGGCGCCGGAGTGCGCTATCTCGCCGAACGTCGTGTCAGCGGCCTCCTGGATTACGTTCTTCATCCGGCAGAATCGCGCCTTCCCGCTGGCAACGTCGATTGGATTGAAATCCGGTATCCGTCCGCGACAGTACGCTGGCTGAGTTTCGATCTGCACTGGCTGATCTGGCTGCTCATCATCTCGTCCATCACTGCGCTTCTGCTGAAGAACCGCTTTGGCGTGACGTTCTGAGCGTGATACGATCAGGTCCTGATGCCTGATGTCGTGTACCGATCCAATGTGCGCATTGAGCGCGTAAAAGGCCCGCTCCGCAGGGCGTACCTGCCGGCAGAACCGGAGCCCGTATTGTTCGGAGTGCACGGCTCGATTGCGGAGCACTACAAGGTCCCGCCCACGGTTCTGGAGCCTCACGCCACTACCCTCGATTACATCGTCGCTGCCGCCGCAGGTTGACTGACCGGAACCTTCGGAGGCGCGCTGGAGGCGCGTCAAATTGACGCCTCGAATGAGAGGTTGGTGTCAGAAGCAGTCGGTGAAGTCGAGTTGGATGACAATGTCCTCGTGATTCGCCGAATCCACGTCGTCTTGAAACTCAAAGCCGCCGAGTCGCACAGAGAAACCGCAAACCGGGTTCACGGTTTCTTTGCCGACCGATGCCCGGTCTATCGCACACTGCTCCCGGCAATCGCCATCACAACGGAATTGTCGTTTGAGGCGTTACCGGCATAAATCCTCAAGCCGTTACTGGTGGCACTAGAGTCTTCAGGAATTCGTGCGCCACGCGGAACCCGCGCTTGAATTGCTCAGTGAAATTCCCATCCGGCGTGTTCGACGGATAGTAGAACTCGTCTTCATTCTCGATATTCATCGAACCGGTATATCCGGATTCCGCCAGAACTGAGAAGAAACCCTTCCAGTCCACCGATCCATATCCAGGCACTCGGAAACGCCACCAACGCGCGCCGTTGACGGGCTGAATGCCCCCGCGCCGTACCACGTGCCAGAGGATTTCTGTGTCCTTCAGGTGGACATCGTAGATCTTGTCGGCGAAGTCGCGCGCCGCCTGCACCGGATCCATGAACTGCCAAATCAGATGGGAGGGATCAAACTGCAATCCGATCGGCAACCCGGGTCCAAACGCCTTAAACAGTGCGTCCCACCCTATCGGCCCCGTCGCAATATTAGGTCCGCCCTGGTAGGGTTCCCACAACAGCCGAACCTTGTTCTTTTCCAATGCCGGGAAATACTTCTCGGTGTAGACCTTCTTGATCTCGTCTACCTGTTCGGCGAGCGGCCTGCCGCGCATCGTGCCGCTCTGTCCGCCAATCGCCGGAATGCCCAGCTTCCCGGCTAACTCGATGCACTTCACGGCGAACTGATTCTGGCGTTCCCGCGCCGCGGGATTTGGATCGATGTGATTTCCGTCACAGGCGAGCGACGATACCCTGATGCCCGCTTTGGCAATCTTGTCTTTGATCGCCGCCGCGGTCGCGTCGTCCACCTTGTCCGGATTCAAGCGCAACTGCATGCTGGTGAATCCCTCTGACCTGACGAATTCCAGGTTCGAGTCGGTGTAGTCGCAAAGCACACCAAGTCTCGGCTTCCAGTTCGGATATTTCTGCTGCGCTTGCACGGCCGCGGCGGCTGTAAACGCGGTTAGGGCGGTTCGTCGAGTAATGTCCACAGAGTGGATACTACAGTGAAGGACGAACCGCCCGCAACCGCGCCTTCTGGTTACCGGATCGACAACGTCACTTTGTCGTCACTCTGGTGGTCTCCTACCTTCAAGATGATTGACACATCATCCCCGGTTGGGGAGTCGTCCGGAATCCTCGCGTTGATCTGCAGGACCCCTGCCACCATGCCCGGCGCCGCACCGGCGTACTGCACTTCGGCGAGCTTGCCGCCGATCAGTAACTCCACTTTCTGAACGGGCCGAGGATAGCTTGTGCCGCTCACCACGCGTCCGTCTTCAATCTCCGGTTCCATCCTTCCTCCGCCAGTGGCGTACATGACTACCACGCCGCCCCGATGTGACGGATTCTGCGAGTCGTTGCTGCGATACCCGCCCGTCGAATCGTCGTAGTTGAGAACTGCCCCTCGGCCCCGGCCGTCCTGAGTAGCCGTGAACAAAGCCGGTGCGGCTGTTGCCACCGCAACCGTCATCGTATTCGACCAGACGCCGTTGTTCTCAACTTGCACTTCAACCGGCTTCTTGTCGTCGATCCCAAAGGGAACAACCGCGTTGATCTGTCCGGATGCCGCCATTACCAGCGGAGCGGCAACCCCGTTGAAAAGCACGCGGACGTTTCCGAGCCGTGTGTCCACGTGGTCGTCACTTACGTGCAGCAGGGCAGGCGTTGCCGGTCCCATGCTCAGGCCAAAGATCGAGACAATCTGCCCAGGCGCCACGGCAGATCCCGAGAAACTGGCGGCGCTCACGATTCCGCCCTTCAACACGCAAGTGCCGCTGCTCGACCGTGCTTCGAGGCTTGCGGCCGCAACGGAACCGTCGGATTGCATCGCGCCTTTCACTTCGACACACGCCCCAACGATGAGGGCGGCATGCTCTGTGTCGATGACAGTTGTCGCCGAGACGCGGATCGTTTTTCCGCTTACTGTCCAGTCACCGGTAGTGCCGCTCGCTGGCTTCGACTCCACCACGCCTTCTACCTCAAACTGACCTTCCGTGGACGGTGTTCCCGCTCCGCATCGTTCCGTGTCCTCACCATGAACACGGCTCGCCTGAATCGAACCGTCGGCCAGGACGGCGCCGCTCACTTCGACGCAGGAGGTGAGAGCAAATGGTTTGCTGTTCGGATCTAAAAGGGTTTGAGCGGTCACGTGAACAACTCGCGTCGCAACTCTCCAGTCACCAATCAGGCTGGAGGCCGGAAGACCCTGCACCGTACCCACAAATCCGGGCGAAGGTGCGTTTGCGCCGGCCGCCTGGCAGGAATCGTCGGCCTTCAGGCTGGACGCATCCACGACACCATCGGAGGCGAACTTTCCATGCACTTCCACGCATGCTCCTACCGTCAAAATAGCGCCCCGTGTCTCGATCACCGTTGCCGCTGTTACTCGCAAGGTTCGCCCGGCAACCGTCCACGTACCAGTGGTGCCGGCCGAAGGTAGCGCCTGAACCGGTCCGGCGAATTCCACTTCCATCCGCTCATTCTCAGCCGACGAGGCGCATCCGCCACTGCCCGATTGCACTTCGACGGCGTCCGCGGTAATCGATCCATCCGCCGCGGTGGCGCCCGTCACCTCCACACAAGAGCCCACTCCCACAGGTCCCCGTTCCTGTTGGATCTTGGTTGCAGTGCTAACGTTCACTACCTTTCCGGAGATTACCCACACTCCGGCTAAGCCGGTAGTCGGCAATGACTGAACCCCGCCGTAGAAGCTCGGATTAGAGGGAGTCGGATTCGGAGACGGTGTTGGCACTGGAGTAGGAGCCGCACAGCGTGCCGCGTCGTCTGTGGAGATTTTGCTCGCATCCACCGACTTGTCCGCTCGCGGAGTCCCCTGAACCTCCACGCACGACCCTACAAGCGGCGATCCCAAGATCTTCGTGGTGCCCGTGGCCCAAACCGTTTGGCCGGCCACATCCCAGGTTCCCACCCAACCGCCAGGTGGCAGCGTCTTCACAATGCCGTAAAATTTGATCCCCGAATCGTCTGCGCCGTTGCTCGCCTGGCTGACCATAGGAAGGGCGAGAGCTGCGCATACCACCAAGAGTGTTTTTGTTTGTTGTTTATTCATGGTATCCCCTTCACTCTCTGCGACCTTGCCGCACGTTGATCGGGAACAGAAATCTCATTTCACGTCGCACTGGCATCCGATTGCCTTCCATTTTCGGAGTTCGGGAATGCCTTCGAAAGTATGGCCTTAAACGTGCCTCGCACAAACCGCGTGCAACGATGAACCTCGAAACTTACCATCAATCTTCAGTTCTGTTCCAGGAGCGGTCGCAACCTATTCCAGAGCGCCCACCTGCTCGGATTGTCATTGCTGACGGACATCCCATCGTTCGTGAGGGACTGAAAGGGATCTTCCATGCCCTCAGTGATTTACGGGTTGTCGGCGAAGCTGCGAACAGCAGTGAACTGCTGGCGCTTGCCGCCAACCTTCAGCCCGAGATAGTCCTCATGGAACTGGGCGGCGCGACATTTGACGGTCTGGCCACCCTACGCCTGCTTCGTCAGGTGGACCAAAGCATCAAAGTGCTTCTGCTTACCGATTCCGATGACCGTACCCACTACGTCGATGCCATGCGGCTTGGTTGCGCCGGCATTGTTGCGAAGGCAAGCCCCACTAACCAGATACTCAACGGAGTGCGCTGCGTCCAGAGAGGTGAAATCTGGGTGGATGCCGCAACTACTGCAGCAGTGATGCAACAAATGTCAAGCCAGCACGCCCCCCAGCCAAGGACGTTTGCCCCGAAAGCGAGTAAATTGCACGGTTTGAGCAAGCGAGAACTCGATGTCGTGCGGCTACTCTGCCAGGGACTTCGCAACCGCGACATCGCGGAAGCACTCTTTATCAGTCCACAGACCGTGAAGATTCACCTGCATTCCACTTTTGAAAAGACCGGAGTGTCGGATAGGCTGGAACTCGCGCTCTTCTGCGTTTATCACAACCTGTACCAGCAGTCGCCCGAAGATCCTGGTACCGGGCGACCGAGGGTACAGGCGTAAGCCACCCTGAAATTTTTACCGGAAGTACCCGGAAATGTGCGTTTCAAAAACCGTAGTGCTCTACTGCCTCACCGGTAGCTCGGTGCATCCCGGTTGCTCATGATCCTCGCGCTGCAGGCGCGCCAATCCGGATCGCAGATTCTCTAGCGTAAACGGCTGGCGAAGCACCAAGTCTGCGCCAGCCACAGGATTCGGATCTATCGCGTTCTTTTCGATGTACACCACCTTCCAACGCTTCTCGTCCCGGGTAGTTTTTCCAATTCCGGTACCAAGTGCTCCGGCTGCCGGGGAATCTGTGATCAATACTCGCGTTGCGGCTATTCCGTTGGTGGCAATCAGCAAATCGGCCAGTCCGTTGTTTCTGGTTGTCTCGTAACCCAGTTCAGCCAGGGCGGTGGCTATCGTACCTTCCAGGCGATTGTCGCCGACAATCACTAGCGCGCCCTCGCGTTCGCGGACCGGTCTGGCATCTGCCGGTGTGGTCGATTCCAGCGGAAGAACGATTTCGAACGTGGTACCCTTCCCGCGCTCGCTCTCCACCTGGATGGTCCAACCGTGTTCCCCCGCGATCTTTCTCACCATCCACAGTCCCAATCCGGTGCCGCCGTCCATTTCCTTTGTCGTAAAGAAGGGTTCGAAGATTCGCTCCCGGACGTCTAGCGACATTCCAACACCCGTATCGGACACCCGGAGTGCCGCGCGCTCGGTGCCGTCCCGCGGCACCTTGGCCGACGTGATCGTCAAAACGCCGCCTTCCGGCATGGCATCGCGGGCATTGGCGGCGAGGTTCAGGATGACCTGCTGGAGCTGGTTCAGTTCCGCGGCTACCATGATCGGAAAGTCGGTTATCGCTACGTTGACCTCAATCTTCTGGCCGGCCAGCATCCTCAGTAAGCGCTCATTTCCCGATACGACGCTGTTCAAATCGAAAGTGCTTCGCGCTTGGGTTGTTCCCCTCGCAAACGCTGTTAACTGCCGCACAATCGCCAGCGCTCTCTCCGCCGCCGTTCTTATCTGGCCCACATTCTGGACCGAACGTATACCGTCCACTTGCTGAAGAAGCAAATCTGAATATCCCAGAATGATCGTCAGCAGGTTTCCGAAATCGTGGGCAATGCCCGCTGAGAGCTGACCGACTATCTCCATTTTCTGAGCCTGGCGGAGTTGTTCTTCCGTGCGGCGAAGGGTCCTTGCCGCCTCCTCGTCCTGCAAAATCCGCCGCACTGCGGGCACAAGGCGCATCAAGCGCTGCTTGAGCACATAGTCGCGGGCCCCATTCGTCAGAGCGGCAATCGCCACTTCTTCTCCCAGCGTTCCGGACACAAAGACAAAGGGAACCTCGGGGCGCAGTTTACGCGCCAGACTCAGTGCCGATAGGCCGTTGTAGCCCGGAAGGTGGTAGTCCGCGAGGATGATTTGCAGATCGTGCAACCCGAGGCCGGCGCGGAATCCGTCTTCAGTTTCTACCCGCACTGCTTTGCTTGGAATTCCGCTCTGAGCTAGAAGCTCGAGCGCAAGTTCATAGTCCGACGCATCATCTTCCAGGTAGAGGATGGAAACTGCTTGGCTCATTTTCTGTTCGCTCATTACGTCGGCCCGGCCGGCGGTCAGCCTTGCCCCCCGTCTGGCCAATCGCTGCGCGGCGCCTGCAAGCTACTGAGACGCTGGGCCGCTATGGGCGGTGGCGGCTCGTTTACGATTCCCCAAAAGCCTCCAATTTGACGAACAGCCTGCAGGAACGCATCAAAGACGAGCGGCTTGACTACGTAAGCGTTGACGCCCAGTTGATAACTTCGAACAACGTCGAACTCTTCTTTAGAGGCCGTCAGCATCACCACCGGCACCAGACTCAACACGGCGTCGGCCTTCAGCGCCGCCAGTACTTCCAGCCCGCTCACCTTAGGTAGCTTCAGATCGAGCAAGATCAGTATCGGCAACCCCGGTGAGCGCGACGTATACTTACCCCGATAGAAAAGGTAGTCGAGCGCTTGAGCCCCGTCTTCCACCACAACCACCGGATTGGCCATATGGTGAGCCGACAATGCCTCCAGCGTCAGTTCGATGTCGTTCGGGTGGTCTTCCACAAGCAGTATTTCTCGCAATGGTTTTGTCTCCGTCATGATCGATCCTTTCCTGCCGGCAACGAAAAGGAGAACGTCGCCCCTTCGTCAACCGCCGCCTCGGCCCAGATCCGTCCGCCATGGCGCTTCACTACGCGAGCGCATATACTCAGCCCCACTCCGGTTCCGTCGAACTCCCGGGGCCCGTGAAGCCGCTGGAAAAGAGAAAAGAGTTTGCTCGCGTATTTCATATCGAACCCTACGCCGTTATCTTTGATCGAGTAAACGGTTTCACTCACCCGGGCGTCTCCACTGATCTCGATTTTCGTGATCGGCTTTGGCGAGGAATATTTGAGTGCGTTTGAAATTAGATTGGAGAGAACCTGCCGGATCATGTCGGGGTCGCCGGTGGCCTGCGGAAGGCTGCCAATGGTCCATTCCACTTGGCGCCCGGCTGCTTCGTGCTGCGAAAACTCAACGACCTCACGCACGATCTGTCCCATATCGAGGTTTGACCGGATCATTTCCGTGCGCCCCATCCGCGAAAATGCGAGCAAATCGTCGATGAGTTTCCCCATTCGTCCGGTGGCCGCAGATATCGTCTGCAGGTAGCGTTGGGACTTTTCATCCAAAGACCCGGACGCGTGTTCGCGGAGTAGTTCTGTGAAACCGTAGATGTGTCTCAGCGGAGCCCGCAAGTCATGTGACACCGAATAGCTGAATGTCTCCAGTTCGTGGTTCGCTTCTCTCAGCTTGTCTTCCAGCCGCGCTCTTTCTGTTAAGTCGTTTACAACAGCTACTGATCCGGCAATTTGTGACTCGGCGTTCAATAGCGGTACTGCAGAAACCATAAGCGTCCTTTCCGGAGCGCCGGGCGCCCGCAATTTGATCTCGTGCTCCATCACTTTCCGGCCGTGGCGTAGCGCTTCAAAGAGAGGAAATTCGGCGCTTGGGGAAGTGCCGCACCATCGCATTGCGATTTCAGAATCCAAATCCCTGCCGTTGGAGTGTCCGGTGAGCAGAAGCTTGGCGACGTTGTTCGATATCGAGATCTTTCCGGCCGAGTCAGCCACCACGACTCCCACCGGGAGAGCAAGTAGTATGGCTTGCAGAAGCCTCTGGTTTTCGGCGAGAGCGTTTGCTGCCTCCCGTTCCTCCGAAACGTCACTGAGGACGGCTACCGCACCACGAATCTGTCCGTCCGCTCCGGAAAAGGGCCGCGCGGTCACCCGCGTGAACCGCACCGGACCGCCATCGGTAGTCTTGACGGCAAGGACCTCCGCAGTCACGCACTCGCCGCGGAGCGCGCGCGCCAAAGGCAATTCGTCGCGCGTCAGGCTGACTGTGAGATCTTCCTTCCACATGCGCCCGCTCGATTCGCGAAGGTTGGTCGGCGGACTGTCGGAGGGATAACACAGTAGCTTCATGCAGACCGGGTTGTACACCACGAAGGAGGAATCTGCGTCCACCGCCGCCACCCCCTCGCCCATGTTGTTAAGAATCGACTCGAGCAAATTCCGCTGCTCCAACAGCGTCTCGTGAGCCTCTTTCAACCGTGCCACCATGCGGTTGAAGCCGATTGTCAGATCCCCCACCTCATCGCGCGTGCACACCTCCAACGGCTGCACGAAACTTCCTCCACTCAGGCTGTCGATGCTTCTGCCAAGAGACCGCAGGCTGCCCGTGACGCGCTGAATTGCCATGCCCGCAGTGAGACCCGTGGCCAGAAAAGCAAACACTCCGCCGAAGAGGATCAAGCGAAGGCTGTTTCTGGCGCTCTGAGAGGCTTCCGCCCTGCGTTTCGACATGAGGGACTCCTCGTCGCGCTCAATCTGGGTGGCGAGCGTACGCATCGACTCCCGCGCCGGCCGGCCCGCTTCAAGTACGTCGGCCGGTTGCCGGTTTCGCCCTGCTTTCTGTGGCGCTGTTTTTACCGTGTCATCGTATATGGCGATCCGTTGGCGCCTCAACTCGCCCATTTGCCGAAGGCGCGCCTGTTGGTATGGATTGTCACTCGTCAGGTTGGCTAGAGTGTGTTCGGCGTCGTCCAATGCCGAGATCGTCCTGTCGTAGTTCTTGAGATACCGGCGGTCAGCGGTGAGCAGGTAGCCTCGAACGCCTGTCTCCAGTCTCGAGAATGCGATCAGGAACGCTTCCATTTCGCGTATTACTTCGTGACTGTGAACAACCCCTCTGGTGTCCTCAATAAATCCGGAGACGGCATGATAGGAGACGTACGAACTCACACCCACGGACACGAGTAGGCCCGCTCCCAATGAAATCCCGAGCTTTGTCGCGATTCCCCATCCCATGGCAAGCATCCGCAGGGAAGGCTGTCAGCGCTTTGGGGCACGCCGCGTCCGTCTGGAGCGGCCGTAACTTTACTTCGCCGATCAGCTCTCAAACTTCGCCTCGCTAGGGCCTATCATCCCTAGTATTCGAGGAGAATAGTACTGTAATTATGTCTGAAATGGTACCACCATAACCATAAAATGCAAAGAAACTTAAATATTAGGTACAGTTTTAATGTCCCAATCGACTCTCCCTCAAAGGAACTCGGAAAAAGGGCACGGAACTAGCGCCGTAGAAGCTCTGGCGCGCGGAAGGTCGAGGTTGAGGACACAGGCAAGGGAGCAATAGCGCCTTTTAGCCGATAGTAAACGGTACGGAGGTGCCGCATCGACTCGAACTGGGGGCTGACGCCGCTAAGCGTTTCCATGGCTCCGATCACCAGACAGCCATCACTTTCCAGGCTCCGTCCCAGACGATCGAATACCGACTTTTTGTCGAGTTCATTGAAATAGATTGCGACGTTTCTGCAAAACAGGATGTCAAATTTACCAAGGGATCCAAAGTCCTCAAATAGATTCAGCCGGCGGAATGTCACCATGGCTCGGATTTCGTCCTGAATCCTCCAGCCCCGGGGATGGGTCGTGAAAAAACGCTGACGTCCGGCCTCGTTAAGGCCCCTCTCAATCTCGATTTGCCCAAAAATTCCCTCGCTCGCCTTTGCCACCGCCTGGTCGGAGATGTCGGTGCCGATCAGCCGCAGGTTGTACTTGCTCACGTCGCCCAGGCATTCTCTCAACACCATGGCGATGCTGTATAGCTCCTGTCCGGTGGAGCACGCAGCACTCCATACCCGGAGTGTGGGACGGCCGCCCGCTCGCGAACGCCTGTCGATCATCTCCGGAATCACCTTGTGCCGCAAAAGGTCAAAGGGTGCGCTATCCCGAAAAAACAAGGTTTCTCCCGTTGTGATCTCGTCTATGATCCGGCGGTTGATGGTGGCTCGAGCATCGGCCTTCGCCCGGCCGACGAATTCGGCAAAGCTCCGGCAGCCGTGATCCTCCACAAGCCTGCCCAGCCTGCCTTCAATCAGGTAGTCTTTGCTGGCATCCAAGGAGATTCCGCAGATCGCGTAGATGTGTTGGTGCACAACCGCGCGTTCCTCCGGCAGCAGGCGAATCATAGTCGCGTCCCACTCACCTGCCGTAACAGACAATGTGCAATCGCGTTCAGCGGCAGGACACTATCGACGAGACCGGCCTCCACAGCCGCCCTCGGCATGCCAAACACAACGCTCGTCGCTTCATCCTGCGCCACGCTGAAACAGCCGCTGCGTTTGAGTAGTTTCAAGCCCTGGGTTCCATCCTGTCCCATGCCGGTGAGAATGACGGCGATCGATCGGCCGGGAAAGCTGAGGGCAGCCGAGCGAAACAGATAATCGACAGCGGGCCGGCAATTGTTCTCCGGCGGATCGTCAGTCAATTTCACTGCGATTTCTCCTTTGGGCCCCGTGGCGATCTTCATTTGTTTGCCACCCGGCGCCAAATAGACTCCTCCCGCAAGCACAATCTCGTCGTTTTCGGCCTCCTTGACCCGTAGTGCGCACTTCCTCTGAAGACTGGAAGCCAGAGCCTGCGTGAATAGGGGAGGCATGTGTTGGACAATGAGAACAGGCGCCCCGAAGTTTGCCGGAATGGCTGGCAGCAACTCCGCCAGGGCCGCCGGTCCTCCCGTTGAGACTCCAATCAATACCAGCGGCGATCCGGAACGTGTCACGCTCCGCAAAGTTACTGGGCCCGCATTCTTCGTCTCGATTGGTCCAGCCACCCTCTTGGCGCCCGGCGCCAGGAGTGACCGTATCTCCCGCTTCCGCTGGAACGCCCGCAGCATTGGCGCGAGCCGAGTCCGCAATTCGGCGATCCCGGCTGCCGGGTTCGTAGTCTCCGGCTTAGTGAGAAAATCGAAAGCGCCCAACTCGAGCGCTCGCATCGTCAGCTCGCCGCCGCGGCGTGTAAGAGAGCTGAGGACAATCGTTCCTGCGGTGCTTCCGGCGTCCGTTATCGCCTGGAGCAGTTCTATTCCGTTCATTTCCGGCATCTCGATGTCGACTGTCAGCAGGTCCGGCCGAATCGAGTCGAGGCGGGATAGTGCGAGCCGCCCATTCGAAGCGGTTCCCACTACCTCCACGTCCGGTAGCCCGGTCAAGGCCTCGGAGACGACGCGGCGGAACACCGCGGAATCGTCCACTACTAGTACACGCGTGCTCATATCGCTTGCCCTACCTCGAAACGCTACGTCGCGCGCCCTTCTGAGAAAATCTCCGAGGCGTCCAACAAAGTAATCACGTGTCCGTTACTGCGATGCACGCCGCGGAAGAAGCGCGCCTGCGAAGGCGGAACATTGGCGGGCAAGGGTCCACACGTTTCCGCCTCGGCTTCGATGACACCCTCCACGCTGTCCACAAGAAGTCCCAGGAATTCACCCCGGTCCTCGACAATGAAGATCCGGCTCTCCGTTCCGGCGCTGGCGGGGCCAAATCCGAGGATTCTGCCCAGATCGAGCAGGGTCACGATTTTGCCGCGCAAGTTAATCACACCGAGAATCTCCGGCGGTGCATGACGGATCGGTGTAGGCGGCCGAAAGCGAATCACCTCCTGCACCGATGCCGCATCCAAAGCACACAAGGCTTGGCGCACGTGAAATGTTGCCAGTAGCGTGGCCGTCCCGGTCAGTTTCCGTTCAGACATAGTTGGTCGTTCTCCCATCACAAGTGCCCTCAATGTTGGGTTAGTGGGTCTTGGTCAAACTTGAAAGCGGCTCATCATGGATTTCAGCTGTTCGGCGGCGGTCGAGAGTTCGCGGGCGCTGGAACGAACGTGATCGCTACCGCTGGCCATCTCCTGTGCCGACCTGTCGACCTCGACGATGTCGCGCGCTATCTCCCGTGTCGCCAGAGATGTTTCGGCGACTCGTCCGTTGGCGTCAGCCACACCGGTGGAGGCCTCGGCGATGTTACGAGCGATATCCTTAGTCGAAGCAGCCTGCTCCTCAATGGCTGCCGCAATCGAGTTCACGATCTCGGTCACCTCGGCGATTACCTGGGATATCTTTCCGACTTCGGTGATGCCGTCTGCCGTGGACGACTGGACGCCGCTAATTCGGCTCTTGATGTCCTCGGTAGCCGCCGCGGTCTGCTGCGCCAATGCCTTAATTTCGTTTGCTACCACGGCGAATCCTTTTCCTGCCGCTCCTGCGCGCGCGGCCTCGATGGTTGCATTGAGAGCCAGCAGGTTGGTCTGCGATGAGATCTCCGTAATGGTTTCCGTCACCTTGCCGATTTCCTTGGCTGCCAATCCAAGATGGTTGATCTGCTCAGTGATCCGTTTAGCTTGCCGCGTCGCGTCCGAGGTAATGGCGCGCGCTTTCTCCGAGTTGGAGGCAATCTCGGAAATCGTCTCTGTCATCTGTTCCGTAGCCGTTGATACGTGACTAAGGTTGGTGGACGTCTCTTCCATACCCGCCGCCACGGAAACGGCGTTGGAACTCATCTCCTCGGCAGCCGCCGACACGGAGTTGGCCTTTTCCGATGCATGCCGCGAACCAGCCGTCATCTGATCGGAACTCGCCAGGAGTTCCGTCGAAGAGGCCGCCAGTAGGGTGGCGTTACTGCTGATGTCCTGAATCATCGTCCGTAGGCTCACGGAGGTCCCTTGCATGGCTTGCGCCAGGGCCCCGATTTCGTCGCTGCGATTCAGGTATTCCGTCGGCATGTCTTTGGAGACGTTCCCTCCGGCGATCAACTTCAGATGGTCAACGACGGCCGCCATTGGCTTGCTGATGCTTTTGGTGATCGTAACGGCAGTGAGGAGACCGGCGATCAGCCCGACCGCCAAGAGGATTCCGATTCCAAGGGCGGATCGATCGACTTGGGCGTTGATCTGCTTACCTGCGGCATCGCCGGCTTCCTTGTTGAGATTCACCAGCGCTTCGGTCGCCGCGATAACGGCCTCGTAGGCCGGCGCCAGCCGGGTACTGATCATTTGGGCGGCTTCGCGTTTCTTGCCCGCGCTGCTCTGGCGTAGAATATCGTCATAAATGGTTGTGTACGAGCCCTGAACGCTACCGAGAGTGCCGTACAGACCGCGTTCTTTCGCGTCGAGGATTGTCTTCTCGTAACCTGATAAGAGTTCCGACCGCCGCTGCTTGAAGTCTCGGATCTTACTCTCCAAGTTGGTCATGTGCGACTGATCGATTACCGCGATATGCTCAGCCAGCAAATAGTACCCCTCGATCGTGCAGCGTCGCGCCTGCATGATGGCGAATGCTCCCGGCCACGCATCGTCCGTAATCCCCCGGGCAGTTGCATCGATAGTGCTCACCTCGATGTAGGAGAAGCCTCCCAGCGCAAGCGCGATCAGCATCAGCGCTCCGAAGCCAGCCCAGATCTTCGTCCCAATTTTCCAGTGTTTCATGTGTTTTCCCTTGGAACCGCCCGATGCGGTGCTACTGCAACCTTCCTTGTAAAGCTCGGCGGATGCCGTCGAGCAATTGATCCTGATCGAGTTTCACTTGGTATTCGGTGACACCCATCGCCAGGCCGCGCTCGATCTCCTCTTCGCCGGCGAGCGCCGAGAGGGCAATGATCGGTAGCCC
The DNA here is from genome assembly GCA_039934475.1 of Bryobacteraceae bacterium. Classification (GTDB taxonomy): domain Bacteria; phylum Acidobacteriota; class Terriglobia; order Bryobacterales; family Bryobacteraceae; genus JBDTMC01. Next base: position 4,409 of record JBDTMC010000080.1, on the reverse strand, counting down.
GGCAAATCGCTTGTCGGCACGGATTTGACGAGTCAGTGCGAGCCCATCCAAGCGGGGCATTTCCAAATCGGTCACCACGACCGATACGTCCATACTGTTGTTGTTTAGCGCTTCCCACGCCGCTTGGCCGTCCTCGACCGGTAGTACCCGGTAACCCACCGCCTCGATAAGCTTCGTGATTTGTTTCCTGAAGAACTCAGAGTCCTCGGCCACGAGTATCATCGGTTGCCGGGCAACCGTTTCGCCCCCAGGTTCGGGAACCACGGCAGGTTTGGGCGGCGGTTCCTGGCGGCCGAGTGCGGTCTCCGCCAACTCCACGATTTCGAGAATGAGAGTGGCGTTTCCGTTCAGAATCGCCGAACCAGCCACGCCAGTTTGTCGAAGTGTGACCGCGTCCATCGAAAGAGCCGTCTCGATCATGTCCAGTGGCCCTGCGGCTAGAAGTCCAAAGGAGCCGCCGTTGCGCTCCACAATAATCACTTTCCAATCCTGGGAATCATCCAATTGGCCCACCGAGGCGATGTCGTGCAAACTGACCAGCGGAAGACTGGCGCCGCGGTATTGGAATGTCCGCCGTCCGCCGAGGTATTCGATCTGGTTCTGCTCCACGCTTTCGATTCGTGTCACCAATTCGATAGGCAGAGCGCATGGTTCGCTTGGCGCGTTGAAAAACAGCAGGAGGGAACTCTTGTCGGCAGCCGTTGTGACGACGCTGTCCCTCGTCGTCGCCGTTTGCGTCAGCCCTGCGCGGCTTGCCAGCAGTTCGACATCTATGATTGGAGCCACCCTGCCATCGCCCAGGATCGTGGCCCCGGCGTAGTCGCGGATCGCTTGCAGGTGTCGTCCCAGGGGTTTGACGACGATTTCTACGGTGTCATGAAGTTCTTCTACAACCAGGCCGTACTCAAATGTTCCGGAGCCGACCAGAACGATGTTCCATGCTCCTTCGGCACGCCCGCGGTCGGGAATTTCCAGGGCGTCAGAGAGGTGCAACAGCGGGACAAGGCGATCGCGCAACAACAATACCTCGGCGCCACCGGCGTGATTGATTCGCTCTGCCCTTTGGGCAGCGGGTATGCGAATGAGTTCTCCGACGCTGGTCTGAGGGATCGCAAATCGTTCGCCATTCTCGGACACCAGCAGGCTCGGCATGATGGCGAGTGTCAGCGGCAGCTTGATCCGGAACGAAGTCCCTCGACCGGCCGCAGACTCGATTTCAATCTTGCCCCCCAATTTATCGAGATTTGTCTTAACGACATCCATGCCGACGCCGCGTCCGCTGACGTCGCTCACTTTCTCCGCGGTTGATGAGCCGGGTAGGAAGATCAGCGCCATCTTATCGCTCTCGGTCATCACGGAGGCCTGTTCTTGTGTGATGAGACCCTTTTTGACGCACGACGCCATCACTCTGTCTGCCGAGAGGCCCCGGCCGTCATCGGCTATTTCGATGACCACCTGTCCGGCCTGGTGCCGCGCACTGAGCGTCACGGTGCCGGTTACAGGTTTTCCCGCGGCAAGTCTCTGCTCGGGTGTCTCGATACCGTGGTCCACCGAATTCCGGACCATGTGCGTCAGCGGGTCGCTCAGACCCTCGAGGATCGTCTTGTCGACTTCGACGTCACCGCCTTCCATCTGCAGGTCGATTTCCTTGCCCAGGGCGCGGGCCAGTTCGCGAACCACACGAGGAAATTTGGCGAAAACGGTTCCCACCGGCTGCATGCGCGTTAAAGCCACAGCTTCCTGCAGCTCTGAGGTAACCAGGCTCAAGCGGTGCGCCGCCGTTTCAATACCCTGGTGATCGCGATGGCTGACAGCTTCGTTGAGCTCGTTACGGCTCAATACGAGTTCGCCGGCCAAAGTCATCAGGGAATCGAGCAACCCGACATTCAAACGGATGGTTGCCTCGGCCGTCGGGCTCGGTGTTACCGTTTGGGGGGCGGTGGCCTGTATCGGCGGTGGTGCGGGCGCGGGTGAGGGGAGCGGGGCAGTCGGGACTTCGGGGGCCGTCGCGGGCACAGTAACCGCGCTTTCCGGCTTCTTCAACGGTTCGAACGAACCATTCCGCTCGATGACCTGGATCTGGTCAGCCTTAACTTCCACCAGATCGCCAATGATGTCTTTTTCGAGGACTGTGGCATAGAGGACTTCCATCAGCAATTGATGAGAGGCGTCGTCTTCGAGCGAGCCTGCGGATTGCAGATCGATGGCCGTCTCAAGGATGGTGCCGCACTTGATCAAAGTGCGAAGGGCCGATAGCGGCGTTTTCCCGCGGCGATCAAAATCGTGAAAGAGATCGTAGCGGATGAGATAGATCCACTTGCCGCCCCGTCTGGCCTGATCCAGGTCGAACGCTGAGACCTCGATCAAACGCCTTGCCGTCGGCGTCTCCAGCGCCACCGTTGCCGACAGCAGGTCGCGTTGCGACTCAGGAAGGTGAGAGGTAGCTACCGCAGTGAGAGCTGTGACAAACTCTGCGATCTCCGACTGGTTGCTGTTGGCGTAGTCGTCCACTAGTTCCCGGAGCTTGTCGAAGGCGAGCAAAAGGATGCTGACCATCTCCGAGTTCGGTGTAATTTGGCGGGAACGAATGAGATCGAGGACATTCTCGGTCTTGTGGGCCAATTCCCGGATTACGGTAAGTCCGAAAAACCCAGCTCCGCCTTTAATGGAGTGCGCCGCCCGAAACACGCGGTTCACCAACTGTTCGTCGATCTGAGACCCTGCCTGCTCAATCGCCAAAAGGTCGTTTTCGATAGTGCCGAGATGCTCCCGGCTCTCCGCCAGATAATCCTGGATAAGTTCGTCGCTGAAATCGTGCTCGATCATAAGTGCCGCTACTCTCCCGAAATACTGAAGTGCTGGTGCATCCGCATCGTGCGGAACAATTCGAGCAAATCGTGAGTGGCATGAATCACGGTCAGCTCCCCGCCGCTCTTACTCAGGGAATTGTGGGCCGCGATGAGCAGTCCCAGACCCGCTGAGTCCATCATTTGGACGTTGCTGAGGTCAATTGTCAGCTTGCGAACGCCGGAGGCAACCAGCTCCCGCAGCCTGCGCCGCAGCTCTGTCTCGGAATCCGCCACTACGTCACCGCTCGGGCACAGGATGGCACCCGCAGAGTCAGGAATCGTATTCATTTCCATTCGAGTCACTCTCCCTCAAATCGGTACAATAAGGCGACGCCATTACCCTTCGCATTAAATCGATGTCGCGTCGCGAACTTCTCAAAGATTTCAATGCCACGTCCGCCGGGTATGGCCGGGTCGGAACTGCGGCTTCCTCGGGCACGCCAGTCAAAGCCCGGCCCGTTGTCTTCCACCCAAATAAAGAGGCGCCCCTGTTGACGCCGTACCACGCAAAGAACGGTTCCAGATTCGGTGCCGTTGCAGCCATGGACCACAGCGTTCGTAACCGCCTCGCGAACCAATAGCTCGATGCAAAACGAGTGTGGCGGCCCGGGAGGCACCATTTGCCGCTGCTTGACCTCGGCGACAATATCAGTGGCCGCTGCCAGCGTCGCGGGCAAGGCCAAGCGCAACTCTTGTCTGAGGGGCTTCACTGGGGAACCTCCACCGCCAACAGGAGAAGATCGTCACCGATCTTCTGGGCCGATTCGCGGATTGTCCCCGCAATTGCCTTCACAGCCTCTGCCAGTGGTTGACCGCGGCGCTCGACGCAGGCCTTCTGTAATAGCGCCAACCCTGACTTGCGGCCGCCAGGTCCTGTCTCAATCAGTCCGTCGCTGTAGAGGAAGATCCGGTCGCCGGGAGCGACGCGCAGTTCTTTGCCCTGGAGCACAAGAGTGCTGAAGATCCCGAGTGGATCGCTATTCATTTGCAGCAGGTTCGCCTCTCCGGATTTGCTCACCACCATGATTGGCGGGTGCCCGGCGCTGACCACCCATAGTGAGCGTGTGCGGATGTTGAGCCGCGCGTAACAGGCAGTCAGGTATTGCTCATGGCCCATCATCTGCCGCATGACGGTATCAATACCCCGCATTGTGTCTTCGGGGGAATAAAGGGGGCCGGCATACTGGCGCAGCAGCGCCTTCACCGCGCTCGTGAGGAAGGCGGCGCTTGCTCCGTGGCCGCTGACATCGGCGACGAAGTATCCGAAGACGTCGTGATCCAGGCGGACGACGTCATAGAAGTCGCCTCCCGCTTCCTCCATCGGTTGGTAGAATACGGCGAAGGATGCCTCTGGAAAGTCCTGCGGCCGGACGAGGATTGCCTGCTGTGCGTTGCGCAAGGCATCCAGCCGCGACTGTTGTTCGCGGGCCAGCTTCCGGTTGGTCTCCCGGATCCGCAAGTGGACGCGCACGCGGGCGAGTACTTCCTCGCGGTGGACTGGCTTGGAAATATAGTCGACGCCGCCTGCCTTCAGCCCCTTGACTTTGCTCGCTACGTCAT